>NZ_JBFBLA010000015.1:0-120385 GCF_040702485.1 Arthrobacter sp. NPDC080031
AGCTAAGACCCACAGCGCCGATGGTACTGCACCCGGGAGGGTGTGGGAGAGTAGGACACCGCCGGACAACCATTCACGGCCAGGCCCCGACACACGTCGGGGCCTGACCCATTTAACAACACCAGACGGACCGGACCCCGGCCTCCACCCGCCGCCCACCAGAAGTGAGCCGGCGTCCCGCCGAAACCGGCCATAAGTGAGCCGGCGTCCGGCCAGGACCCGGTATAAGTGAGCCGGCGTCCGGCGAAAGCCCGGCATATGTGAGCGGGCGTTTGAGGGGGTCGGAGAGTTCGCCCGCGGCGGAATTGACCCCCAAAAGCGCCCGAAATAGGGTGAATTTGGTCAAAAAAGCGCGGAAACACGCGGAATTTGCTGGCCGTGCCCTCCCAAGCTGGTAAGTTTTCGAACAGTGGCTCGCACGCATGCCGTGTGTGAGCTCCAAAATCGTAAAGTCCAGGAGGACACAAATGGCTAAGAACCGTAGCGAACTGGTTTCCGAGGTTGCTGGCAAGGCTGGCACCAGCCAGGCTGCAGTCAACTCCGTGCTCGATGCCCTGTTCGAAGTTTTCGAGACTTCCGTCGCCGCTGGCGAGAAGATCACCATTCCGGGCTGGCTCGCCATCGAGCGCACCGACCGCGCAGCCCGCACGGGCCGCAACCCGCAGACCGGCGAGACCATCCAGATCGCCGCTGGCCACAGCGTCAAGCTGACCGCCGGCTCCAAGCTGAAGGCAGCTGTCGCCAAGAAGTAAGACACTTCGGCGAACGCCTAGGAAAGGCGGCAACCTGCGGGTTGCCGCCTTTCTGCTTTAATCCGCCCGATTCGCCGCGCCGCCGACGTTAGCGGACAATGGATAGGTGCCATCAGCCAAAACTCCCGCCACTGCCCCTTCGCCCGCTTCCAAGCCGGGAACCAAGGCAGGCGCTGCCGTGGAAGGCATCTCCTTGCCGTGGCAGCTGGCGGGCTTTGCTGCGCTCCTCCTGGCTCTCGCGGGCGCCCTGGTCTTCTCCGGCGCCTCGGCTGCTCGGCAGGTCTCTGATCCAGGCGCCTTGGTTCGCTGGGGGCTGCCCGTCGCCAAAGCGATCCACAACGTGTCCTTGGCGACTGTGATCGGCGGACTGATCTTCGCCGTCGTTATCCTTCCCAAGCATGTATCCCGATCCAAGGGCGACGATGCCCCTGAACACCCCGCATTCACCCGCGCCTTGGCCGTAGCGGCCGCAGCAGGCGCCGCCTGGACGCTCTCCGCCGTCGCGGTCCTTGTGCTGACGTACGCGGATGTGGCCGGGCAGAGCCTCTCCGGGGACGCGCAGTTCACCGCTTCCCTCGTCTATTTCATGACGGACATCCAGACGGGCCAGGCGTGGCTCGCGGTGACGATCATCGCGGCGATTGTCACGACGGCGCTGTTCGGCGTCCGGTCGTTGGCGGGACTCGCTCTGACGCTTGTCCTGGCACTGGGCGGCCTGGTGCCGAGCGCTCTGATCGGCCATTCCGCGAGTTCCAGCGACCACGAGGGTGCCATCAATTCGCTCGGTCTTCACCTGGTGGGCGTGTCCACCTGGGTGGGCGGCATCATCATGCTTGCTGTCCTGTCGAGCCTCCTGCGGGGTTCCAAGGCAACAGGCACCAAGGACATTACAGAGCAGACGCTCCGCCGGTTCTCCGCTCTGGCAGGCTTTGCCTTCGTGCTGGTCTTCGCCTCGGGCGTCGTCAACGCGAGCATTCGCGTCACAAGCTTTTCGGCTTTGGTCGGCACCCCGTATGGGCAGATAATCCTGGCGAAGGCGCTGGCCACTGTTGTCCTCGGCTGCATTGGTTTCATGCACCGCCAGTGGGTCATTCCGCAGTTGGGCCGTAAGTCCATGACTACGCGTCGCGTGCTGTGGCAGCTGGTGTTGGTAGAACTCCTGGTGATGGGCGCGACGTCGGGACTCGCCGTCGCGCTGGCCAGTTCGGCACCGCCGCTGCCCACCACTTACGCGCCGGACGCCTCGCCGGCCTTTATCCTGTCAGGTTACGAGCTGCCGCCCGAACTGACGCCCGCGCGCTGGTTGACCGAGTGGCGCTTCGACTGGCTTTGGGTGGCTGTGGCCCTCTTCGGCGCGGCGAGCTATATCCTCGGCGTGGTTAAGGTGCGCCGCCGCGGTGACTCCTGGTCATGGTTCCGTGCCGCTAACTGGATGATCGGCCTGGTGGTGCTGACCTACATCACCTCCGGACCGCCGTCGGTCTACGGCCGCGTACTGTTCTCCGCGCACATGGTGGACCACATGGCGTTGACGATGGTGGCCCCGCTGTTCCTTGTGCTGGGTTCGCCGGTCACGTTGGCATTGCGGGCCCTGCCGTCACGCGGCGAAGGATCGCGAGGCGACGGCTCCCGTGGCCTTCGTGAGTGGCTCCTGGTGTTTGTGCATTCGAAGTTCTCCCAAGTGGTGACGCACCCGCTGTTTGCGGCCGCGAACTTCGCCGGCTCGATCGTCTTGTTCTACTTCTCGGACGCGTTCGGCTGGGCGATGCGTGAGCACGTGGGCCATGAGCTGATGAACCTGCACTTCCTGCTGACCGGCTACATCTTTGTCCTCACCATGATCGGCACCGACCCGTTGCCACGTCGGGCGCCCTACCCGATGCGTTTGCTCCTCTTGCTCGCCACGATGGGCTTCCACGCTTTCTTCGGTGTGTCCATCATGGGAGGGACCGGGCTGCTGGCTGCCGACTACTTCGGCAATCTCGGCCGGACCTGGGGACAATCGGCCTTGCTGGACCAGCAGACAGGCGGTGCTGTGGCCTGGGGAATTGGCGAAGTTCCCACCTTGCTGGTGGCAATCGGCGTCGCGGTCATGTGGTCGCGTTCGGATGAGCGGGAGACCAAACGCACGGACCGGGCGGCCGACAGGAATAACGACGCCGACCTTAATGCTTACAACGATATGTTTGCGCGGCTTGCAGACCGCGATGCGAAACTGATTGATCGGGACGTCAAACAGCCCGGAAGCAAGACCAACCTGGAAGGACGCTGATGAGCGAATCCGTACGCACCCAACTGCGTGTCCGCGCCTCTGAACTGGTGGGCCGTGGCTGGCTCAACACGGGCGGGAAGACCCTGGACCTGGAAGCGCTGCGCGGCAAGATCGTGCTGCTGGACTTCTGGACGTTCTGCTGCATCAACTGCCTGCATGTCCTGGATGAGCTGCGCCCGCTCGAGGAAAAGTACTCCGATGTCCTGGTGACGGTCGGCGTGCACTCGCCCAAGTTCGAGCACGAAGCCGATCCCGTGGCCCTCGCATCCGCCGTGGAGCGCTACGAAATCCACCACCCCGTCCTGGACGACCCCGAGCTCGCCACGTGGAAGGCCTACACGGCCCGCGCCTGGCCGACGCTGGTGGTTGTGGATCCCGAGGGCTACATCGTGGCGCATCTTTCCGGTGAGGGCCACGCAGACGGGCTTGCGGTGCTCCTTGAGGAGCTGGTGGCCGAGCACGAAGCCAAGGGGACCCTCCACCGCGGTGACGGCCCCTATGTGGCTCCCGTCCCGACGTCGGGCACCCTGCGCTTCCCGGGCAAGGCGACCCAGCTGGACAACGGCAACTACCTTGTGGTCGATTCGGGCCACCACCGTTTGGTGGAACTGCGACCGGACCTTGAGACCGTGGAGCGCGTCATCGGTTCCGGAACCAAGGGTTACCTGGACGGCGCGGCGGAAATTGCCCAGTTCAACGAGCCGCAGGGCGTGGCGGTACTCCCGGCGGAGCTTGCCTGGCAGCTCGGGTACGAAGCAGTGGTCGCGGACACCGTGAACCACCGCCTCCGCGGCGTGACGCTCAGCTCGGGTTATGTGCAGACCGTTGCCGGCAACGGCGTACAGCGACTGCTCGACGCCGGCCCTGCCCGCGTGACGGAAAGCGGTGCCGGTGTTTGGGCTGAACACCACGACGCCGGTCCGGCTGACTTCGCGGCCGACGCGGTCGACGTCGGGGTGCTCGGTGTCGGGACCGGGGTGTCCTTGTCCTCGCCGTGGGACGTGGTGTGGAGCGAGAAGCTGCAGCGCGTTGTCATCGCGATGGCCGGAACGCACCAGATCTTCGCCTTCGAGCCTCTCAGCGGCGAGGTATCGATCCTGGCCGGCTCGGGCCTTGAAGGGTTGCTTGACGGACCCGCCGAGGAAGCCTGGTTCGCCCAGCCTTCCGCCCTGGCCGTGGATGCGGAAGACAACATCTGGGTGGCCGACTCCGAGACCTCGGCGTTGCGCCGCCTGGTCCTGGGCGAATCCGGCGTGACCGTTGAGTCGGCCGTGGGCAAGGGCTTGTTCGATTTCGGTTTCCGGGACGGCGAGGCCACCGCGGCTCGCCTGCAGCACCCCCTGGGTGTCACAGTGCTCCCTGATGGCTCCGTCGCCATCGCGGACACCTACAACGGTGCCGTGCGGCGCTACGATCCCGCGACGAAGACGGTTTCCACTCTGGCGCGGGGGCTCGCCGAGCCGAGCGACGTCGTCGTGGTCTACCCGGAAAGCGGCGAACCGCTGTTGGTGGTGGTCGAATCCAACAAGCACCAACTGGTCCTGGTTCCCATCCCCAAGGAAGCCCAGCAGGTGGACGAGGGAGCCTCGCAGACGCAGCGGCCCAAGAGCCCCGTGGCGCCGGGGAACCTTGAGCTCACCGTGCGCTTCACAGCCCCTACCGGCCAGAAGCTCGATGACCGCTGGGGCGATCCTACCCAGCTCAAGATCTCCTCGACCCCGCCCGAGCTGCTGCTTTCGGGGGGTGGGACGTCCGTGGGGCTGCTGCGCACCCTCGAGCTGTCCGCGGACGTACCTGAGGGGATCCTCCACATTACGGCCCGGGCGGCTGCGTGTGATGGCCCGGAGACCGAGGACGGAGAAATCCCCGATCACGCCGCGTGCCACCTCTACCAGCAAGACTGGGGCATCCCCGTGGTCCTGCAGGCCGACGGCGACTCCGAACTGGTGCTTGACCTGCGCGGGATGGACTAGGCAGTGGCCTTCTAGGGCTGGCTGGTTCGCCGGCCTGCGTCACGGGACGCATCTTTTTGGCTCTTTGCTCCGACCCCGGTCCCGGAAATCCGGGGTTTGAGTACTCAGGGCGGCCAAAAACCTGCGCTGCGTGACGCTGGGGCGGCTAACAAAGGCGCCAGCCTAGAAGCTCACCAGCGGGGTGACGGTGATGGTGTCCGCCCCTATGTCCAAACGTGTGGTGAAGCTGAAGTCGTGAACGGCGCTGAGGTCGCCGACTTGCCCGCTGAAGAGGTCGATTTCGCGGGCTGTTACCTTGGCTTTGCCGTTGAGGGGCGCCACGACCCACTGTCCGTTAAAGGGGTCGATGCTGACCTTGGGATACTCCGTGATCTGCCATTTGATGGTGCCATCCACCACCCGGCTGTTGGTCACGTGGTAGAACGGGCAGTCGGGTTGGAGCTTTTGCTGCTTGGTGGCGTCAGCGGCGCAGGTGTCCAGGAATTCCTTGACCTTGTCGCTCACCACCTTGATCATGGCGTCGGTGGGCTTGGTCACAAGGTTGAGGGGTGCCTGTGGCAGGGCGCCCGTGGTCACCGACGTGCTGGTAGTCGGCGCGGAGAAATATTTGCCGGTGAGGCTGGCTTCGTATTGGCCGGGGTAAAACACGGCAAAGCTGTTGCGGCCATTGGGCAGGTTCACAGGGACGCCGTTCAGCGTTGCCTCGTTGGCGTTCACCACCGTGACCTCGATCGTCGGCAAGGATGACGGCACGAAGGACCACTTGCCGAAGAACAGCCACTCGGTGCCCGTCCGTTCAAGCAGGAAGTCCGTGTGCAGCGCCTTGCCGTCGATCTGGTAGTCCATGGGGACGGTCACCCGGTTGCTGCCACGGGATTCGGCGTTGCCGAGCTTGATATCGGTGATCTTCGACGCCGCCGTCTGCAGGGCGGTACCGTCCAGCATGGCGGCATTGGCGTTGGGCACGGACGCGTGCAGGAGCCCGAGGGCTTCCCCGCCATGCCCCTTCTGGAGGGCCGAAAGGTAATCGCGCACTTGCTGCTGCGGGCTGGCTATGGAGTTGCTCACCAGGTTGACGGAAACGATCGCAGCGGCCACGGCAAGCATCAGACCGAGCAGCCACCCGGCCGCGGTCTTGACCAACGCTTGACTCAACTGCACGCCCTTTACGTTACCCGCCGGTTCAGCAATACCTCGTCATCCCTTCCCTCAGGTGACGGCTGAAGATGCTCTTGGGGAGGGGCCCGACGGCGGGCGGCTGCTCCGCTTTAGCGGCGCCGACGCGATGAGGTTCCGAACACTCCGCGGAGCAATTCCCGGCCGAGTTGCGTGCCGAAGGACCGTGCCATGCTCTTGATTCCGCCCCCGAGCGCACCACCCAGGACGCCTGCGAGATCGCCCATCATCCCGTCTTGCTGCGGCGCAGGTGCCGGTGCGTTGGCCGGTGCATTGGCCGGTGCCGGTGCGGACGGCCAGTCTTCCGGCGCGGAGCCTGGCAGCGGACGACTGCTGGGACGGCCAAGGATTTCTTCCTCGATCCTGCGGGCTTCTGCCTCAACGGCATGGGGGTCAAGGGCACCCGGTACCGGAGGCTGACCTGGCGCTGCCTCTCCCGTGGCGGGTGCGGTCTCTTTGCCGCTGAGTTTCTCGTAGGCCGAGATGTTGTCCACGGCGGTGCCGTACTTGGGAAGCAGCGGGGAAGCTGCGATGGTGCTGCCGATCAGCCCGTCCGTGCTGGGTCCCATCACCGATTCGGGGGCACGCAGCTTCGTCAGCGCCACGGGCGTGGGCGCGCCTCTTTCGTTCATGACTGTGATGACCGCTTCGCCGATACCGGCCGAGGTGAGTGTTTCCTCAAGGTCGTAGTCGCTCACCGGGAATGTGGACACGGTGGCCTTGAGCGCTTTGGCGTCCTCCGGGGTAAACGCGCGCAGGGCGTGCTGGACCCGGTTGGCAAGCTGGCCGAGGACGGCGGCAGGAACATCCTTGGGCGTCTGGGTGACGAAGAAGATCCCGACCCCCTTGGACCGGATGAGCCGCACCGTGGTGGTGATGGCTTCGAGGAAGGCCTTGGATGCGCCGGTGAAGAGCAAATGGGCTTCGTCGAGGAAGAACACCAGCTTGGGTTTGTCCAGGTCTCCCGCCTCGGGGAGGTCTTCGAACAAGTCCGCAAGCAGCCACATGAGGAACGTCGAGAACAGCATGGGCTTGGTCTGGAGCGTCGGCAATTCGAGGCAACTGATCACACCGCGGCCGTCCGGGGCCGTGCGGAGAAGTTCCGCGGTATCGAATTCCGGCTCGCCGAAGAACTTCTCCATGCCTTCGGCCTCGAGATTCACGAGCTCGCGCAGGATGACGCCGGCCGTGGCCTTGGATAGTCCGCCGAGGTCCTCGAGTTCAGCCTTGCCCTCGTCCGAGGTCAGGAACTGGATGACTGCGCGCAGGTCTTTGAGGTCGATCAGTTCGAGTTTTTTCTGGTCGGCGAAGTGGAAGATCAGCTGCAGGCTGGATTCCTGGGTGTCATTGAGCTCCATGATGCGTGAAAGCAGAATCGGGCCGAACGAGGTGATCGTTGCGCGGACCGGAACGCCGTTGCCATCCCCGCCCAGCGAGAGAAACTCGACCGGAAAAGCCTTGCCGGACCAATCTTGGCCGAGGCTCGCTGTGCGGGCCGTGAGTTTTTCGCTGGCCGTCGCGGCGGTGGCGAGTCCTGAAAGGTCTCCTTTGATGTCAGCCAAGAAGACGGGGACTCCGGCAGTGGAGAGCTGTTCTGCCATCATGTGCAGGGTGACGGTCTTGCCGGTGCCCGTGGCCCCGGCCACCAGGCCGTGCCGGTTCATCATGGACAGTGGCAACCGGACTTGCGCTTCTTTGTGGACTTCACCGTCGACGATGGCGGCACCCAGCTCGATCGTGGGCCCATCGAGGGTGTATCCCTGCTGGATCGTGGCAAGTTTTTCCGCTGCTGTTTTCTTGGCCATGCGCATAGCCTAGTGGTGCAGGGCGGCAGTTGGGCGGAAAATTTGCCTGACTGCTTATGCTCGCTTGGCGTACCGGAGGTAGACGACTCCGTTGCCAAAGCGACGTTCGTCCAACAGCTCAAGGGCCACGCCCACGCCGTCCGGGAGGAATTGTTTGCCGCCTCCGACGACCACCGGCGTGAGGAAGAGACAGAACTCGTCCACCAGTCCGGCCTTGATGGCCTGGGCGGCGAGAACCGTGCCACCAATGGACATGTCCTGCTCTGACGACTCTTTCAGCGCGCGGATGGCTCCGGCGTCGAACTCCCGCTCAAGGCGTGTCTTTGCGGTGGACGGACTTTCCAAACTCGTGGAATATACGATCTTGTCCGCGGCACGCCAGATCTCCGCATAGTCCCGCATGACCGCCGGCTCGTCGGAAAGGGACATGTCCTCCCATGCGGACATGACCTCGTACATTCGCCTGCCGTAGAGGTATGTGCCGATGGGCCGCTCCAAGTCGTTGACGAAGGCGTGCACTTCTTCGTCCGGCATGCTCCAATCGAATTTCCCGTCGGCATCGGCGGTGTAGCCGTCCAGGGACATGATCCCTGCGTAGATCAGTTTCGCCATGCACAGACGGTACACACCCGGGACGGCAACGGTATAGTGCCCGGATGGATGACAAAGGGATTCTGCTCAAATACCTGCGCGCCCGTCGCGGCGAGCTCCTCGCCAAGCTTGACGGACTCGACGAGTACGACGTCCGCCGGCCCATGACCCCCACCGGCACCAACCTCCTGGGACTGGTCAAGCATGTGGCCAGCGTGGAGCTGGGGTACTTCGGGGAAGTCTTTGGCCGGCCCAGCGGTCGGGACTTACCGTGGTTCGCAGACGACGCCGAAGCCGACGCGGACCTGTGGGTTCCCCCGGAAGAGAGCCGGGACGAGATTATCGAACTTCACCGGTTCTCGGCCGAGCACAGCGATGCAACCATCGAGTCGCTCCCACTCGACGCTCGCGGGGAAGTGCCGTGGTGGCCCGAAGAACGTCGACATGTGACGCTCCATCAGATCCTGGTGCACATGTGCGTCGAGACGGCCCAGCACTTGGGTCATGCCGACATACTTCGTGAGCTCATCGACGGTTCCGCGGGGAAGGGCCCCGGGGACCTGAATTTGTCACAGCGAAGCCCCGAAGAATGGGCCGATCACCGGGCCCGGATCGAGGCCGCGGCGCGGGTAGCAATCGAGGGGTGAGATCTCGCCCCTTTGAGCGCACGAAAGGGCCGAGATCTCACGCTTCAGTGGGTGCAAGATCCTTCGTGAACGCCAAGTGCTTGATCTCTTCCGGATCGGCGTCGACGTCGAACAGGGGGGTGTAGCCCGTGGCCAGGTACAGGTTCTTGGCTTCGGGCTGCCGCGGACCGGTGGTGAGGTAGATCCGTCGGTAGCCGCGTCGGGAAGCCTCGGCCTCCAGCTCCGCGAGGACCACGCGGGCCAGGCCGCGACGGCGGTGCGCCGAATGCGTCCAGATCCGCTTGAGCTCCGCCGTGCGGGAGTCGTAGCGGCGGAATGCGCCGCCTGCGACGGTTTCGCCGTTCTCCTGCAGGATGAGGAGGGCGCCGTGGGGTGCGGCAAACTCGCCGGCCGGGTACCTGTTGAGCTCCTCGGCTGCGCCACCGCTGCCAAAGAGGTCCCCGTAGCGCGTGGTGTATTCGACGGCGAGTTCGTCCAGGAGGGGCTTGACGCGTGGATCGCGCATCGGCAACGTGAGGACGGCAAGGCCCGACGACCGCTGGGTTGGCGTTGTTGTCATGTCATGCCTTTCGTGAATTTCCCAACTGACTCGCAGTTGTTGTCGTTATGAGGCGTCAAAACGACAACAACTGCGAGTCAGTTGGGTGGCTGGTGCGTGGGTGACGGGCGGACAGTTCGGCCAGGAGCCGGCGGGCCAAGGCGTCATTCTCGCGGAACGGTGCGGCGTTCGTCTCCGGCCGCGCGAACGCACCCGCGCCCCAACCCGAGGTCCAGGGTCCGACGGCGAAGAGGCCCACCTGCCGTCCGCCGTCGGGCGCCAGGACTTCGTGCGAACTCGAGACCAACAGCTTACCGGTGGAGTGCGGGCCGTCCGAGGTGAGGAGCGACTGTTCGGTGCCCCAACCGGCGTCGTGCAGGTCCGCCAGCGCGGGGTTGGCCGATCGCGTGACCGACGGCGACGGCAACCGGGCCTCGATGTACGCCGCAGCGTCCACCACTACGGGCGATTGGAAGGAACCGGCCACGAACCGGCCGCTGGCTTCGTCCGGACGCACCCACATGCCCGGGCCAAGGAACTGCAGCAACCCGGCCCGGTGCAGGGCGAGGATCTCGCGCAGCCGGTGGGGCGGCGGCCCGGAATCCACGAAGCTGAAGAAGCCGTGCCACCACCCGTGCACCGCTTGTTGGGAGCGCGAGTTTAGCCGCTCCTGGGGGACCAGCTGGCCGAGTTCCATGTAGACGCGGAGCAGGGCCGTGAACAAGGCCAAGGTTTCCGAGTGGTCCGGGCTCGTGCGGAGCTTGAGGTCGCGTTCGATGTAGGCCGCCACGGATCTTTGCACGGCGGCATGGTCCGCGAAGGCGCAGCCGCCGAACGGTTGGTCCAGGGCCTCGAGATCGAGCCGGAGGGTCGGGTCCGGGATGGCCGCGGCCACGAGGTCTTCGCGTTCGCGGCTGTACCAATCCACGGCATCGAAGCGCGCCGAAAACTCTTCCCAGCCGCCATGGACCCGTGCCGGATAGCCGACGAAGAGCTCGCGGTAATAGGCGTAGCCGGCGTCCTTGGCGATGAGCGGCCATAGCTGGGTCCGGAAATCCAGCTCCCCGTGAGCGGCGAGCAGCGATTCCACGGCGCCCGGGGTGAAGTACCTCGGGGCGCCGACGGGCTCGCCGCGCAGGGTGGAGGAGATCTTGGAGTGGTAGGGGACTCCGCGCCGGGAGCCTGCCCAGAGCCGCGGCTCGGCCCCGGACGGCACATACTCCAGGCCGCCGTCGGGCCTGTCTTCGAAGACGCCCCCGCGGCCCTCGAACAGGAGCACCAGAAGGTCCACGAATGCCAGGCCCATGCCCGAAACCAGGACGTCCTGGCCGGGTGCGATCGCCGAATAGTCGACGTCGGTGGTGTACGACGGCGCCGCGTGGAACCCGCCGCGGCGGGCGGCGAAATCGGCAAGCCGCGCTGATTCCGGATCGGCCCGGGAGTCAGTGTGGCCCAGCGAATACACCACGAGATCCGCTTCCAGTGCCCCGTCCGAGGCGAGCCGCACGCGGTACTTCGCACCGCCGTCTGACCCTGGAGCAAGATGTTCGACGGCGGTGGCCGTGTCCCGGTGGACGGTCACCGTGACGTCCGGGCCGAGCGCCGCGACGGCCCTGCGGAAGAACCACTCGAGGTATCTGCTCTGGAGTTGGCGGCTGGGAAACGACGACGGTGTCAATGCGTGGAGCTGCTCAAGGAGGTGGGGCTCGAACTGCGGGACGTCGCGGATGGAACCCTCCAGCACGCCGGCCGCCCATGCGGCTAGGCCCGGACCGTCCACGGAGGGACCGTCGCAGGCCACGGAACTGTCGGTGAACATCGTGACGTCCGCTGCCGTGGAGTTGAGCAGGAGTCCCGGGCTCTGGTCATAGCGCCAGATCCTCCCGGAACCGGGTTCGTACGGCTCGACCACGTGGATGGAAAGGGGCCCGTCGAAGAGGCCGGGCTTGTTGGCTGCGAGCCGCTCGAGGATGCCGGCTGAGCGCGGACCACCGCCGATAAACACGATGGTGGGGGCGAAGGACGGCATGGCAACTCCTGTTGGCGGTGGCTGGTGGTACCCGAGCCTAGGGACGCTTCGGGGCCCTGGTCGAGGCCCGGGTAACAGCCGTTCACTACGCGTCACGGTGCGTCAACGAGCGCAAAGAACCGACTCATATGGCGCCCTGTGAAGCGCGGAGTAGCGCCATGAACCCCCATGAAGAAGTGCAAAAATCCGCCTTGCAGCTGCTTCGAACGCGCCCCTAGATTGGCAGCCATCCGATAGCCAACAACCCCTACGAAGCGAGGTGGCGCATGAGTTCAGCAGCAACCACAGCGGCGCAGTCCGCACAGGAACAGGCGCCGGGCGCCTTTTTGGGACGCAGTGCCGTCGCGGAAAGCCCGACGGCGGACGCCGCCCAGAGTGCCGCTGCCCACAGTGCCGTCGCCCGGCCCGCAGCCGACTACTCCGGCTACAAACTGGTCCCGGCGCGGCAACCATGGCGCTGGGTAGGCACAGTGCTGGTGGCGCTCGGGGTTGTCGCAGTGGCTTGGTCCCTCGCGACGAACCCGCGCTGGGAATGGGGTGTGGTCGCGCAATGGTTCACCGCGCAGTCCGTGGTCAACGGCCTCGGGGAGACGCTGAAGCTGACGGCCATCTCCGGCGCGCTGGGCTTTGTCCTCGGCTTCATCCTGGCGCTCATGAGGCTCTCGGCCTCGCCGCTCCTGGTCTCGGTGTCCTGGACGTTCTCCTGGATCTTCCGCTCCACGCCGTTGTTGGTGCAGATGCTGCTTTGGTACAACCTGGGTTACCTCTACGAGAAAATCAGCCTAGGAATCCCCTTCACGGACATCCGCTTCTTCGAGGTCCAGACCACCACGCTCATTAGCCAATTCGCGGCGGCCGTCCTGGGCTTGACCCTCAACCAGGCGGCGTACTCGGCCGAGATCATCCGAGGCGGCATCCTCTCGGTGGATCAGGGCCAGCTCGAGGCAGCCGCGGCCCTGGGCATTCCGGCCTGGCGACGCTCCACGAGGATCGTCTTGCCGCAGGCCATGCGGGCCATCCTGCCCACCGCTTTCAACGAGATCATCGGCCTGGTCAAGGGAACCTCGATCGTCTACGTCCTGGCCTATTCCGAGCTCTTCTACACCGTGCAGGTCATCTATAACCGCACCCAGCAGGTCCTTCCGCTGCTCCTCGTGGCGACCCTCTGGTATGTGGCGATTACCTCGGTCCTGAGTGTTTTCCAGTACTACATCGAGCGCTACTACTCGAAGGGCGCGGTTCGGAACCTGCCGCTCACTCCACTGCAGAAGGCCAGGAAGTTCTTTGCCACCCACGCACCCGTGAACCTTGACCGAGCGAAGGAAGCCCGATGAGTACCGCTGCAACCCGCGGCCATGTGGAAATCACCAACGTCCGCAAGTCTTTCGGGGGCTCGGAAGTCCTCAAAGGAGTGTCCCTCACGGTGCCGACCGGCGGAGTCGCAGTGATCGTGGGGCCCTCCGGCTCCGGGAAGTCCACGCTCCTGCGGACCATCAACCACTTGGAGAAAGTGGACGGCGGGTACATCACCATCGACGGCCAATTAGTGGGCTACCAGGTCCGGGGAAACAAGCTACACGAATTGCGCGAGAAGGACATCCTCAAGCAGCGCACGGACATCGGCATGGTGTTCCAGAACTTCAACCTGTTCCCGCACCTCACCGCACTAGAGAACGTGACCGAAGCGCCCGTCGTCGCGCTCCACCGGAACAAAGCCGAAGCGCGCAAGCGTGCGCTGGAACTCCTAGACCGCGTGGGCCTCAAGGACCGGGCCGATGCCTATCCGCGGCAATTGTCCGGCGGCCAGCAGCAGCGCGTTGCCATCGCACGGGCGCTGGCCCTTGACCCCAAGATCCTGCTCTTCGACGAACCCACTTCGGCGTTGGATCCGGAGCTTGTCAACGAGGTCCTGGACGTCATCCGAGAACTCGCCACGTCCGGCACCACGTTGATCGTAGTCACGCACGAAATGGGCTTCGCCCGTGATGTGGCGGACACCGTGGTCTTCATGGATCAAGGCCAGATCGTGGAGCAAGGCAGTCCCCAGGAGATCTTCGCGAATCCCCGTGAACCCCGGACGCGGATCTTTTTCTCCAAGGTCATCGAACCAGCTTTCAACATTTGAGGAATTCCTACATGCCACGCATCAAAACCAGGCTTCTCGCGCTCGCAGTGCTGCCCGCCGTCGTACTCCCGGCGCTCGCCGGATGCTCCGACCCCGGCGCGTCCGCTGCGGGTGCCAGCCCGTCCCCGAGTACCGCCCGTAACGGCGTTGCCTACAATGCCTCGCCCGAGCAGAATCGCATCCGGGCGCAGAAGGACCCCGCCGCGGCAGCCGCAGTTCCCGCTGCGATCGGCAAGGACGGCAAACTGACGGTCGCCACCACGGCTGGATCCATCCCGTTGTCCTTCTACGCGACGGACAACAAGACCCCGATCGGCGTCGAAGTGGACCTCGCACAACTTGTAGCCGACAAGCTGGGCCTCGCCCTGGACGTGCAGGTCACCTCCTGGGAGAACTGGCCGCTCAAGACGCAGTCGGGGGATTTCGAAGCCGTGTTCTCGAACGTAGGCATCAACAAGGACCGGGTGAAACTGTTCGACTTCTCCACATACCGCGCCGCCTACATGGGCTTCGAAGCCAAGAAGTCGTCGACGTACAACATCAAGGGCGCGGATGACATCTCCGGGCTGAAGGTCTCGGTGGGCTCGGGAACCAACCAGGAAAAGATCCTCCTGGCCTGGAACAAGGACCTCGAGTCCCGCGGCAAGGCCCCGGCGACCCTGCAGTACTACTCTTCCGACGCCGACACCATCCTGGCGCTCTCCTCCGGCAGGACGGACTTGAACATCGCGCCCTACCCATCCGTGTCCTACCGGGAAAATACCCGGAACGACCTGAAAGTGGTGGGCAAAGTCAATGCCGGCTGGCCCTCCGAGACCCTCGTCGCAGCTACCACCCTCAAAGGCAACGGCCTGGCGCCGGCCATCACGGATGCACTGAATTCGGCCATCAAGGACGGTTCCTACGGGAAGGTCCTGGAGCGCTGGGGGCTAACCGAGGAAGCCCTGCCGGAATCCAAAACCGTGACCGAGGCAAACTTCGGGAGTACCCAGGCAGGGAAAACACAGTGAAGTTCCAGGTACTCGATATCATTCCGCACCTGAAGAACCCGGTAACCGGGGAAATTGTCTCGACGGCGGAGCGGCTCAACCAGGTGGTGGAGACTGCCCGCAGGGCCGAGGAGCTGGATTTTGACAGTTTCGCCGTAGGGGAGCGGCACGCGGGAGAGTTCATCTCTTCGTCCCCGACGACGGTCCTCGCCGCGGTCGCGGCCGTCACCAGCCGCATCAGGCTCCAGACCGGCGTCACCGTTTTGTCAGTGCTCGATCCTGTGCGGGTGGCCGAAGACTATGCCACGATCGACCAATTGAGCCGGGGGCGCCTAGAAGTTGTGATCGGCAAGGGCAACGAGGTGCTGCAGTACCCTCTGTTCGGGCTTTCGCTGGATGACCAGTGGGAGCTGGTTGCCGAAAAATATGGACTGTTGCGGCGGCTGTGGCGGGAGGAGAACGTCACGTGGTCCGGCCGTTTCCGGCCCGCATTGACCGAAGGAACAACAACGACGCCGCGACCGTTTGCCGGTTCGCCGCGGATTTGGCACGGCTCGGCTACAACCCTCACTTCGGCTGCGCTCGCAGCCCAATGGGGCGACCCGCTTTTCACCGCCAATGCCATCCAGCCTCGGGAGAACTACAAGGTCCTGATCAACCACTACCGCGAGGAATACAAACGCCACGGTCACGATCCGCGCCACCAGTACCTCGGCTCGGGTTCCGGCGCCGGTGGAGTGTTCATCGCAGACACCACGCAGGAAGCCAAGCGCCAGTTCGGGCCGATCTACGAGGCCTTGACGATTGGACGCAACGTCCCGGGCAACAATTCGCCGTTCCGGGACATCGACCACGCCGTGGCTGAAGGTCCTGCGCTGGTTGGCAGCCCGGAGCAGGTCATCGACAAGATCCTGAGCTACCACTCGCTCTACGGCCACGATCTGCAGTCCATTTCCTTGCCCACCACGCTGCCTTTCGAGCAGCAACTGGAGATCCTTGAGCGGTTCGCGCTCGAGGTCATCCCGGCGGTCCGCGCTGCCGCGCCAACCACCCTGTGGGAGCCGGTGGATCCCTTCGGTGGTCGTCCGGAGTTCGCCGGGGCCGCATCACCGGACGCAGCCGGAACCGTCACTGCAGATCACGCAAGCTACAGGAGGAATCATGCCTACGCCCACTGACTCTCGTCCGGGCCTGTCCGGATTCTTGGCCTTGGAGCTCGACGGCGACGGCGCCCACCCAGCCGCTTGGCGCAGCGCCCGGCATGCACCCGATGGATTGCTGAACGGTGCGCGGATCCGGAGCACAGTCTTGGCGGCGGAGTCGGCGGGGTTCCATGTGGCGACGTTCGCCGATGGGCCGGTGAGTTCCGGACGTGACATCGCCGGCCGTCTGAACGCCTTGCAGCGGGCCGCCTTCGCCGGGCCGGTGACAAGTTCGATCGTGCTGGTCCCTGAAGTCGACACGGTCTACACCGAGCCCTTCCACGTTTCGACGCAGCTGGCGAGCCTGGACTACGTCTCGGGTGGACGGGCCGGTTGGCTCGCCGCGGCGAGCGGCTCCGCGGAGGAGGCTGCCGCCGTCGGGCGCTCTTTTGCTGAAGGTGCCGCGCTGGCGCAGGAGGCCGCGGCGTCGGTGGAGGTGAGCCGGCGACTCTGGGATTCCTGGGAGGACGGCGCCGTGATCCGCGACGTGGCCACCGGGCGGTACCTTGACGTCGACAAACTCCACTACGTCGACTTCGAGACACCAGCGGAATTCGCAGGGCCCGGGTACTCGGTGAAGGGACCCTCCATCATTCCTCGCCCGCTGCAGGGGCAATTGCCCGTGATTGCGCAGGCCGGCTTGCTTCCATCGGACGCCGATGTGGTGCTGGTGTCCGCTCCGACGCCTTCGCTGCTCGCCGCGGAGGTGGCGGAGGTACGTCGGGCTCTTGCGGGAGGCGCCGCGGTAGTGGCGGGGCTCGACGTCGTCCTTGACGCGCGCGGGCAGAACGCCTCCGCGCGGCTCGCCGAACTGGACGCGTTTACGCCGTGGTCCAGTTCCCGCGCGCGTTTTGTCGGCACAGCCGCGGAGCTCGTTGACTTCCTGGCGGAGCTGCTTGCGGTGGCCGACGGCGTTCGGCTGCATCCAGCTGTGCTGGACGTGGAGCTCGAGGAGCTGGCCCAGTTGGTGCTGCCCGAGCTTCGGCGCCGCGAGGCGCTTAAACCTGTTGCCCAGGGCGGCACGTTCCGGGAATTGCTGGGTCTTCAACGGCCCCTGAGCCGGTACGCGAGCGTTGGCTCGGAAAACTGAGGAGAGAACATGACACAGCACAACCGTGCTAAATTCCAGCCGAGCGGGAAGATCCAGTTCGGGATCTTCTTCCAGGGCGTCAATTCCGGCACCATCTGGAAGGCGTCGGAATCCGGTTCGCAGACCGATTTTGAGTCGTTCCGGAGGATCGCCCAGACCGCCGAGCGCGGGCTGTTCGCTGCTTTCTTCCTGGGCGAAGGCCTGCGCTTGCGCGAACACCTCGGCCGTCCGCACGCCTTGGATGTGGCGGGGAGGCCGGACGCACAGACCATGCTCGCGGCGCTCGCGTCAGTGACGTCCAACATCGGGCTCGTGGCAACGCAGAACACCACGTATAACGATCCCGCCGACCTCGCGCACCGGCTCGCCTCGCTCGACTTGCTCTCCGGCGGGCGCGCGGCTTGGAACGTCGTGACCACGGACAATGCCTGGACCGGGGCCAACTTCCGGCGGGGCGGCTATCTGGACCATGCCGATCGCTATGTCCATGCCGAAGCCTTCGTGGAGACGGCCAAGAGGATCTGGGATTCGTGGGAGGACGGGGCGGTCTCCCCGTCCGTCTCCGCGGATTCCTGGGCGGTTCCATCGCATGTCCGCAGCGTGCACCACTCGGGGCAGCACTATTCCGTGGACTTCACGCCCCGGCTGCCGCGCAGCGCCCAGTACAGGCCGGTGTTGTTCCAGGCCGGCGACTCTCCCGAGGGCCGCGACTTCGCCGCCCGGCAAGCGGATGTCATCTTCTCGGCGCACCCGAAGTTCGACGACGCCGTGGAGTTCCGCGCCGATATCGTCGCGCGCTCCGTGGCTGCCGGACGGGGCGCCAACGACGTCCAGATCATGCCTGCCAGCGAGTTCATCCTCGCCGCGACCGACAAGGAAGCGCGCGAAAAGAAGGAATGGGTCCGAAGCCTGCAGATCGGGCCGCAGCAGGCAGTTGCGTATCTCGAACAGTTCTGGGGCCGGGAGCTGTCTGCCTACGATCCCGATGGTCCGCTTCCGGAGATCGATCCGGTGGTGGAGGAGACCTCCGAGACCCGTGGCAGTGGTTTCCACGGTGCCAAGGCCCGGCAACTCGCCGAGCAGTGGCGCGCCGAGGCCAAGGAGAAGGGCCTATCCATCAGGCAGTTCGTGAGCTCCAGGACTTCAAGGGTGGACGCGACGTTCACGGGGTCCTACACAGCCGTGGCCGACACCTTGGCTGAATACGCCCAGGTGGGTGCAGTGGACGGCTTCAACATTTCGCCATGGCTCATTCCGACAGGCCTGGACGACATCGTGAACCATCTGGTGCCCGAGCTTCAGGAACGCGGTGTGTACCCCACCGAGTACGCCGGCTCGACCCTCCGCGAGAACCTGGGTCTCGCGACGCCGGTGCGCTCGGAGTCGTCGGTTCCGGTGCACGCCGGGGTCACGCGGTGAGTGGGCGCACGGCGAGCCTAGCCGCGCGGCTCGCGGCCGCCGTCGTCGGCTTGCAGACCGACGACGGCGGCTCCCGCGATCCGGACGCGGCCCTTGTGCGGCTCCAGCTAACTGTGTGGGAACAGCAGCTCTGATTGGCTGAGGGTCGCTAGGCGAGCAGCTCGGTGCGCTCGCTCAAGCCCCCTAGACCGTCAAGCTCGGCCACTGTGTCGATATTCAGGCGCCTGAGAAACCCGTGATTGTGGCTCACGATCAACAGTGCGCCGCGGTAGGCGTCGAGGGCTTCGGCGAGCTGCTCGACGCTCGCAATGTCGAGGTTGTTCGTCGGTTCGTCGAGGACCAGTAGCTGGGCGGGCGGCTCCGCCCGGAGCAGCTTCGCGAGGCTGACCCGGAACCGTTCTCCTCCCGACAGGCTGGAGACCGGGCGATCAACGGTGGATCCCCGGAGGAGGAGGCGTGCCAGTTGATTGCGGATGTCTCCGGGCTTCGACGCCGGCGCCGCCTCCCTGACGTTGTCCAGTGCCGAGCGGGAATCGTCCAGACCGTCGAGCCGTTGTTGGAGGTATCCCACCCGGTCGGTCAGCAGCCGTCCGGTGAGCCGGCCCGAGGATTCTGCGGGGCGTCCCTCGACGAGGTGCGTGAGGAGCGTTGACTTGCCGGAGCCGTTGGGTCCCACCAAGGCCACGCGCTCGGGGCCTTGGATGACAATCGTGCGGGAGCCGTCGCTCAGCTCGGCGATCCGGCGGCTCCGCGGCACATCGGGATCGGGAAGAGTGAGATGGATGTGCTCAACCTCCCGGACCCTCGCGTCGGCGGCGTCGACGGCGGCCTGGGCTGATAGCACCTTGCCGTCGAGGGTCGAGCGCAAAGAGCCCGCAGATGCTTGCGCCCTGCTCGCACGGTTGCCGGCCAGGATCTTCGGGATGCCGCCGCTGGCTTGGGTTTTCTTCGCTGTGCGCTCGCGGCGGGCAAGCTTCGTTTCGGCTTCGACGCGTTGTTTCTTCTCGACCTTCAGCGCTTGCTGGGCGCTGCGGGCTGCCTGGATGGCGGCGGCTTGTTCCTGCTCGCGATGTTCTGTGAAAAGGCTGTAAGGGCCACCAAACACGTCAAGCTTGCCGGCATGAAGCTCAGCTGTGGAGTCCATGTGCTCAAGCAATTCGAGGTCGTGGCTGACCACCACGAGTGTGCCCGGCCAGCTGTCAACGAAGTCTGCAAGTTTGGCCCGGGTGCGCGGATCAAGGTTGTTGGTTGGCTCGTCGAGGAGCGTGACCGGGGTGCGGCGGATGCGCAGCCCGGTCAGCGCGATGAGCATTGCCTCGCCACCTGAGAGCTCCCCGACCTGTCGCTTGAGATCACCCGCGGAGAAGCCGATTTCGTGCAGCGCCTCGTCTGCCCGGGACTCAATGTCCCAGTCGTCGCCGACCGTGTCGAAATGGCGCTCATCAACGTCGCCATCCTCAATGGCATGGAGCGCCTTGAGGATGGTGTCGATGCCGAGCAATGCGGCGACCGTCGTGTCGTGTCCGAGGGTCAGCGTCTGGGGGAGGTAGCCGACGTCACCGACGGTTTCGACGCGCCCTAGGGTCGGCTTTAGCTTGCCGGCGATTAAACGGAGCAGGGTCGATTTTCCTGCACCATTGCGACCGACTAGTCCAGTCCGGCCGGTGGTCATGGCGCCATTGAGCCGGTTAAGAGCGGGGCTGCCGTCAGGCCACTCGAATGACAGGTCGTGCAAGGTGATGGCTGATTGTTCTGACATGAGACACAGTCCTTTGGTTCTTGCCCATCAGGGGGCGTAGTCATGGGTCGACGTGCTCTCTCCGGGGCGCGAAAACGCGCGCTACTTCGGAGGGCACTGCACCGGACGTAGGGAGCTATTAGCGAAGCCGGGCCGCCGGGAACAGCGACTACAGACAGCTGAAAGGGGATTTTCACCGGGCGCGCATGAGCGCAATCAACCGGTCGGCCACCGAACGTCAGGTGGCTAGGCTCTGTCGACCTCAATCTCCATAGCCAAAACCATATCGGCAAACTTCTAGAGCGGCCAATTGGGAGGACTGTTATAGAGCCGGATCGCAGGGACATCGTCGCATTCAAGGGCGTGCATAGGTTTCAGCTCATCCCTATCGAGGCTCGCGCAGGGGCCCTGCAGTTCCCCGAGTACGGCAGCGCCGCGGCGCGTGCCATCCTTGGGTATGGCACGAACGTGGTTATCTGTGACGGTGGAACTGCTCGGCGGTCGTGGCGAGGAGCTGTGGCCCTGGCCCGGGCGCATCTTCGCGGTCGGACCCTCGCATACCTTCATGGATCTCGCCAACGCCATCAACGATGCCTTCGCCCGATGGGACCGCTCACACCTGTCACTGTTTACCCTGGCTGACGGCCGGGTGATCACCGACCAAGAGACCGGAACCGAGATAGCCGGATCGATCCGCGGCCCGATCATCGCGCCAATCGACATCGCTGCTGCCAAGGTCGTCCGGACGGTGGAGCCTGGGGCTGAGTTTCAGTTCACGTACGACCTCGGTGACGCCTGGACACACCGATGCGTGGTCGGGGAGGTGAAGGTCGACCCGCTTGAGGTATTGGGTATCCGCCCTAATGCCCCCCTGCCGTACCGGGGCTGGGGCAGCATCCCGGACCAGTACGGGCGCCGGTGGGCCGACGACGAGGGCGAGAGCCCGGCCCCGGGGAAACCGAGCCAGCCGCACCCAATGCTGCTGCACGCCTGGCCCTCACAGGTGCAAGTGCCCCGGCTCGACCTGTCCGAACTGCGGGAAGCCATCGCGGCGGCAGATGCGGCCCGCTTCCTCGCGGCGGTGACGGGGCACGACATCGATGACGCTCTTCAACAGGCGGGGGCCGGCATCCCGATGGCGCTGAAGCAAAGACGACAGGAAGCCGAGCCGGTGGCACTCTCGGTTATCAACCGGCTGACTTGGCGCGACGGCGCCGGGGACCGGATCCTGGCCGAGGATCTTCTAGCCGCCCTGCGCCGCGAGCCGCTGACAGGCAAAGTAGTGCCAGTAGACCTGGACATGCTCAGCACCGTGTTGGAAGGGGATCCCGAACTGTCGGACGGTGGCTACCTCGACCTACACACCGGGCAGGTGTACGACGAGAGCGCTGCTGACCCGATGATGGTCGGGGAGGACGCCGCCATCGACGTGGAGGAGGAGCCGGACCGTTGGCTTCGAATCAGCCGCGCCGATTCCCGGAACGGTTGGCGGGACATGGCGGCCTTCGCCGGGCGGCAGCACGATGAGGCCCTTCGGGAGCGGCTGGAGCGTGCGATCGAGGGCAAAGGTGCCTTCTTCCGGTTCCGTGATCTCGTCCACGGCGAGAACCTTAGCGAACAGTGGTACGCCTTCTCCGCCGACCGCCAGATGGGCCGTGCCCGCGAGTTCCTCGCTGACCACGGCATCCGCGTGGCTTGACGAACCGGTATGACATTGAAGCACCGGGAAATCAGGGGTCTGGGCAGAGCGTTGGCCCGTGCGGCAAGATGGCAGCATGCCTCTCGCCAATCTGCTCACCAGCCTTATGGCACTTCCTGAATCGGAATCACGAGACGCGTATCTGCATTTCGTGAACTTGGCGGAGAACGCCGCGTTGCGTCGAGATGGTGGGCCGCAGCATGTCACCGGGTCCTGCTTCGTGTTTTCGCCTGAATTCGATCGTGTTCTCCTGTGTTTCCATCGCAAGGGGCAGTTCTGGGTGCAGTTCGGCGGTCACATCGAGTCGGAAGACGCATCGGTGGCGGAAGCTGCGCAAAGGGAGGCTCGCGAGGAGTCCGGAATTGACGACCTGGTCCTGCTATCTCCGGCAATCGTGGATCTTGACCGACACGATCTGCATGGGGGATTCTCATGCACAGCCCATTGGGACGTGGGATTCGCCGCGACAGCAGACCCGGACGCGGAGATCGTCGTGAGTGATGAAAGCGAGGACGTCCGCTGGTTCCCGATCAACGAATTGCCGGTTCAACTGTCGGCAGGCTTCTCCGAGCGCTTGAAACGCGTCCGGCGCGCAGCGATGTCACTGAGTGGGATACGGATCGGCTAACAAATGCACGAAAGCTCGTCGTTCATCTGAGCTCCTGTCAGAGGATGGTCAGCCCGCACGGTGGGTCGATGTTCGCTCGGACTGGCGAACGTTCCACAAACCGGATGCGGCTGTGATTGCCCGGTTTGAAGAACAACAAAGCACTTATTGACGGCTGCGACTGGTCTAAGGTTGATCGATGATTGAACCGCGCCAACTTAGTGAGAGCGTCAGCATGCGCGTGTTGCGCATCAGTGACGCGGCAGGGCTTGCCGCCGCGTATGTGCGCAACCGCGCGTACCTTTCACCTTGGGAGCCAACGCGGCCCGAGGAGTATTTCACCGAAAAATGGCAGGCCGCCGACATTGCCAACCGACTCGTCGCGCATAATGCCGGGGATGCATATCCGCTTGGCCTGTTCGACGGCGATCGACTCGTAGGCCGATTTAACGTGGCAGGAATCGTCCGTGGTCCCTTCCAGAGCGCGGGGCTCGGTTACTGGGTGGACGGCGATTATGCAGGCCGCGGGCTGGCGTCCGCAGCGGTCCAAGCAATAGTCAACATGGCGCGCGACGAACTCGGATTGCACCGCATCGAGGCGAGCACTCTTCTCCACAACGCAGCCTCGCAGCGGGTGCTGCTCAAGGCCGGGTTCCGGAAGATCGGCATGGCACCGCGATACCTGCAGATTGCCGGAGAATGGCAAGACCACAACCTCTACCAAGTGGTCCTTCACGACTGACAGGCTCAGTCAGCCCGCGACCATGACGCCCTAAGAAGTGAGCACCCGCACCGGATTCCCCCGCACCCACGCGCGGACATCGTCGAACGCCTCGCCGTAGAAGCGGGCGTAGCTTTGCGACGTGACGTAACCCAAGTGCGGTGTCAGCACGGTTCGCGGTGCAGTGAGGAGGGGGTGGCCAGCTGGCAGGGGCTCGACGTCGTATACGTCCAGGGCCGCGCCGCCGAGCCACCCTTCGTTGAGCCCGCGGAGGAGGGCAGCCTCGTCCACGATCGGCCCGCGGGCTGTGTTCACCAGGACGCCTTCGGGGCCGAGGAGCCGCAGTTCGTCCTCCCCGACGAGTCCCCGGGACCTTTCCGATAACCGCACGTGGACACTCACGACGTCGGCCTCCCCGAAGAGTGCCTCTTTACTCGCCTTCCTGGCACCGGCCGCGGCGGCAGTCTCTTCCGTGAGGTTCGGACTCCAAGCAATCACCTCCATGCCGAACGCCTTGGCGTAACCGGCGATTTTGCTCCCGATATTGCCCAGTCCCAGCACTCCGAGGGTCTTTCCTGACAGTTCGAAACCCACGGTGCTCTGCCAGTTTCCCGCGCGCAGCCGACGGTCCTCGAACGGCACCTTGCGTGCGAAAGCCAGAAGCAGGGACCACGTCAGCTCGGGCGCCGCAGCGGGTGAGCCGCCTGTCCCACAGACAGTGATGCCCTGCTCCTCGGCCGCGCGCAGGTCGATGGCTGCGTTGGCCATTCCGGTGGTGACCAGGAGCTTCAGCTTCGGCAGTTCCCGGAGGAGCCCGGCGTCGAAGGCGGTCCGTTCCCGCATGGCCATGACGATGTCGAATTCGCGGAGGGCGTCCACCGCGTTCGCCAAAGGCTCCGTGAAGACGGTGACATCGACGCCATCACCGGCAAGCTGAGCCCAGGGCGCATAGTCGTAGGCGACCGCTTGATAGTCGTCGAGGATGGCAAGGCGCTGGACCATGGAATTCCCTTTCGCTGGGCGGAGTCGCGGCTATGTGGAAAGTTACACCAGCAAGTCGATGCTTAAATCCTTCCCTAGCTCTTCGGCAAGCCCGGCGGGTTCAGTTCAGACTTCTGGATGCCTTCCGCGGTGAGACCCCAGCGGTCCAGAATCTTGCCGTACGTGCCATCCTTGATGAGCGAGTTCAGGCCTGCCTGCGCTGCCGCAGCGAAGCCGTTGCCCTTCTTGGTGGTCACCGCGATGCTCGCCTTGAGCGGCCACCCGCCGTCAACCAGGCCCACGTTCTTGGTCTTGCCATCGGTCTGCGACTTGTAGGACGCTGTCGCGTTCGGCCCGAACGTCAGGTCCGCGCGGCCCGACTGAAGCGCCAGCGTGGAGGCCGAGTCGTCGTCGTAATACTGGAATTCGACCGGCTTCAAGCCGTTCTTCTTGTTCTCGGCCTCCCAGCGCAACAGGATTGCTTCCTGGTTGGTGCCCGAGCCCACAATGATCCGCTTGCCCGCCACGTCAGGAGCCGAGTCCACCTTCGTGATGGAGCTGTCGCTCTTGGCATAGAAGCCCAGTTTGTCCTCGCGGTAGCTGGCGAAATCGAACTTGAGCTTGCGCTCTTCCGTCACGGTGACGTTCGAGATGACGGCCTCGTACTTGCCCGATTCCACGCCCAACGGCCAGTCGGCCCACGCCGTCGGGACAATGTCGGGCTTGAGTCCCAGCGATTCTGCCAGCGCGACGGCGATGTCCACCTCGTTGCCCACCGGCGTCTTGTTGTCTGTGGCATAGACGGCGAGCGGCGCGGCGAAAGGACTTACCGCGACCGTCAGCTTGCCATCCGCCTTGACCGACTGGGGCACCAGGGCGGCGGCCTCCGGCGAGACCTGCACAGGGAAGCGGTTCTGTTCCGGCGACAGGTTGAAGGTTTTGCTGGCGGAGGCGGACGACGACGGCGCTGGCGCGGCTGAGGCGCCCGGGTCCGAGCACGCGGCGAGACCGAGAGTTGTGGTCACCGCGAGTGCCAGCGCCGTGCCTGTTTTGAGGCGTGAAATAGCCATGAATGTCCCCTTCGAGAGTGATGGATGGTGTGCGTTGCAGCAACTATCCGGCAGGGCCCGGTACCGGTCAAAGCGCTGTGAAACGCGGGGATACAGGGGTTAACGGAAGTTCATTCGAGGTCCCGAGGAGTCACACTCGGGCCACGGTGTAGGCTTCCCACACACAACCGCAGGCACGTGAGGAGATTTTTCGTGAGCAACGAGCAAACCCCGGTTATACAGGCGCTGGATTCCTACGCAGCTGCTGTCCACGCGAAAGATGTTGACGCATTCACGGCGCTCTACGACGAGAACGTGCACATTTACGATTCCTGGGGACAATGGCAATACACCGGAATCGAGGCTTGGCGGTCGATGGCCGGCGAATGGTTCTCTTCGCTTGGCGATGAGCGCGTTCAGGTCGAATTCAATGATGTCCAGTCCGTCGCGGGGGAGGACTTGGCTTTCGGGCATGCTGCTGTGACCTTCGCCGGGATCTCGGCGGAAGGCGAACGGCTGCGGGCGATGACCAACCGCTTCACCATTTGCCTTGAGAAGAAGGACGACACCTGGAAGATCTCCCATGAGCACTCTTCCCTGCCCATCGACATGGAGACCGGCAAAGGCATCTTCACGAGCTGAGACGGAACCCACGCAGGCCAGAGAAATAACCCGGACGCCGTCGTCGTTGTCGCAGGAGTGGCCGGGGAACCGGCCCCCCGAGCAAAACCACCTTCGAAAGGCCGGCATAACGTGACTGTTCCCCTCTCCATCCTCGACCTGGCAATTATCGGCAAAGGCCAGACGGCGGCGGAGAGTTTCGCCGGGAGCGTCGCTATGGCGCAACTGGCCGAACGGCTCGGCTACCGGCGGATCTGGTACGCCGAGCACCACAACATGGGCTCGATCGCGTCCTCGGCCACGAGCGTGCTGATCGCCCACATCGCGGCCAACACGAGCACCATCCGGCTCGGTGCCGGCGGGGTCATGCTGCCCAACCACTCGCCACTCACCATCGCCGAGCAGTTCGGTACCCTCGAGACGCTGCACCCGGGCCGCATCGACCTCGGCCTGGGGCGGGCGCCCGGCAGTGACCAGAACACGATGCGTGCACTCCGCCGCGACCCCATGTCTGCGGACACCTTCCCACAGGACGTGCTGGAACTCCAGGGCTACCTCACTGGCCCCACGCGGATCCAAGGTGTCGAAGCAACGCCCGGCAAGGGCACCAACGTACCCTTGTACATCCTCGGTTCCTCCCTGTTCGGGGCGCATTTGGCGGCGCAGCTCGGCCTGCCCTACGCCTTCGCCTCACACTTCGCACCCAACGCGCTGCAGGACGCCGTCGCGGTCTACCGCCGCGAGTTCAAGCCGTCCGATCAGCTGCCGGAACCATACGTGATCGCGGGAGTGAACGTGGTGGCCGCGGATTCGGCGACCGAAGCCCAACGGCTCTTCCTTGAGGTCAAGCGGGACCGCGTCTCCCGCTTCCTGGGCGGCGGACGCGAATTCACCGACGCCGAAGCGGATCTCATCCTCGACTCGCCGCAGGGCCAGCACATCGCGCAAATGGTGAAGTACTCAGCCGTGGGCACACCGGAAGTCGTGCGCGATTACCTCGAGGAGTTTGCCCGCCACGCCGACGCCGACGAACTGATCGTTGCGCACCAAAGCACGGGCACGGAGCAGCGGTTGCGTTCCGTCGAGCTGGTGGCGGAGGCCGTGGGACTGACCAGGGTATAGCGGCTCGCGTCACGCCGAGCAGACTTTTGTAGCGTCCGACGACGGTCTGCCGCGGAATTGCGCGGAACGCACCGCTGCGCCGGGCCAAAAGAATGCGTGGCGTGACACGGCGCCAGGGTGTGCCTCGCCAACCAGGAAAACTCGTTACACCCCGGCAATATGCGGGTCATGGAGGCGAAACTCCCCGGGCGGAAACTGGACGAATCCACCCTGGAAGGATCGTCCCCCATGGCTACTCCGCTTAATTTGTCCGTGGCCGATTCGGCACTGCTGACGAAGTCGCTTCCGCTGGGCCTCCTGCGGACCGTCGTCCAGTCCGAGGCCGCCCACGACGGAATCACTCCGGAGCTGCTAGCGGAACTCAGGATGCTGGCCCGCACTCCGGGGCTCCTGGTGGCCTGCAACTATGGTGGAACCCTCTGTGCTGCGGAAGGCGTATCCACTGAGACGCTCCCTTTGGGGAGTGCCGCCGTCGCGCTCCGGGCACTGGCAGCGCTGCCGAACACGCACACGGCCGTCATCTCCGGCAGGTCGCTGCGGGACCTTGCCGCGGTGTCCAGGCTCCCGGCGGAAGTCCACCTCGTAGGTTCGCACGGCGCCGAGTTCGATATGACCTACGCGTACAGCGTCTCGATGGCGACGGAAGCCGTCCTCCAACAGGCTGCGACCGCCCTGAATGAATCCATCGGTTTCGAAAAGGGCGTCAGCATCGAGCGCAAGCCCGTGGCGGTAGCCATCCACACCAGGCCGGCCACACCTGCCGTCGTGGCACGGGTGACGCGAGAGGCACACCAGATCGCCCGTGAATTGGGCCTGTTTTTCATTGTGGACGGATCCGTACTGGACCTGTCCATCGTGGAACCCTCCAAAGACGCCGCGCTGGAGCATCTGCGTACACAGTTGGGGGCCAGCGCGGCCCTGTTTGCCGGCGACGCCGACAGCGATGAGCTCGCGATCGCCACCTTGCGGGGCCCGGATCTTGGCCTGCACGTCGGAGATGGAGAAACCGCGGCGCGCCACCGTTTGCCGGACCCGGAGGCCTTCGCCAAAGTGCTCGCCATCCTGTTCGAGCTGCGGCGCGCGTGGCTGTTCGGCGAGGACGCGGTGGGGCTGGAGCGGCATTCGATGATCGGCAACGGGACGTCGACGGCGTTGCTCACCCCGGAAGCCAAGATCTGCTGGATGAGCCATCCCCTCCCGGATTCCGGCTCCTTGTTTGCGCACATCCTTGGTGGCGACCCGGCCGGCCATTTCAGCGTGGAACCGGTCAAGGCGTCGAAGGTGCTGGGCCAGCGCTATGTGGACAACACCATGATCGTGGAGACGCGCTGGGCGGACGTCACGGTCACCGACTACCTCGAGCCGGCACCGGACGGCATCACCAGCCTGGTCCGGGTCCTGTCCGGAACCGGCAGCGCGCGGATTGTTTTCGCACCGCGGCCGGACTATGCCAACGCACCGTTCAACATGGAAGTCCGCGGCGAAGAGCTGCACGTCGTGGGTACCTCGGATCCCATCATCCTCTTCGCTCCCGGGGTGTCCTTCACGGTCACGAGCGACGGCAAGCACGGCACCGCAACCGCGGAAGTCAGCCTCGCGTACGGGCCTGTCGTCATGAACCTGAGGTGCGGAGACACCGAGCCGACGACGCCGGACCCTGCCGGAGAGCTCGCGCGGCGGGCCGCCGTCGCGCACCAATCCCGGCAGTGGGTCCGCGGGCTGGAACTGCCCGACATGAAACCGTCGCTGGTCCGGCGCTCGGCACTGGTCCTGAAAGCGCTGGTGCACGAGCCCACCGGCGCTGTCCTCGCGGCTCCAACCACGTCGCTGCCGGAAGGGATCGGCGGCACCCGCAACTGGGACTACCGCTACTGCTGGCTCCGCGACGGCTCCATGACGGTCAATGCGCTCGTGGACCTGGGTTCCACCGAGGAAGCAGACGGGTTCCTCCGCTGGCTGGGCCGCATCCTGGAGAATGCTCCAGGTCCGGAATGGCTGCATCCCCTGTATTCCGTGACCGGCTCCCCACTGTCGACGGAGGCAATTATCGAGAGCCTTCCAGGTTATGCCGGCTCGCGGCCCGTACGGATCGGGAACGCCGCCGACCACCAAGTGCAGCTGGACGTCTTCGGGCCGATCGCCGAGCTCATCCAGACCCTCAGCAAGCGCGTCGGCACCTTGCCGGACGAGCACTGGCGACTCATGGAGCAGATGGCCTCGGCGGTCTTGGCCCGCTGGCACGAAGCGGACCACGGCATCTGGGAAGCCCGGCGGGCGCCGCGGCACCACATCTACACCAAAGTGATGTGCTGGGTGACCCTGGACCGGGCCATGCAGACGGCGGTCCGGTTCCGGCGCCCCATCGGGGCCGAGTGGGAGGAAACGGCCAACGTCATCCGCGCGGAAGTCCTCCGCGAGGGCTGGGACGATTCAGCGAACTCCTACACCGTGGCCTACGACAGCCCGGACCTTGACGCGGCCGTGTTGCATATCGGACTGTCGGGCCTTCTGGACGTCCGCGACCAGCGCTTCCTGGACACCGTCACCGCCGTCGAGCGGGAACTCCGGGTGGGTCCCACCGTGTTCCGGTACAGGTACGACGACGGCCTGCCGGGTCTGGAGGGCGGGTTCCACATCTGCACCACCTGGCTCATTGAGGCGTACCTGGCCGTGGGCCGGCTGGACGACGCGCTGGAATTGTTCAACCAGCTCGTGGCGCTCTTCGGTCCCACCGGTCTGCTTCCCGAGGAATTCGACCCGGGCACCGAGACCCACTTGGGAAACCACCCACAGGCGTATTCGCACTTGGGCTTCATCCGTTGCGCACAGCTGCTGGACAGGTACCTGGACTCGGTGGACGAAGAGTAGGCGCCGACCCAACTGACTCGCACTTAATGTCGTTTTCGGCGACCAAAACAACAACAAGTGCGAGTCAGTTGGGCTAGGTGAGCAGCAGGGCCACGGCGATCATTGCCGGGACGGCCACCACCGTGGTGATCAGGACCGTATCCTTGGCCACGGTGATTCCCGTGTTGTAGCGGCTCGCGGCAACGAACACGTTCTGCGCAGTGGGCAGGGCCGCCGTGACCACCACGGCGAACAAGGCATGCGCCTCCAGGCCAAGCGCGAAGCGGGCGAACAAGTACGCCATCGTGGGGTGGACAAAGAGCTTGAAGCCGCTGGCCAGAAGCGCGTCCGTCCGGCGGCCTGTGTCCTTTTGCAGGGGCCGGGAGCCGTTCAGGCTCATCCCGAACGCCATCAGCATCGCGGGAATGGCGGCACCCCCGATCAAGTGGATGGGGTCCATGATGAGCGAGGGCACTTGCCAGCCCGTTCCAGCCACCACCAAGCCGAGGGCCGATCCCACGATCATCGGATTCCGGACGATCATCAGGACGAAGCGCAGGGGAGTAGTGCGGTGGGCGCTGGTGCTCGCGTCGAGCGCCATCAGGTACATGGGAGTGAAGAATGCGAGCTGGAAGATCAGGAGTGGAGCCACATAGCTTGCGTCGCCCAGGACGAACACGGCGATGGGGATGCCGAGGTTCGCGGAGTTGGCCAATGAAGCGCTCATGGAGGACATGAGCGATTCCGGCAGGGAGCGTTTGAGCCAGAACTTCACGATGAGGAAGAACAGGCTGCCAGTGACGACGGCTCCCACCGCCGTGACCAGGAGCGGAGCGGCGAAGATGTCGCGGAGATGGGCCTTGCCCAGGGTTTCAAAGAGAAGCGCGGGGCTCGCAACGAAGAAAGTGAGGCCGCTGAGGACCGAACGTGCGTTGTCGCCCAGGATCCCGCGCTTGCCGACGAACATGCCCACCAGAATGATGGCCCACACCACGAAGAACCCGGAAAGGACGCCCAGCATTACGGCATCCGGAGGGGGATGGGCGCAGGACGGCGTGGGTTCACAGTCCCAGCCTAAATCAGCTTTATTCGCCTATAGGGCCCGACGGCGGCATGTTCCGCCATGTGGACTGCGAAGAAGCAGTGCCCGCGGGGCGGCGGAAGAGGGAAAGCTAGTTCAGCTCTGCGTTGTTGAGGGCGTGCGGCGGGCGCATAACGCCGGGAGTGATGCCTTCGGCCGGATCGCTGCCGAGCTGGACGATTTTGTTGGCCCTGTCCACATGGACAACCTTGGGTTGGTAGGACTTGGCCTCTTCGGTGGTCATCTCAGCGTAGGTGATGAGAATGACGACGTCGCCCACGTGCACCAGGTGCGCTGCGGCCCCGTTGATGCCGATGACGCCGGAGCCGCGCTCGCCGGCAATGGTGTAAGTTTCCAGGCGCGCACCATTGGTCACGTCAACAATGGAGACGAGTTCGCCCGGGAGAATATCCGCAGCATCCAGCAGATCCAGGTCGACCGTCACTGAACCTACATAGTGCAGGTCGGCATGGGTCACCGTGGCACGGTGGATCTTGGACTTAAACATTGTGCGGTTCATAACGTGACAAGTTTAGCGCGTGGCCGCTCGATCGCCGGGTGATGCCTGACACAGGTGCCGCAGCTACGCCTGCTTGTTGAGCGTTCTGCCGATGATCGCCTGCGTCAGCGCATCCACGACCTCTGCGTTCGCCAAAGGGTTGCGGATCAAAGTGAAGTCGACGTCGCCCACGGGCGGGAGGTCGAAGCGCTTGGTGATCACGGTGAGGTCCTCGGGGACAAGTGAGGACGGCATCACGGCGACGCCGATGCCCGCGCGCACCGCTGCCAAGACGCCGGCGATCTGCTTGGTCGAGCACGTGACCCGCCACGTCCGGCCCATGGCTTCCAGGGCGTCGATGGCCAGTTTCCGGCTGACGCTCGGGGCCGGGTAGCAGATCAGCGGCACAGGGCTGGCCGGGTCCAGCACAGTCTGTTCGACGCCTACCCAGGCAAACTTGTCGTGCCGGACGACTGTGCCGTCCTTCGCTTCGCCCACCCACTTCACAAACACAAGATCCAATTGGCCCGCGTTGACGCGTTTGTAGAGCTGGTCGCTCTGGCTGACGGTGAGTTCCAGGTTGATCTGGGGATACAGCTGCCGGAACTCGCGCAGGATCCGGGGCAAGCCCGTAATGGCGAGATCGTCGGCGGTCCCGAACCGCAAGCGGCCGCGCATGGCGGAGCCGGAAAAGTACCTCGCTGCGGAATCGTGGGCGGAGAGGATGTTTCGGGCGAAGCCTGCCATGGCATCGCCGTTGTCGGTGAGCCGAACATCCCGGGTGTCGCGGGCTACGAGCGCCCGTTTGGCTGCGGTCTCCAGCTTTCTCACATGCTGGCTGACCGTGGGCTGGGCCAGGCCGAGGCGCTCGGCTGCCTTCGTGAAACTCAAAGTCTCGGCCACGGCCAGGAAGGACCGCAGCTGCACAGGTTCGAACACGGGACTCCTTGAATAGCTACGTTCACCGCCGCTAACGCCGGTGTATTGCACTTCGCAATGCTAGTTATACGGCCAATTCACTTCCATAATCACCGCGGCCAACCCTAGCGTTAAAGGCATCCCAGCGAAACGCCTATCCAAGGACTACTTTTGGCACCCCCACCGTCCTCAGCGGCAAACGTCAGCCAACCCACCATCGATTCACTCGCTGCAAGCAGCAGAATTCCACACGCTGCCGAGCCGGACACGGCAACCCAGCCAATCGCCGTCGTCAGTGAAAGGCTGCCTTGGCGGCACACCTTCATTTCCCTCAAAGTACCCAACTTCCGGATTTTCGCCGTCGGCCACTTCGTCGCAGTCATCGCACTCTGGATGCAGCGGATTGCCCAGGACTGGTTGGTGCTCCAGCTCTCCGGATCCGTCACCGCCGTCGGAATAACCGTGGCATTGCAGTTCATGCCGTCGCTGTTCCTGGGCCCGTGGGGCGGCATGATGGCCGACCGCTTCCCCAAGCGACGCATCCTCATCCTGTGCCAAAGCGTCGCGGCCTCCCTGGCGGCCATCCTCGCCGTGTTGGCGCTGAGCAACCACATCGAGGTGTGGCACGTTTACGTGATCGCGTTCGTCCTGGGCCTCGTGACGGTGCTCGACCAGCCTGCCCGGCAGGTCTTCGTCAACGAGCTCGTGGGACCGAAATACCTGCGCAACGCCATCAGCGTCAACTCCACCACGTTCCAGTTGGGCGGCCTCATTGGTCCCGCACTCGCTGGCGTGCTGCTGACCGCGGTCGGCGCGGGCTGGGCCTTCGCGGGGAACGCTGTGGCCTGCTGCTCCACTGTCACCATGCTCCTGATGCTCCGCAAGAACGAACTTTATGTCAGCACGCCCGTGCCAAAACGCAAGGGAATGCTCCAGGAAGGCCTTCGATACGCCCTCAGCAAGCCCACCATCTACTGGCCGTGGCTCATGGCCGGCTTTGTAGCGGTCTTCGCGATGAGCCTGCCGGTGCTCCTCGCTGCCTTCGCGGACCACATCTACCATGCCGGTGCCGGCGGCTACGGCTTGCTCAACGCGATGGTGGCCCTTGGCGCGCTGACCGGAGCAATCGCCTCGGCACGGCGCCGGCAATTGCGCCTGCGCTCGGTGGTGCTGTGCGCGGGGATGTACGGCTTGATGCTGTGCCTGGCGGCGTTGGCGCCGTCCATGGTGTGGCTCTCGGTTGGCATGGTTCTTTCCGGATTCTGGTGCCTCATGTTCCTGACCGCCGCCAACCAGCTGGTCCAGGTCAGTGCCAACATGAGCATCCGCGGCCGCGTCATGAGCCTCTACATCATGGTGCTTATCGGGGGACAAGCCATCGGTGGACCCATGATGGGCTGGCTTGCCGAGCACCTGAACCCGCACGCAGCGCTCTTGGTGTCAGGCGGGGTGCCGGCGCTCGCGGCCGCGACAGTCGCCGTCGTGCTCGCCCGGAGGTCCGAGTTGCGGCTCAAAGTGAACGTCCGGGATCGACGCCGGATGGTACGGATCGTCGCCCAGTCGGCGTAGCGGAGTAACGCCCGAACGCGGCTGAGCCGGGCACCCACGAGGCGCCCGGCTCAGCCGCATTATGGGACTTCGGGGCGATTACGCCGCAAGATGCGGATAGTCCGCCGAGCGCCCTTGGAACTGGAGCACGTCCGGGTTGCGGATGACGCCGTCCCGGATTTCGATGGCCCGGGAGATCGTCTCGTTGGCGTCCCAGGCCTCGGGGCCCGAAATGACGGTTTCGATGAACGGCAGGAGCGCCTCGCTGATCTCCCAGCTGGACGAATTCCACAAGTACGACGGGCTGTGGTCCACGGCGTAGTAGTTGATGTGGTCGCCCACCGTGAACATGGGTTCGGCGAACGTCGTGGTCCGCGCCCAACTGAAGCCCATGCCTTCGTCGCAGGAGACGTCAACAATCAAGCTGCCCGGCTGGAACGCGTCAAGGTCCTCGGTCCGCAGGTATGTCAGCGGCGAGTTCGGGTCCTGTAGCGTGCAGTTGACCACGATGTCGCTCGCGGCGAGGAACGGAGCGAGTGGCAGGCGGCCACGATCGGTGATGACCTCGCTCAGGAAAGGGGCGTTCTGGTCGTGGTCGAACTGCACTATCCGCACCGAGTGGATGGGGGAGCCGACTGCCGCTACGCCGCGGTTGGTCAGCACCTGGACATCGTGGATGCCGTGGGCATTCAGGGCTGTGACCGCGCCACGCGCTGTGGCCCCGAAGCCAATCACGACGGCGCTCAGCCGCCTTCCGTAGTCACCCGTCGAGCCCGTCAGGGCAAGGGCGTGGATGACGGAACAGTAGCCCGCAAGTTCGTTGTTCTTGTGGAAAACGTGAAGCCCGAAGCCGCCGTCGCTGGCCCAGTGATTCATCGCCTCGAACGCGATCAAGCTCAGCTTCTTGTCGATGGCTAGCTGCGTGATCGCCCGGTCCTGCACGCAGTGCGGCCAGCCCCAGAGGACCTGCCCGTCGCGGAGGCCGGCAAGGTCTTCCGGCTGCGGCTTGGGCAGGAGAATGACCTCCGAATTCGAGATCAGTTCCTCTCTGCTTGCCATGCCACCGACCAGCGGCTCAAGTTGGCTGTCTGAAAAGCCGAAGCGCTCGCCGTAACCGCGCTCAAGCCGGATGTGTTGCCGGAGTTCCGGAGCAATACGCTCCAGGTGCAGGGGATGGACGGGCAGCCGGCGCTCGTCCGGCTTCCGCGATGACGACAGGATGCCGAGGGTCATGGCGCCTATATGGCCGATCACTTTTTGTTGCCGGTTGCCGGCTTGGCCACTGTTGTTGCGGAGGACTCTGAAGCCCTTTTGTCAGCGCGCTTTTCCTTGATGGATTTGCCGGATTTTTTCGATGCAGCTTGGCGAGGTGATTTGTCAGCCATGATCGCTCCCTAGAGCAGAGCCGAAATGGCTCCTAGCTCCTGACGATACACCCACAGGCTTGGGCATCTTGTATCCGGGTGGCCGTTCGGTTCCAGGGAAAATAGGCCAATTAGCAAGAAAATGGAGCGGGCGACGGGAATCGAACCCGCGTATCGAGCTTGGGAAGCTAGCGCTCTACCATTGAGCTACGCCCGCAATGCTCCGCAAACCAGCCGGAGCAGATCCCAGCTTAGCGCAGATGGAGCGCGGATCCAGACACAGACTCACCGGCGTCACGGTCTCATCAAATTCCCCGCGGAGCGCGTAAAGATTCGGTTAAGCCTCGACGCGGGTGTGTTGCGTCGCGCCACGCCTGACTATTCTGTAGCAGTTAGCTGCTGCGTCATGGGGAACCCGGCTATGTCCTAGAGCAGTACGCCGAAAGAGGATTCCGTGGCATTTGCAGAGCATGAAGTACTCATTGGCCGCGACGCCATGACCGTTTACCAATTCCTGGTGGACGGCCTCAATAATCCCCTGTGGCGCAGTGGAATCCGCAGCATCTCCCTCCGTTCCGGACATGCCGGCGAAAAGGGTGCTGTTTACCAGCAGACCCTGGCGGGCCCGGGCGGGCGTCCGGTCGCGGCCGACTTCCAAATCACTGAAGCCAGGCCGGGCGCTGAGGTGCGGTTCGCCGTCGTCGCCGGTCCTGCGCGGCCCACCGGCGGCTATTATCTCAGCACCGAGGGCCCCAATACCCGCCTCCGGTTCGCCCTGGAGTACCACCCCAAGGGCCTTCAGAAACTCATGAACAGCATGATCCAGAAGACCATGGAAGACGAAGTTGTCCAGCTGGAGCAGCTCAAGTCGGTCATTGAGGAGCAAACCCCGGAGGCTTAGCGCTACTGCGCCAGCTTGAGTCCGCCCAAACCGGTGACCGGAGTGCTCGGCGTCGTGAGGCGTCCGCCGGTCAGGTCCCAATATTCGATGGTTCCGTTGCTCAGCAGGCCAGCGATTCCAGTGGTGTTGAGACCCGTGACACCGTTGAGCGAGCGCAATCCGGAGTAGTCGGTCCATCCGGTGCCCACTACCAGCCGGGCTTCTGACTTCGGCGTGGTGAGCCCGGAGCCGCGGTAGAGCCGCAGGTTCCCGTTTGCTTCCACGGCCAGCAGGTCCTGGAAGCCGTCGGCGTCGTAGTCCACCATGCTGAGGCGGATGGCACTGAGGCCCGAGCCCACTTGGGTCCGCCCCACCATGCCGGTGAGCCCCTGGTTCCGGTATAGGTAAAGCGCGCCGCTGGAATCAACGGCGAGAATTTGCGGGAGTCGGTTGTTGCCGCACCAAGTGCCCACCGCCATGGTCATCGATTGCCAACCCGAGGAGCCCAACATCACCGGGGCTTTGAATCCGCCATTCACCACCCCGGGGTAGAGCAGGAGCCTGCCGTCCAGCATTTGGACGAGGACGTCGATCACGCCGTCGCGGTCCCAATCCGTGGTCATCACTTCTTTCGCCCCGGCGAAACCGGAGCCGACCGCCCGGGCGGGACCGAACGTGCCGTTGCCGAGTGCCGGGTAGTCCCTTAGGTTGCCCGAAGAGTCGACGGCGACCAGGTCACCCGCGCTGCGGATGGCCGCCGCACTGAGGTCCAGCGTGGGCGGCTGGTGCTTCACGATGGGGTCGCAGACAGTCGGGGCAGGAAGTTGGGGAGGGGCTGTGCCCGCGCCAGGGCTGTTGACGGTGCCTGCGGGAAGCGTCGTATAGCCGAAGAGATTGACCACGCCCCACATCGTGTAGCTATTGGGGGTGGTCTGGTAGTTGCCGTCCGTGAAGGTGATCCCGACGCCAATCACGTTGAAACGGGGATCACGCAGCAGCGCGTCGTGGGCCGGCGAGCTTTTCCACCATTCGACAAGCTGGGCGGCGTTCCGATCCCAGCGGACCGCGATGATCTCGCCCGCGCCGTTGTTGGGATTCAAGGCCCTGGGATCGGTCCAGAAGTTGCTGCGGTGTTCAATCACCTGGCGGCTGGCAATGTTGTTGGACCAGTCCTGCGAAAGAGTGGACACCGTGGGGTTGTACTTCACCGGATTCAAGCCAAGCGACGTCCTGTAGGCATTGATGGCATTGAACACGGCCAGCACCTGGGCGGAATTGTCGTCGTTGACCAATGCTTGCGCCGAGACCAGCGGGACAGCTGCGGGGGAGGACTTCGTCGGCGCTTGGGCCGGATCCGGCTGCGGGACTCCCCCTGGCTGGCTGCCGGGGAGCGGATCCGGGCCGGAAGCCGGCGGAATGGAGGGCACCGGGGGCGGGCCGCCCACTGCCTGGGGCGACGTGCCGTTGCCCGGGGCGACGGCGGGGCTTGGCTGTGCGGGCGGGGTCGCCGCTTGGACGGCTGACGCAGTGCCCGCACCGGCGGGGGATGCAGCGGGGGCGGCTGCAGCTGCTGGTCCTGCGGGGGTGGGCGCCGTGGCCGTTGGCGACCCCGGCACAGGTGCGGCCTGCGGAAGGCCGGATCCCGACGGCGGTGCGGACGCCGTCGTCGTACTTTCAGCGCCTGCGGTGGTGCTGGAGGTGGGAGGCGCGACGGCGGCAGTACCTGCGGGGGGAAGCGGTACGGCAAGGGGGTCGGAGGCAGGGGCCATCACCGTGAGAAGGCAGGCCGCCAACACGGCGACGGGCACCGCAATTCGTCTCAATGTTTCCCCAGATTCGCGTCGTGCCACCGTTCCCAAAGGCAACAGCGGTAACGGTAGTCTATGTGGTGCACTATAGTCCCATGCGCCACTCCGGCACCACGGGGTGCGGTGTGCATACGGTACTTTTGATCCTGTGCTGATCTCTGACCGCGACATACGTGCCGAAATCGACTCCCGACGTATCGTCCTGGAGCCCTACGACCCCGCGATGGTTCAGCCGTCCTCGGTGGATGTGAGGATTGACCGCTTCTTCCGGCTGTTCGACAACCACAAGTACGCCCACATCGATCCCTCGGAGGAGCAGCCTGAGCTGACCCGCCTGGTTGAGGTCGAGGGCGACGAGCCTTTCATCCTGCACCCCGGCGAGTTCGTGCTCGGTTCAACCTACGAGACCGTGAGCCTGCCGGACGACGTCGCCGCACGACTTGAAGGAAAGTCTTCGCTGGGGCGCCTCGGCTTGCTGACGCACTCCACGGCGGGCTTCATCGACCCCGGATTCTCGGGCCATGTGACGTTGGAACTCTCCAACGTCGCGACGCTGCCCATCAAATTGTGGCCCGGCATGAAGATCGGCCAGTTGTGCTTCTTCCGGCTCTCGTCGGCCGCTGAGCATCCCTATGGTTCCGGCGGCTACGGCAACCGTTACCAAGGCCAGCGTGGCCCCACCGCGAGCCGCAGCCACTTGAACTTCCACCGGACGGCCGTTTAGCCGCTCGAGACGTGAGATCTCGCCTCTTTGAAGGTAGGAAAGGGCCGAGATCTCACGCCTCGCTGACCCACCCGGCGCGGCCAAGGGCGGCTCGCACTCGGTGTACGACGCCGTCGAACCCGCACGCTTTCACGTGCCGTGCCGTGATGGTCACCGAGGTCCAGCCGATCGCTGCAATGGATTCGTCTCGGCGAATGTCTGATTCCTTTTGCTCGGCCGTCAGGTGGTGGCTGCCGTCGTAGTTGACGGCCACTTTGTACCGGGGGAACGCCATGTCCGGCCACGCCAGCTCCCGGGCACTTGAATCCTGGACAACAAACCGCAGTTCAGGTTCCGGCAATCCCCGCCGGCCGATGGCAAGCCGGAGCTTGGTTTCCGGTACGGAGTCGGCGCCAACCCTCGCGAGTTCCAGTGCCAGCCGGGCGTTCCTGCGTCCACGGATGCCAGGGTTTCCCTCTACTTGCAAACGCAAATCCTCAAGGGTGCAAAGCGCGGCGCGGTTGTGGCCGAAACTGCGGGATTGTCTGCAGATGAAGTGGTCGGCCGCGGCCACGAGATCGTCCAGGGGCAGCAACGCCGCCAAATCAAGCCACGTTCGGGCCGGACTCGTTACAGGGACGCCGTCAATGGTCCGGCGATCGGCGGCCTCCAAAGCTACTCTGCGCCCGGCGACCCCCTTGCGAACCGGCCGGTTCCCGCCGTCCCACCGGAGCAAATGCACCAGCGGCTGGCGTTCGAGATCCAAGGGGAGGGGACAGCGCCACAGGATTGCCGCCGTCGGGCCGCAACACACCGTCCCGGGCGAGATGCGGGTCAGTAGGCGTGCTGTGTGGGAGAGCTCCTGGGCGGCGCCCCAAGGAACACGGACTCCACGGCTGGCCACGCGAAGATCCTTGTTCCATGCCCGGTTATCCGGAACCCCCGCATCGCGTTGCTCGGAGAGCGTGAACGAGCGGCCCCTGAGGGCTTCAGGAAGAGGTCGGGGACTGCGCATGCACCAATTCTTGGCACAACGCAGGGGTCCCCAACTGGTTATCCACAGTGGGGAGGAATAGTGCTGGGCCGCCTACAGATCGAGAGGTGAGATCTCGCCTCTTTGAAGGCTCGAAAAGGCCGAGATCTCACGCCTCGAAGGACCCAATGGGCTCCGATGCCTTCGGTTTGCGCGGGGACTTGCGGAAGGCCTTGACGGTCGGTTCCACAAAACGGGCCGCGAGCGGTCCAATGATGGCCATGAGCAATACGTACGCGGTGGCGAGGGCGGCAAGTTCCCGAGGGACGGCCCCGGAGGTCACGGCCAGCCCTGCAATGACAATCGAGAATTCGCCGCGCGCAATCAAGGCGGCTCCCGCGCGGAAACGGCCGGGTACGGCGATCCCTGCCCGCTTTGCCGCCCAGAATCCGGTCAACACCTTGGTCACGGCTGTCGCGAGAGCCAGGAGCAGCGCCCAGCCCAGCACGGGCGGGATGCTGGACGGGTCCGTGTTGAGGCCGAAGGCTACGAAGAAGATAGCCGCGAAGAGATCCCGCAGCGGTTCAAGGATCCTCGTCGCGTTGTGGGCGGTTGCCCCCGAAATGGCAATGCCCAGCATGAATGCGCCCACGGCCGCGGAAACCTGGAGGGCGGACGCGATGCCGGCCACCAGAAGCGCGGCCCCGAGGAGATTGAGCAGGAAGACTTCGGAGTTTTCGCTGTGCACGGCCTGGGATACCCGATGGCCGTGTTTCAGGGCCACCACCAGCACGAGGGTGACGACGGCCAATGCAATACCCACCGTCTGGAGTCCGCCCAGGAAGCCCACGCCTGCGAGGATCGCAGTCAGGATCGGAAGGTAGATGGCCATGGTGAGGTCTTCGAACACCAAGATGGCCAGCACCACTGGTGTTTCGCGGTTACCGATCCGGCCGAGGTCCGTGATCACCTTCGCAGCGATGCCGGAGGAAGAAATATAGGTGACACCGCCCATGACGATCGCGCCCACAAGTCCCCACCCGAGACCCGCGGCGATGCCAGCGCCCGGCAAGAAGTTCAAGACCAGGTCCAACACGCCGGCTTGCCAGGAGCGCCGCAGTCCGGTGACGAGTTCCGCGGCCGTATATTCCAAGCCGAGCATCAACAGGAGCAAGATGACGCCGATTTCGCCGGAAAGATGGGCGAACTCGTGCATGCCATCGAGCTTGATCAATCCACCCGCCCCGAACGCCAGTCCACCCACCAGATAGAGCGGAATGGGGGACATGCCGATCCTGCCCGCCAAACGCGCCAAGAGGCCGAGACAGAAGACGACTGCGCCCAGCTCAATGAGGGTCAGGGCCAGGGGGTCCATGGACTTCAGCCGTTGCGCAGAATGGCAGCCGCAGAGTCAAGACCTTCCTGCGTACCGACAGCCACCAGCAAATCACCTGTGTGAAGGACGACGTCGGGAGCCGGTGAGGGAACCACTTCGCCTTCGCGCATGATCGCCACGATCGATACACCGCTGCGGGTGCGGATCTGGGCTTTGCCCATGGGCTGGTTGTTAAAAGGGGAGTCCGCGGTGATGGAGAACTGCCGCGTGACAATGCCCGGGATTTCCTTGTGGGCTTCGGCCAGGCGCATGGCGATGTGCTGCCCGCCCAGGAGGTTGCCCAGGGCGGCGGCTTCGTCTGCGGTCAAGGGGATGGATGCCTGGCAGGTATCGGGATCGTCCCATGTGGAGACGAAAAGCTCGGTCTCACCTTCCCGCATCTCGACAACACCGATCCGGCGTCCCGAGGCCGTGATGAAATCCTTGCGGACCCCGAGGCCAGGAAGTTCTGTCTCATCCACGTTCATAAGACCACCCTAGCCCTCTTGAAGGGGCGGCGGAATGACGCCACTCGAGCCGCTGCGGAAAGCGGTGTGCGCCCTTCTAGGGGGTCAGCGCCAGTCCGCGCGCGGCGTCGTCGTAGTATCCGCGGTTGGCCAATCCGGCCGCTGCCGCCTCGTCGAGGACCACCACGGCGTCGGCATGCCATTGCAGGATCGAACCCGGGCAGGACGCGGTCAGCGGGCCCTCGACGGCGGCAGCGACCGCGGCGGCCTTCGCGGCACCGGTGGCGATGAGCACCAGCCGGCGGGCATCCAGCACGGTCCCCAGTCCCTGGGTGATGCAGTGGGTCGGGACATCGCCGTCGTGCTCGAAGAACCGGGCGTTGTCCTGCCTCGTGCGGGCCGTCAGCCGCTTCAGCCGGGTGCGGGAAGACAGGGAGGATCCGGGCTCGTTGAAGCCCACATGGCCGTTGGCGCCGATGCCCAGGATCTGCACGTCGACGCCTCCGGCGGCACCGATCGCGGCGTCGTAGGCGGCAGCTCCCGCTTCGAGCTCGGCCTGGGTGGTGCCGGCACCGTCAGGGACATTCAGTCCGGCCAGGGGAAGTCCGATCACTTCGCACACCTCGCGGATCAGGACCTGGCGGTATGACTGCGGGTGCTCCGCCGGAAGGCCTACATATTCGTCCAAGGCGAATCCCTGGGCGGCCGAGAAGTCCACGCGACCCGCGGCCGCTGCAGCTGCGAGCTCCGCGTACAGTCCCAGCGGAGACGAACCGGTGGCCAGCCCCAGCACTGCTCCCCTGTCCGCGGGAAGTCCTGAAAGGACGGCGTGGGCGGCGGCCGAAGCAGCCGATTCCGGAGTGGGCGTGACGATGACTTCCATGGCAACTTTCTGTCGATAGGCGATGCGCGCCGCAGTCAGGGTCTGGCGCTGCCGTTCAACAGCTCCGTCAGGGCCTGCGAGACCGTGAGGGACGCCCCATAGGTGACGATGTCCGCCCCGCCCCGCGGCCAGCCGCACTCGACGGCGATCACCGCGTGCCCCTCCGCCCTCAAACGGGCAAACACGGTCCACAGCGGGTGCTCGGCATCCAGGCCGCGTCCGACGACGGCGACCCGCGCGCCGTCGGGCACCTCGCCTTCGTGGACCACGGCCGAAGTCGTGGCAGCGGGGCCCCACGGCACGCGGCCGACGGCGAAATTGGACCCGGTTTCAACCTGGACGATCGCCACGGGTTCTTCCCGTGCAAGCCACCTTTGGGCCGCTTCGGACACCTCGAAGGCCTCTGCAATGCGCTCGCCGTCGATCGCCTTCGGGTGGCCGGGACCACCGGAAAGCTGCGGCTGGCCCTGCAGGCCGAGCTGGCCCCGGATGGCGGCCTCCTGGATTTCCGCTGCGGTGGCAGCAGGGAAACGCGAGGACAGTCCGGCCGTTCGGGCAACAGCGTCCGCGAGGCGCTCCATGGGCAAGCGCCCCTCTTCGACGGCATCGGCGATCGCGGTGAGCGTCTGTTCGAAGAGGGCCGGTCCTGTTTCGGAGCCAAGGCACAGCAGGTCCGCCCCGGCGATCAGTGCACGGACGGCTGCTTCCGGAACACCGGTCTGGGCGGACGCGCCGGCCATGTCGAGGGCATCCGTGATGATGACGCCGTCGAACCCCATCTCGCGGCGCAGCAGGTCCTGCAGGATGCGCGAGGAGAAGGTGGCGGGGTGGTCCGGGTCGAGGGCTTCGACCAGGATGTGGCTGGTCATGACCGTGGCGCCGTGAGCGGCGACGAGTGCACGGAACGGGACGAGTTCGCGCGCATCCAGTGTTGCCGCGTCGGCCGCGACCCGGGGGAGCGCCAGGTGGGAGTCCGTGGTCGTGTCGCCGTGGCCAGGGAAATGCTTGGCACAGGAGGCCACACCGGCGTCTTCGAGGCCGCGGATCCAGGCGGCAGTGTGCCGGGCTACCAGATCCGGTTCGGCCCCGAAGCTGCGCACGCCGATCACGGGATTGTCCGGGGCGGAATTGACGTCCGCATCGGGGGCCAGGTTCAAGTTGATTCCCAGGCCTGCGAGTTCGTGGCCGATGGCGCTGGCGCTGGCAGCGGTCAGTTCGACGTCGTCCAAACGCCCGAGCACCGCGTTTCCGGGCTGCGTTGATCCCGTGAGGTAGTGCAGCCTCGTGACGTCGCCGCCCTCTTCGTCGACGGCGATGAGGGTGTTTGGGGAATGCGCGCGGAGCCCAGCGCAGAGCTCGCGCAACTGGACGGGGGACGCAACGTTGGTGCCGTAGAGGCACACAGCCGCCAGCCCGGCGTCGTACGCTTCAAGGATCCAGACGGGGACGGCGATACCGGTGAATCCGGGCATGAGGGTGCCTGCCGCGAGGCGGCGGAGGTGGGTGCGGGCGAGCCCGGTGGCAAAGGACTGAGTAGCGGGGGACTGAATTGTTTCCATGTCCGGTTCCTTCGAAGGATGCTTGGTGGTTAGTCAGGGTTGGAAACGGCGGGGGCGCGGCACTCAGGCCACGCCAAGCTGGTTCCACAGGACCATCACGGCGGCTCCGCGCAGGACAATGTCCTGCGCGTCTGCCGCGAGACGGACGGACACCGGTGAAGGGTCCTGGTGCAATAGCCGCTCAAGCAAGGTCTGCTGGACGGCGTTGAGAAGGGGGCCTTCCAAAAGCTCCCGGGGTCCGCTGAGGACCACTTCGCCCAAATCGAGGGCGCCAACCACGGGCGCGAGGGCGATGGCGAGCCGCTCGCCTGCCTCCCGGAGTACGACGTCGGCCGCGGCGTCCGGTTTGGAACTCGCCGCCGCTTCGGCCAATGCCCGTTCGAGGCTGGGGACGGACATCCAGGTTTCGAGGCAGCCAGTCTTACCGCACTTGCACAAGCTTCCGCCGTCGGTGCCGACCGTGACGTGGCCGATTTCTCCCGCTGCGGAGTGGGCTCCGCGGGCACGCCTGCCCCCCACAATGAGTCCCGAACCGACACCGCGGCCGATTTTCACGAGGACCATGTCATCACTGCCGCCGCCGAAGGTGTGGTCCGCGTGGGCTGCGGCGTCGGCGTCGTTGGAAACGAGGGTCGGAAGGCCAGCGCGCTCCTGGAGGAGATCGCGCAGGGCGACGTCCTTCCATTCGAAGTTGGGTGCCGTGGTTACTACGCCGTCCGCGTTGACGATGCCGGGGGTCCCGACGCCGATGCCCAACAACGTGGCGGTGGCGCGCCCGACAGCCTCCGAAGCGAGTTCGAGGACCTGGTGGACGACGTTCGGCCCGGTTTCCTCGGAGAGGGAACGCTCGACACGTTCGAGGATGTTTCCGTCAAGGTCCAGGACGGCGGCACGCAGCACGGAATTTTCCGCCAAGTCCATGCCGATCACCTGGAGGCCCCGGCGGTTGATGTCCACCAGGATGGCCGGCTTCCCGGGGCGGACTTCATCAGAGTGCCCCAGTTCCACGACGTGTCCGCGTTCCAGGAGGTCCGAGACGAGGTCCGATACCGTGACGCGCGTCAGGCCAAGGGTCCGGGATAGATCCGCGCGGCTCATCGCTCCTGCCGAGTGGAGCGTCTGGCGTACCAAGGAGAGGTTGTGGGCGCGCCCGTCGGAAGGCAGGGTTGCTGCGCCGGTTCGATCGGGGCGCTGGCGGTCGGTGTGAGGCCGGTCACGAAGGGCTTCCATGTCAGTTAGTAAACTCTACTAACAATTAGAAATCAAGAGTTTCGGCGAAAGCACAGGCTCAGCGAACGGGAACCGTGGCTCAGCGAACGGGAACCGTGGCGATTTCCGTCTTGTCGGGTGACTTGACGGGCAGGATCACCAGCAGGCCGGCCAGGAGCACCACCATGATGCCCAGGATTCCCCAGCGTTGGGCCCCGCCCGGGACCACGAAGGGGGTCGCCAGGGTGATGCACAAGGTAAAGAGGGCCGGTGCCAGGAAGCTCACCGCCCTGCCGGTGGTGGCGTAGAGCCCGAACAGTTCGCCTGATTCGCCGTCCGGCGCCAGCCTCGCGAGGTAGGCGCGGGAGGAGGCCTGGGCTGGTCCCACGAAGAGGCAGAGGAACAGCCCGAACACCCAGAAAGTGGTGCTGCCCGCCCAATGGGCTCCGAAGAACACGTAGTCGCCATTGCCGAGCGCCAGGATCGCCGTTCCCGCTACCAGGAGTCCTAGAAGGGAGATGACGATGACGGCCTTGGGTCCGATCCTGTCGTCCAGGAATCCGCCGATCATGGCTCCGACGGCGGCCACCACGTTGCCGAAAATCGCGAAGAAGATGACTTGTTTGAGCTCGAAGCCAAAGGTTCCGGCAGCAATGACTCCGCCAAAGGTGAAGACCGCCGCGAGGCCGTCCCGGAAGATCGCACTCGCGAGCAGGAAGTAGATCGTGTGCGGGCTCGTTCGATAAATGGCCCTGATCCGGCGGACAAGCAAACCATAGGAGGCCAGGAACCCGAGCCGGGATTCCGGTTTCTTGACGGAGAGTTCGGGAACGGCGAAGAGGACCGGCAGTGCGAAGATGAAGAACCAGAGCGCCGAGAAGACAGCTACGAGCCTGATATTCAGGCTGTCCTGGGTGGAGGCCCCGAACCACTCAAAAGAAGGCTGGACGAAAAGCTGCAGCACCGCGAGCAGCGCGACGATTCCGCCCAGATAGCCCATTCCCCAGCCGAAGCCACTCACTTTGCCGATATTGGCAGGGGTGGAGATCTGGGCCAGCATGGCGTTGTAATTGACCCCGGCGAACTCGAAAAACACATTGCCGAGCGCAACCAACGAGACGCCCAGCAGCAGGAACTCGGGCTTGGGGAATACGAAGAAGCACAAACCTGTGAGGACAGCCACGAGTGACGTGTTGACGCCGAGCCACAGCTTTCGGCGTCCACCGGAGTCGGAGCGCTGGCCGGTGACGGGCGCCAGGAGGGCAATCGCGACGCCGGCAATCGCCAAAGCGGAACCCAACGCCGCCGACGCGGAGTCTTCCCCGCCGAAGGCCTTGGATGTCAGGTAGACCGTGAACACGAAAGTGGTCATGACGGCATTGAATGCCGCGGAACCCCAGTCCCAGGATGCCCACGCAAGGATCTGGCCCTTGTTCGACAGGACGGGCCCTGAAGCAAGCTCGGATGCCGGGTGCGGGGCCTCAGGCGCAGTTGCCATGTTCATGGTTGATAAACTACCTGCACCGAACCCAACGTTTGACCGCCTGCTCCAACTTTTGACAACTTATTCCTGACTTTGCGGAGATTCCAGTGATCACAGTTCTTGCCGTGACCTTTGCAACGGCAACTGTGGCGCCCTGGATCTTCCGGAAACTTCAGCGAAACGCCTTCTACGTCCTCGCAGCGGTTCCCGCCGCCGCCTTTATCTGGCTGCTCCTGCAGTACGACCGGATCTATCCCGGCCAGAGCCTTCCGGGCCCCGGCGACCCCACCGGCGGCTTCATCGAAGAGACCCTCCCGTGGATTCCGAACCTCAAGCTTGAATTCGCCTTCCGGATGGATGTCCTGGCATGGGTGATGTCCTTGCTGGTCCTGGGCGTCGGCGCGTTGGTCCTGGTCTATTGCGCCCGGTACTTCAAGAACAAGGATGTCGACCTCGGCGGGTTCGGGGCCCAACTTCTTGCCTTCGCCGGGGCAATGTTCGGCCTGGTGACCGCGGACGACCTCCTGATGATGTTCATTTTCTGGGAACTCACCACCGTCCTGTCCTATCTGCTGATCGGCTATGCGCGCACCCGCCTTTCCGCGCGGCGTTCGGCTTTGCAGGCCCTCATGGTCACCACTGCTGGTGGGCTGGCCATGCTCGTGGGCCTCATCATTCTGGGCCAGGCCGCCGGGACCTACCGTATTTCGGCGATCATGACTCAAGCGGCCACCCTCGTCACGGGACCCGCGCAAGGGGCGGTCGCTGCCGCCGTCGTACTCATCCTGGTAGGTGCGGTTACCAAATCGGCGCTGGTCCCTTTCCACTTCTGGCTCCCGGGTGCCATGGCCGCACCCACCCCGGTGAGCGCCTACCTGCACGCCGCGGCCATGGTGAAGGCCGGTATTTATATCGTCGCCCGCATGGCGCCGGGGTTCAGCGAAAGCCCCTACTGGTTGCCGCTGGTGCTCGGGCTTGGCCTGGCGACGATGCTGGTGGGCGGCTACCGCGCGCTTCGCCAGACCGACATCAAGCTGATCCTCGCCTATGGAACCGTCAGCCAGCTCGGGTTCCTCACCATGGTGGTGGGCCTCGGCCGGCCCGACGCCGCACTGGCCGGCCTCGCGCTTCTCCTGGCTCACGGACTGTTCAAAGCTTCGCTTTTCCTCGTGGTGGGCATCATCGACCACCAATCCGGCACGCGCGATATCCGCAAACTCTCGGGCTTGTACAAGTCCTCCCGGGCGCTCGCCATCGTGGCGGGCATTGCCGCCGCTTCCATGGCCGGCATACCGCCACTGGCAGGTTTCGTGGCCAAGGAATCCGTGTTCGAAGCGTTCGTCCACTACGGCACTGGCACTGCTTACCAGCCCTGGGGAATGATCCTCCTCGTCGGCCTGGTCCTGGGGTCCATCCTCACGTTCGCTTACAGCGCCCGCTTCATGTGGGGCGCTTTCGCGACCAAGCCGGGCGTGGACCGGACGCCGTTCAAGGCCATCCAGCCATCGTTCCTGGCGGCGCCCGCCATCCTGAGCTTCCTCACCATTGTGTACGGACTGTGGCTGGATCCCGTTGACGGCTGGATCCAGCCGTATGCGGCACTCTTTGTCACGCCCGACGCCGGAACAAACCCGGCCAGTGCCAGCCACCTTGCGCTGTGGCACGGACTCACTCCCGCCTTGGGACTGACCGCAGTGACGTTCGCGGCCGGCGTCGTGATGTTCTATGCCCGCAACCTCGTATCCAGGGCGCAAAGCCGCGTCCCGGACTGGGTGGACGGCGATCGCGCCTACCAGCGCACCATCGGGGCGTTGGACGACGTCGCCGTGTGGGTCACCGGGCGCACTCAACGCGGTTCCCTCTACTTCTACCTTGCGGTCATCCTCACCGTGGCGTTCGCCCTCCCGCTCACGGCCCTCATCGCGGCCAACAAGCCACTCCCGGGCGGTCTCTTTCTGATCGATCCGAATTCCCCGCTCCAGCTCATCGCCGCGGCAGGAATCGTTGTTGGCGCGCTCGCCGCCGTTCGGGCCAACAAGCGCTTCCTCGCCGTGCTGATGGTGTCCGTCACCGGCTACGGCATCGCGCTCATGTTCGCATTGCAGGGAGCCCCGGACCTCGCCTTGACGCAAATGCTGGTGGAGACCATCATCCTGGTGGCCTTCGTGCTCGCGATGCGCAGCCTCCCTCCGGAGCTCCGGGACCGCACCGGCGGCAAATACCGGGTGGTTCGCGTCATTATCGGCGTGGCGTTCGCGGTCACCATGATCTTCGTAGCGACCTACGCGATGGGCGCCCGCATTGCCGAGCCGGTCTCGCTCTCCTTCCCCCGGCTGGCCTACGAAGGCGGCGGCGGACTCAACGTGGTCAACGTGACGCTGGTGGACATCCGGGCGTGGGACACCTTCGGCGAGATCTCGGTGCTGGCAGTCGCCGCTACCGGCGTCGCGAGCTTGATCTTTGTCCGCAGCAGGGGTGAGCGCCTCAACAAGGCCGCCACGATTCCCGAAGGCACGGTGGGAAGGCGCACCGCCACCGGGGGCAGTTCGCGCGAGGACGCTTCGCTGGCACTCGTGCGCAAGTTCGCCGGTTCCCTGAGCGACCCCTGGCTGGTGGCCGGCCGAACCCTGGCACCGGAACGGCGTTCCATCATCTTCGAAGTGGTCACGCGGCTGATTTTCCACTCGATGATCGTCTTCTCCGTGTACCTCCTACTGGCTGGACACAATCTTCCGGGGGGCGGCTTCGCCGGGGGACTCACTGCCGGACTCGCCCTGACCATCCGCTACCTGGCCGGCGGACGGTTCGAGTTGCGGGAAGCCGCACCGATCAGTGCCGGCATGCTGCTGGGAACCGGTCTTGCGACGGCGGCCGCAGCGGGCTTCGTGCCGCTCCTCCTGGGCGGCCAGGTGTTCCAGAGCGCCATCATCGAGTTCTGGCTACCGCTGTTCGGTGACATCAAGTTCGTGACTTCCACGATCTTCGACATCGGCGTGTACCTCGTGGTCGTGGGCCTGGCCCTGGACGTGCTGCGCAGCCTGGGAGCCGAGATCGACGAACACTTCGAAGAGACCGCCAGCGGAGACACCAGGGCTTCACGCGACACCCGCGCCGAAGCCCCTGCCGCCACTTCGGCGTCGGCAACCACTTCAACGTCGGCAACCACGTCGCCCGGGAAGGGGACCCCATGAGCGTCAACTTGACCTTGTTGATCGTCATGGGAGTGCTCTACGCCTGTGGCATCTATTTGATCCTGGAACGCAGCCTGACCCGCGTTCTCCTGGGGCTCATGCTCCTTGCCAACGCAACCAACCTGTTGATCCTCGCCACGGGCGGATATGCCGGACTTGCCCCGCTCTTCAGCAAATCGACGGACCCGCGCGACTACAACGATCCGTTGCCGCAAGCCTTGATCCTGACGTCGATCGTGATTTCCTTCGCGGTGACGGCATTCATGCTCGGCATCATCTACCGGACCTGGGCGTTGGCACGGCAAGACGACATCCAGGACGACGCCGAGGACCGGCGGGTCGCGAAGACGCCCAGCTTTGACGCCGAAGACGATTCCGTGGTTCCCGAGGAAACGTCCGAATTCCCGGTCACGGCAGTCACCGAAGCAGCCAAGGAAGGGGGCACCCTGTGAACATCGCCAGCCTGGCGCCGCTCGCCGTCGTACTTCCCATCCTCGGTGCCGCACTGACGTTCGCCTTGAACAGGAACCCGCGGGCCCAACGCGCGGTCAGCATCGGTTTGCTGTCCCTTACGTTGCTCCTGGAATTCTGGCTCCTTGCCTCGGTATGGACCACAGGCACCGCATCAGTCACCCTGGGTGGCTGGCAGCCGCCGTTTGGGGTGGTGATGGTGGTAGACCAGTTCTCCTCGCTCATGTTGGTGGTCTCTTCCGTCATCAGCCTCGCGGTGCTCATCTATGCCACCGGCCAAGGCATGGCCGACGGCGACCGCGAGGCACCAGTGTCGATCTTCCACCCGACCTACCTGATCCTGGTGGCCGGGGTCTCGAACGCCTTCCTCACAGGTGATCTCTTCAACCTGTACGTGGGCTTCGAGATCCTGCTGACGGCGAGCTACGTGCTCATGACGCTGGGCGGCACCGGCCCGCGCATCCGCGCAGGGGTGACGTACGTGGTGGTTTCCGTCGTCTCTTCGGTGTTGTTCCTGATCGCCATCGCGATGATCTACGGAGCCACCGGGACCATCACCATGGCCGATCTCGCGATCAAGCTGGCCGGACTGGACCCGGGCACCAGGAACCTGCTCCATGTCATGCTGCTGGTGGCCTTCGGCATCAAGGCTGCCGTGTTCCCGCTGTCCTTCTGGCTGCCCGACTCGTACCCGACCGCGCCAGCACCGGTCACCGCCGTTTTCGCCGGCCTGCTCACCAAGGTGGGCGTCTACGCCATGGTCCGCACGGAGACCCTGCTCTTCCCGGGCGACACCCTGAACGCCCCGCTCATGGTTGTGGCGCTCCTCACGATGCTGGTGGGCATTCTCGGCGCCATAGCCCAGAGCGACATCAAACGATTACTCTCCTTCACCTTGGTCAGCCACATCGGCTACATGGTGTTCGGGCTGGCCATGTCGTCGGTTGCCGGGCTCGCGGCTGCCGTCTTCTATGTGGCCCACCACATCACGGTCCAAACGAGCCTGTTCCTCGTCACGGGCTTGATCGAGCGCCGCGGCGGCAGCTCCTCCATGGACAGGCTGGGCGGGCTTGCGAAGCTGTCTCCGCTCCTCGCGCTTTTGTTCTTCATTCCGGCGATGAACCTCGCAGGAATCCCGCCTTTCTCCGGGTTCCTGGGGAAGCTCGGACTCCTGCAGGCAGGCATCGCCCTCGGGACACCACTGGCCATTAGCCTGGTGGTTGGCGGCGTTGTCACCAGCCTCTTGACCTTGCTGGCAATTGCCCGCGTCTGGAACCGCGCATTCTGGCGGAAGCCCGAAGACGCCGAGTACCCGGCCGCGGCCCTCAAGGACACGGCAGCCGTCGGCCTGCTTCCGCGGACGATGGTAGGACCGACGGCCGCACTGGTGGTCTTCGGCGTGGCGCTGACCGTCTTCGCCGGTCCGCTGTTCCAATTGGCCGGGAACTCCGCGGAACAGATGCTGGACCGCACGGCCTACATCCGTTCCGTGCTCGGCGGGAGCGCCAAGGTTCCGCAGATCGCCGCACCGCAAGGTGGCGCGCCCGCCGGGGCTTCGCCGGGCGCGCCGACTCCTGTGCAGGGAGGCGGCAAGTGAGCCGCAAGCGGATTTCGTTCCGCACCGAGTTGCCCCTGCTGGTCTGGCTGGTGGTTGTCTGGGGTGCGCTCTGGCGGGATTTCAGCCCGGGCAACCTGGTGTTCGGTGCGCTGATCGCGGTGGTGGTAGCCAGGATCTTCTACTTGCCTCCCGTAGAGCTCAGCGGACGATTCAACGTGCTGCGCGCCATTCCCTTCGCCGCGGTGTTCCTTGGCAAAGTGGTGGCCGCGAGCTTCCAGGTCATGTACTTGGCGGTCTTCCGAGGGCCTTCGGTAACCAACGCCGTGGTCGCGGTTCCCCTGCGTAGCCGTTCCGACCTCATGGTGACCGCCGCCGGGCACGTGATTTCGCTGATTCCGGGTTCTTTGGTGGTGGAGGTGGACCGTTCCACGTCCACGCTCTACATCCACGGGCTCAATGTCCGCAACGATGTGGACACCGCCAAGCTGCGCAAGGAAGTCCAGGATACGGAGGCCTCGCTGATCCGGATCATGGGTACCCGCGCAGAAATGGACGCACTCCAGGCCGAAGGCAGGCCTGCAACGAGGGGAGCTGGTTCGTGAAAGACATCGTGCTCATCGTTACGGCGGTGATTCTCAGCCTCGCGGCGGCAGGTGCGATCTACAGGATCGCCGTCGGGCCTTCCTTGCTGGACCGTGTGCTCGCCTCAGACGTGCTGCTCGCCATACTGGGCGCCGCGCTGGCCATCGACATGGCGGTCAACAGGCACCTCAACAACCTCGTGCTGCTCGTCGCACTGACGCTGATCGGGTTCGTTGGTTCGGTGACGGTGGCCCGCTTCGTGGCCGATCGGAGAGGACAGGTCAATGACTCCTAATGCCACGGGAGTTGATGCCGTCATCGATGCCGTTACCGCGGTACTGCTGATAGCGGGCGCGCTGATGTCATTGGGGGCAGCAATCGGGCTGTTGCGTTTCCCGGACCTGATGAGCCGCATGCACGCAGCTACCAAGCCGCAAGTGCTGGGTTTGTTCCTCGTCTTGGCGGCCATCGGGCTGCAGATGCGCGAATGGTGGGTGTGGCCGATCCTGGCGGTCGCCTGGATTTTCCAATTGCTGACCGTGCCCGTGTCCGCACACATGGTGGGCCGCGCAGGCTACCGCACCAAGCACCTCCACCCCGAGTTGCTCAGCACCGACGAACTCGAGGCCGTGGTGCTGCGGGCTGCCGGTCAACGGGCCGCGGAGAAGGCTCAAGAAGAGTCCTAGACGATGTCCTGCGTCTTCGAGAAGCGCGAGATGGCGCGCTGGGTGCTGCGGCCCGCGAAAACCTGGATGACGGCGCTGACAGTCGCCGAAATCAGGGCGAAGGTCAGTGCCGAGCGCAGGCTTGCCTCCATGTCATCGTGACCCTTGGGTGGCTTCTTGCCTGTGGACTTTTCCCACAACGCATTGACGAGCTTGGTGCCGACAAAGCCTGCACCGATGCTTACGCCAGTGCCGAACAGTTTGATGAGGAGGTTCATTCCGGGACTCCTTGCGGGAGGAAACAGGACCGTCCCCAGCCTAACCCCACTTCAGGGCAGTTCCGGAGCAACGGATGGCGCTTGGCGCCTCAGCCGGAAGAACTCCTCCAGGGCTCCGGGCTTCGGACGGACGGGCACGATGTCACGGTCCTCCGCCAGTATCGCTTCCATCGTGCCGAGGGCGAGGAGCTCGTCCAGCAGCGCAAGGGTGGGCGGCATAAGTTTGAGGGTTCCGGCGGCTTCGGCATCCAGGATTCCGCGGACCGGCATCCACAAGGACGATGACGCTTCCGTGGTTTGGTGCTTTGGTCCGGCACCGGAAAGCGGGCAGGCAAGGTAGAAATACGTGTCGAAGCGCTTGGGTTGGTCTGCCGGGGTGACCCAGTTGGCCCACGGGCGGAGGGTGCCGGCGTCGAGCTTCAGCCCGGCCTCTTCAAACACCTCGCGCTGCGCGGCCGCCAGCACGCGGCCGGCGTTGAACCGGGCGGAAGAAGGCTCGACGGCTATGCTGCTCCGGTGCCATGCCGAGGCGTGCCGCACGGCCACGTCGTCAGCGAAGTCCCAGCCGGAGCTGTCCGCCTGGTCCACTCGTCCCCCGGGAAAGACGACCATGCCCGCGGCGAAATCCATCGTGGTCACCCGGTGCTGGACGAACACTTCCAGCACGCGCCCGGCATCCGCGGGTATCTTCGGGCCTGCCGAAACTGCGTGGCCGGGGGCCTCGCGGACCAGGATCACACTCGCGGCGAGCCTAGGTTCGGCCACCGTGGTGCTGTTCGCTTCGCCAATGCCTGCCAAGACCGCTCCTTTGCCCGTGCTGTGTCACATTCTGCTGGATCATTCTCCCAGTTTCTGCGGCCGCCCGCGCGATTCCGGGTCGGCCTGGGCCCACCCGGCGAGTGATCCAGCAGAATCCGTCGTTTCGCGTTCCGGCACAGCGCCAGCAACACCGTCAAGGTGTAAACTGAACCACGCCCAAAAGGGTGGATTGATAACGACAGGGGAGCGCCGCCGTCGGGCCCGCAGCAATGCGGCACGGAGGACGGGCGCTGAGAGTGCGGACAGCCGCAGACCCTCGAACCTGATCCGGCTAGTACCGGCGCAAGGGAGTCGAGTTCTCATAGTGTCCGGACCGGCGTGGCGGAAACCGCTCGCAGGCAACCGGAAACACTTTCCCCTCCTGTTCCTCAGGAGGACAAAATGACTGGTATTTCTGCAAGGCCGGGCCTCACCAAGCCTGGTTACAACTGGCGCGTCGTGGACATCGTCGTGGCGGCACTGATCTCGATCGCCGGTGGCGTGATCTTCTGGGCGTGGGACCAGATGGCCCTGGTTGCGACGCCTATGTCCGCGGGCTACCCTCCGTTGAGCGGCCTGATCGCCGGCGGTTGGATGATTCCGGCAGTGCTGGGCATGCTCATTGTCCGCAAGCCCGGTGCGGCGATTTTCTGCGAGACCGTTGCCGCCACCAGTGAACTCATCATGGGTTCGCAGTACGGCACCACGGTCCTGATCTCGGGCCTGCTCCAGGGCCTCGGCGCGGAACTCATCTTCCTGGCCTTCATATACAAGAAGTTCAACCTGCCGGTGTCGCTGCTGGCCGGTGCCGGTGCGGGCCTCTTCTGCGGTCTGAACGACTCCTTCCTGCCGTGGGGCTGGAACATTGCCTACGAACCCGGCGACAAGCTCGCGTACATCGTGTTCTGCACGATCTCCGGTGCCGTCATCGCCGGTGCCCTGGCCTGGATCGCGACCCGCGGCCTGGCCAAGACCGGTGTCCTGAGCGCGTTCGCGTCCCGCAAGGCCGCCTCGGAGCCTGTCTTTTCCTGATGCCCAGTCCTGATTCCGGCACCCCTGCTGTGGGTCGACCCGCCGCCATTTCCGCGCAAGGGTGGGGCTGGCGGCACGCTGGCCGCACCACGCAGGCCATCCACGCCTTGGACCTGGACATCCGCCCAGGCGAGCGCGTGCTCCTGCTTGGCCCCTCGGGCGCAGGCAAGTCGACGCTCCTGCATGCCCTCGCGGGCGTGCTGGGCGAGGAAGGTGACGACGCCGACGAGACCGGTTCGTTGCTGGTGGACGGCGTTTCGCCGAAGGCCCGGCGGGGCCGTGCCGGACTCATGCAGCAGGATCCCGAAACCCAGGTGGTGCTTTCCCGGCTGGGCGACGACGTCGCGTTCGGCGCCGAGAACCTCTGCGTGCCGCGGGAAGAGATCTGGAAGCGGGTCCATGAAGCGCTCGACGACGTCGGGCTGCGGAATAGTGCCAGCGGCAACTTTGCGCTCGACCACCCGACGTCGGCCCTCTCGGGCGGACAGAAACAGCGCCTTGCCCTGGCCGGGATCCTGGCGATGCGCCCTGGCTTGATCCTCCTGGACGAGCCGACCGCCAACCTGGACCCGGCCGGCGTGCTGGAGGTCCGCGATGCCGTGGGCCGCTGCCTGGACAAGACAGGCGCCACGTTGGTGGTGGTGGAGCATCGGGTCTCGGTCTGGAAAGACCTCGTGGACCGGATCGTTGTCCTCCAGCCGGGCAGCTCGTCCTCCATGGGAGCGTCCACGCCGGGCGTGCTCCTGGACGGCGATCCGGACACAGTTCTGGCGCAAGCAAGGGACATGCTCACTGCTGCAGGCGTCTGGGTGCCCGGGTACGTTCCGGCCACCCGGCCACGTTCCGGAACAGCCGCAGGATCGGGAAGAGCCGCAGGCTCCGGAACACCCGCAGGCTCCGGGGCGGGGAGCGCGGGAGAGCTGCTGCTCGCCACCCGGGAGCTCGCGGTGTCACGCGAACGGCCGCGGCGCCGGGGGTTCAAAACCATCCCGCCCCTTCCCGTGCAGGCAGGACTCGACGCCGAAGTCTTCGCCGGGCAGGCGCTGACCATCACGGGCCCCAATGGCGCCGGAAAGTCGACCTTCGCTTTGACCCTAGCCGGCCTGTTGGCGCCGGTGTCCGGCACGGTGACTGCCGCCGTCGGGCTCCGTGACGGGGCCGGAGCCGACCCATTCAAGTGGAAAGCCCAGCAGCTGATCTCCCGCATCGGGACCGTGTTCCAAGAGCCCGAGCACCAGTTCGTCACCGGCCGCGTGCTCGACGAGCTCATGTTCGGCCCCAAGCACCTTGGCCACGGCGAGGATCGGGTGGACGAGTTGCTGGAGCGGTTGCGGCTGAGGCATCTCGTGGACGCCAATCCTTACACGCTCTCCGGGGGCGAAAAGCGGCGGCTATCCGTGGCCACGGTGCTCGCCGCCCACCCCCGCGTCCTGGTGCTGGACGAACCGACCTTCGGCCAGGACGCGAACACTTGGGCCGAGCTTGCGTCGTTCCTGTCCGAACTGCTCGACGCCGGAACCTCCGTGGTTTCCGTGACCCACGACCAGGAATTCAGCGACGTCCTGGGCGGCACCGAGATGCGGCTCGAGCCCGCGTTCCATGGCGGGGCCCGGCAGGAAGCGGGTGCGGCATGAGGGAAACCCTGACCCTGCGCGGCAATAATGCCCTCCTGACACGCGCGAATCCGCTGGCCAAGTTCGTCTCTGTCTTTCTGATCACCCTGGTGTTGGCGTTGTCCATCGACTTGGTGTCCGCCTCGACGGCGCTCCTCGGCGAACTGGCGCTGTTCCCCCTCGCGGGGCTCACCGTGCGCTTGCTGTGGAAGCGCGGCTGGCCCCTGATCATGGCGGCAGCGCTTGGCGGCTGGAGCACTGCGATCCTGTCGGCCGACAGCGGCAGGATACTGCTCGACGTCGGGATCTGGTCGATCAGCGAAGGCTCGCTTCAGCTGGGACTCGGGTTCATGCTGCGCGGCTTGGCGATCGCACTGCCGGCCATCCTCCTCATGAGCTGCACCGACCCCACCGACCTCGCCGACGCCCTGGCGCAGAAGGCGAAACTGCCGCACCGTTTTGTCCTGGGCACCTTGGCCGCGCTGAGGCTCGTAGGGCTCATGGCGGAGGAGTGGCAGACCATCGGCATGGCACGGCGCGCGCGGGGTGTCGGCTCGCACGGGAGCCCGCCGCAACGCTTCAAGGCCATGCTCGGCCAAAGCTTCGGGCTGTTGGTCCAGGCGATCCGTCGGGCGTCCCGCTTGGCTGTGACCATGGAGGCGCGCGGCTTCGGCGGTGGACGCCGGACCTGGGCCCGCGAATCCACCTACAGCCGCCTGGACCTTTGGGTCCTGGCCGGCGGTTTGTTCATCGCAGCCGCGGCCGTACTGGCCGCTCAATGGGCAGGTACCTGGCACTTCGTCTGGTTGAAGCAGGGCTAGCGGAGGGCTGGCTTGCTTACGGGGGCAGCTGTCAACCCTTGACAACGTGTATATCGCACGAGACGACTATCATGCCCTAGATTTGGCGTGTTGCATCACAAGTCCTCCAGTCAATAGACCATTTGTGATATTTTCTGGTTATGACGCAACCGACTGCCGAACATGTAGGTCTCCTTCTTCGCGACGCCCGTAGTGAAAAGGGCTGGACACAGGGGCAGCTCGCCTCGGAACTGGGCACCAGCCAGAGCGCCATTGCCCGAATGGAACAGGGCAAGCAGAATCTCAGCCTCCGCATGATCGAACGCCTTGAGTCGATCTTCGGGCGAACCATCGTCAAAGTCGGCAAACGGCAGATGACCCACCTGCGCGTGGAGGGCGGACGCACGCTCTCCGGCTCCGTGGACGTCAACAGCAGCAAGAATGCCGGCGTCGCACTGCTTTGCGCGAGCCTCATCAACCGCGGCACCACCACCTTGCGCCGGCTGGCCCGGATCGAAGAAGTCAACCGGATCGTCGAGGTTTTGACCTCCATCGGTGTCGAGTGCACCTGGCTGAACGGCAACGACCTGCGCATCCGTCGCCCGGAAATCCTTGACCTCGCCTCCATGGACGTCGAGGCCGCACGCCGCACCCGCAGCGTCATCATGCTGCTGGGCCCCCTCCTCGATGAAGCGGCCTCGTATCAGCTGCCCTACGCCGGCGGTTGCGATCTTGGGACTCGAACCGTGGAACCGCACATGCAGGCGTTGCGGCAGTTCGGACTCTCGGTGGAGGCCAAGTCCGGCTTCTATTCCGTGCAGGCCCCGCCGGCCGACGCCGACCACCGCACCTTTGTCCTCACGGAGCGCGGTGACACCGTGACGGAGAACGCCATCATGGCCGCCGCGCACCGCAGCGGTACCACCGTGATCCGCAATGCCAGCCCCAATTACATGGTGCAGGACCTCTGTTTCTACCTGCAGGGGCTCGGCGTCGTGATCGACGGCATCGGGACAACCACCCTGAAGATCACGGGCCGCCCGGCGATCGACGTCGACATTGAGTACTTCCCGTCCGAAGACCCGATCGAGGCCATGAGCCTCATCACCGCGGGCATCGTGACCAACTCGGAAGTGACCGTGTGCCGGGTCCCCATCGAATTCATGGAGATCGAACTGGCCACACTTGAGCAGATGGGCCAGCAGCTCGACATCTCCGGCGAGTACTTTGCCCGCAACGGACGGACGCGCCTGGTGGATGTCACCACCAAGCCGTCACGGTTGCGTGCCCCTGAGGACAAGATCCATCCGATGCCGTTCCCCGGGTTGAACATCGACAACTTGCCGTTCTTCGCGGTCATCGCCGGCAACGCCGAGGGCCAGACCATGATCCACGACTGGGTCTACGAAAACCGGGCGATCTACTTGACCGAGCTCAACAAGCTTGGCGCCCAGGTGCAACTGCTCGATCCGCACCGCATCTACGTCAATGGCCCCACCAAATGGCGCGGCGCGGAAGTCGGATGCCCTCCGGCACTCCGACCCGCCGCGTGCCTGCTCTTGGCCATGCTGGCGGCCCGCGGCACATCCGAGTTACGCAACATCTACGTGATTGAGCGCGGATACGAGGACCTGGCCGAGCGGCTCAACACCATTGGCGCCAAGATCGAGTACTTCCAGGACTGACTAGGTCGGATTTCGGGGCGGGACTCGGACTTCCGGCGGAACATTCTGCTGGATCACCCAGAGTGTGCTTCCTCCCAGGCGCGGAAACTCTGGGGTGTCCGTTCCACCAGAGGCGGTGATCCAGCAGAATCCGCCGTTGCGGTCACTTCCGTTCGCTGTACAGGGCCAGGACGGCGCGGATTTCCTCCATCACCTGCTCCGGGTTGTTCCAGATCTTCTCGGGGGCGAAGCTCAGGACGTCAAAGCCACGTACCTGCGCAGCGTTCAGTCGTGCCATGTCTTTCCTCCATGCCTCCCGGGAGCTGTGGAAGGCATAGCCATTGACTTCAACGATCAACCGCCTGCCAATCAAAAAGTCGACCCGTCCGACACCGGGGATATGAACTTGGCGGCGGAATGGCAGGCCTTCTGATTCGAACAGCAGGCGGGCGCTGATTTCGGGTACGGATTCGGACAGTCCGTCTGCCTTTGCCAACAGCCTTCTGGCGTTTCCGTAGTAGTCGGCAGAGATCTCACTTTCGATCATGGCCTGCGGGATGCCGAACTGCCGCATGGCCGATTGTGCAATGGAAATAGCATCCACGTCCGGCAAACAGGTCAGAGCGTGAATGACGGTGTCTTCTACGGATGCCACGGGGACGGCATTCTCCGGAGAGAGGCGAAGCCCGCCGTGCCTGACGAAACCGCTGCCCCGGCAGTGCCGCGTAGCCAGATGCAAGCGCATGGGCCTGTCTTTGATCCACAGGCCGTAGCGTAAAGCTGCACTCGCCGGGGAATACCGTCCGCCTGGCAGGAGTGATCCGGCAGAATCCGTCGGGCGGGCCGCGAAATCCCGCTCTGTCTTGGCGAGGCTGCCATGGCGCACAATTGATCCGTGCGCACTTTTGGTGTGGAAGAGGAATTGCTGATCGTCGATCCCGTGACCGGCGAGCCGCTCGCGCTTGCCGACGCGCTCCTCTCAGGCCCCGCCCAAGACGGGCCCGCCCAAGGCGGCCCCGCCCAGGACGGCCCCGCCCAGGACGGCCCCGCCCAAGATGGCTTCGACACCGGTCCTACCCTTGAGGAGATCGACGGCCCTGATACCGGCCTGAGCCACGAGCTTAAGCTTGAGCAGATCGAAACCCAGACCCGGCCATGCCGCACTTACGCCGAGCTCCTGCACCAGATCCGCAGGGGGCGGGGCCTCGCGAGCCATGCCGCTCGGCACCACGGCGCAAGGATCGCAGCGTTGGCCACCTCGCCCGTGGACGCCGCTTTGCACACCACTCCGGATCCCCGGTACGCCATCATGCTGGAACGCTTCGGCATCACGGCGCACGAACAGCTCACGTGCGGATACCATGTACACACTTCGATCGAGTCCCCCGAGGAAGGCGTGATGGTGCTGGACCGCATCCGGGACAAGCTCGCTGTCTTCACGGCCATCAGCGCCAACTCACCGTACTGGCGAGGGCTCGCTACCGGCTTTGAGAGCTACCGGACGCAGGCGTGGAACCGCTGGCCCTCGTCGGGGCCGTCGGCCATCTTCGGTTCCTTGGCTGCGTACCGGCGGGTTGTTAGGAGGCTCATCGAAACGGGAGTGTTGCTGGACGAGGGGATGGTTTACTTTGACGCCAGGCTGTCCCGGCACGTTCCGACCGTGGAGGTCCGGGTGGCCGATGTCTGCCTGCGGGCCGAGGATGCGGCCCTCATCGCGGTGCTCATCAGGGCCCTGGTCGAGACTTCCGTTCGTGAGTACCACGCCGGAATAGAGCCGGCGGCCGTGCCCACGGCGCTTTTGCGGATGGCGTCCTGGCAGGCAAGCAACTTCGGACTGCGCACCGAACTGCTGGACTTTGGAACCTTCCGCCCGGAGCCGGCCGCGGACGTCGTCTGGTCGTTGGTGGAGTATCTGGAACCTGTGCTCGCCGAACAGGGTGAATTCGACTTGGTCCAAGCCGGCGTGGCGGCCATCCTGGGCCGCGGCAACGGCGCCATCGAACAGCGTGGTGTTGCCGAGCGCTGGAGCGAGAGCAACGGAGGCACGCCCGACGCCACCGGGCTGGCCGCCGTCGTCGAGCACGCCGTTCAGATCACGATGCGCTCCGAGAAGGACGAGAGCGACACCAAACCGCAGCCCGTCCTCACGTGGGTGCGCCAGGACTGGCGCGAAGCGCCGGGCTAACCCGCTGCCTGCTAGACCTGCTTGAGGGCCCGCTCCAGGTCCCCGATGAGGTCGTCCACATCCTCCAGCCCCACCGAAAGCCGCACGACACCGTCGCTCAGGCCGATCGCCGCCCGGCCTTCCGGGCCCATGGCGCGGTGCGTCGTGGTGGCAGGGTGGGTGATGAGGGACTTGGAGTCGCCCAGGTTGTTCGAGATGTCGATGACGGCGAGCCCGTCCAGCAGCGCGAAGGCCGCCTCCTTCGCAGATCGCCCCGCAGAGGGGAGCAACTCGAAGGTGAGCACGGTTCCGCCGGCCTTCATTTGCTTCGCGGCGAGCTCGTACTGCGGGTGCGAGGTCAGCAGCGGGTACTTGACCCAGCTGATGGCCGGCTGTTCTTCAAGCCATTCGGCGATCCGCAACGCAGACGCCGAGGAGTGATTGACGCGCAGCGCCATGGTCTCCAGGCCTTTGGTCAGGACCCAGGCGTTGAACGCGGAAAGCGAGGGCCCGGTGTGTCGCATGAGCTGCTTGACGGGACCGTCGATGAACTCCCTGGTGCCCAGGATCGCTCCGCCCAGGACCCGGCCTTGGCCGTCGATGTGCTTGGTGCCCGAGTAGACGATCACGTCTGCGCCGAGATCGCCGCAGCGCTGCAGCAGGGGAGTGGCAAAGACGTTGTCGACGACGACGGTGGCGCCCGCCGCGTGCGCGAGCTCGCTCACCGCGGCGATGTCCACGATTTCCTGCATGGGGTTCGACGGCGACTCGAAGAACACTGCCGTTGTCGGCTCGGACAACGCGGCACGCCATTGGTCCAGGTCCGGCCCGTCGACGAAGACGGTTTCGACGCCCCAGCGCGGCAGGATCTCGTTGAGGATCACGAAACAGGAACCGAAGAGCGAGCGGGCGGCAACCACGCGGTCGCCGGCAGCCAGCAACGCACCGAGGGCTGTGAAGACAGCGGACATGCCCGACGCCGTCGCGAAGCACGCCTCGGTGCCTTCGAGCAGGCGGAGTCGCTCCTGGAAGGTGGCCACGGAGGGGTTGCCGTAACGGGAGTAGACAAAGCGTTCGTCCTCGCCCGTGAACGCGCGCTCAGCGGCTGCGGCGGATTCGTAGACGAACCCTGAGTTCAGGAAGACCGCCTCGGACGTTTCCTGGAAGTTGGTGCGGTCAAGACCGCCGCGGACGGCCTGGGTGTCAGGGCTCCAGCCGGCGGCGTCAGGATTGAAAGTCACTTAGATGTTCCCCAGGTTCGTCGGAAGTCCACGGTTTTTCCAGCCGTTCACGGTTCGCTCACCGTAGCGGTCCGGCTCGCCCTCAAAGCCCTCAAGGACGTTGTACGAGGTGTAGCCAGCCTGCGTTGCGGCGATGGCCGCAGCGATGGAACGCTGGCCGGAGCGGCAGAGGAAGACCAGCTCGGTGCCATCTGCTTCCGGAGCCTGCTGCGTCAGCTGTTCGATGAAACGCGTGTTGGGGATCCCGCCGGCAAGGTTCCACTGGATGAACAGGGGATCGTTTTCGGTGGCTTTGGTGTCCGGGATGCCAATGTGTGCCCACTCGCCTTCGGTGCGGACGTCCACCAGGATGGCGCCCTGCTCCAGTTTGGCCCAGGCGTCGTGCGGGCTGAGGTCGCCTGCGTAGCTCATGCGTGGCCCTCGCCGTCGAACTCTTCGTCAAGCTGATCCACGGCATTGGCAACGGCTGCGTCCGCGCTGGCGATCGCCGCGGGGAGGACGATGGCCTGCGCCACAATCACGTCACTGCCGTTGAACGTCGCGGCCGGGCTCCCGTGCAGCACGTATCCCTCAGCGAGGGCGGTGGAGATCCGCTCGCAGAATTCCTTGGTGTCAGGGCCCGTGATGAGACGGTAGGAGAGTTTTTCTTCGGTGGGTTCAGGCATTGGTGCTCCTCAGTCACGCTTGCAGTTCGAAAGTGTCGATACGCCGAGTAGTCACCTGAGGCACCCCGCCGGAGAGAGGGTTGCCGACCAGCAAGTCAGGGCTTCGCGCTGGTGCTCATTACTCAAGAAGAAAATAACATCTACGACGGCGGCCTGCATCACCGGCCGTCGTCATGTTCCGTAACCGGGCGGCAGTCAGGCTTGCCAAGGCTCGGAACCGGTAGCTCTAGGCCTCGGTTTCATCGGGCAGCGGTTCCAGGCTCGCCTGGATCCGGGGAGGAATGGCGTCAAACCGCGACGCTACTCCTGTGGGGGAGTGATGAAAGGTGGACCCTTGATGCTTCCGGATTTCCAGCAACTCGTGTACGGATATCCCGGTGGCCGTGGCGAGCGCATGGAGCGAGAGACTGTTGTGATGAGCCAAAGCAAAAACCACGCCTGACAGGGCTTCGAAACCTTCTGTCTCGTAGATTTCCTTCACCAGGTTGGACATACCGTTCGCATCATCGATTGATCCCTGTGACGCACCAGTCGCCATGGCCGTCAGCGACCATGCAGCAGAGTCGGGGCTGATGTAGATGCTCATGTCGATACCCTACGGACTCAGGCCCGCTGGGGGAATGGGCGATACGTTTATCTTTATGGCAGCACTCACCGACCTTGACCGTCAGCTCCTCTCCGCCCTCCGGGAGGACGGCAGGGCGTCCGTGGCGAGCCTCGCGCGCAAGCTGGGCGTCGCCAGGGCAACCGTGAATAGCCGGCTCGAGCGTCTTGTCTCCACCGGAACCATCGTTGGTTTCACGGCGAGGGTGCGCGACGAGGTCGATCCACTTGCTATTAGAGCTATCGCGCTCATTGCCGTCGAGGGACGATCGGCCGACAAGGTCATTCGCCAGCTTCGGGGATTCCCGGAGATTTGGGCGCTGCACACCACCAACGGCGGATGGGACCTCGTGGCCGAGCTACGCACGGAAAGCCTCAGCGACTTTGACCAGGTACTCGGGAGGATCCGCGGCATCGCGGGGATCGTCAATAGCGAGACGAGCCTGCTGCTCAGCTCCGTCCTGCGGTAGTCGCCCGCGTAGGACGCGCGCCGAATGATCATTATGTACAAACGCTTTCGTCATTTTGTACAGATTTTCAATGAAAAGTACATACTTTGGCAATTGTGGATGCATATCGCCGCTCCGTAGCCTCGTAGCAACAGTGCTTATGAGGGAAAGGAGCGCACATGACGCGCTTTGTCGATGTCCGCAATATGGTTCGCTGGACGGCCGGGCGGGGTCCGGAGACCATCATCTCGGGGATGATTCAGTACTTGGAAGACGACTTTCGGCGGTGGGAGTCTTTTGACAAGACTCCGCGGGTGGCAAGTCACACCCCATTCGGGGTCATCGAGCTGATGCCCACCAGCGACCAGGAAACATACGGCTTCAAGTATGTAAATGGACACCCTTCGAATCCAGCGCGTGGCTTCCAGACCGTGACGGCTTTCGGTGTCCTGTCCGACGTCCACAACGGCTACCCGACGTTCCTCGCAGAAATGACAGTGCTGACAGCGCTGCGAACGGCGGCCACGTCCGGTATGGTCGCGAAGAAACTTGCGCGCCCCGATGCCCGCGTCATGGCGATGATCGGAACCGGAACCCAATCGGAGTTTCAGGCCCTGGCCTTCCGGGCGTCCCTGGGTATCAACAGTGTCAGGATCTGGGACACGGATCCGGCGGCGATGGATAAGTTCGTCCGGAACATGGCTCCGCTGGGCTTCGACGTCACCATCGCTGGCTCAGCGGCCGACGCGGTGGAGGGCGCCGACGTGATCACCACGTGCACGGCGGACAAAGCCAACGCCACTATCCTGACGGCAGACCAGGTTTCGCCCGGTGTCCACATCAACGCGATCGGTGGCGATTGCCCGGGGAAGACCGAACTCGACTCTGCCATCCTGCGCCTCGGCGATGTCTTTGTGGAATTCGATCCACAGACGCGGATTGAAGGCGAGATCCAGCAGATGTCCGCCGATTTCCCCGTCACGGAATTCTGGCAGGTCCTTGGCGGGCACGCTCCGGGCAGGACCTCCAGGGACCAGATCACCATATTTGATTCCGTGGGCTTTGCGATCGAGGACTTTTCCGCCTTGCGTTACCTCCGCGATGCCGTTGAGGGCTCAGAATTCTTCGAGGAGATCGACCTGGTCGCGAACCCTGATGACCCCAAGGATCTCTTCGGTCTGGTGCGGGCACTTTCTCCGATCGGATCCTGAAAGAAGCCTGGTGCGCCGGCCCCAGAACCGGCGCACCAGACGTTTTTATCCGGCCATCCGGCCGCGCTATACGGCCGCGAGGCGCAGGATCAGCTCGGCATGCCCGGGGAACCTCAAAACGAGCGATTCGATGTCCCGTGCCGTCGGTTTCGCGGAGTCCGATCTCTCGTATCCCGGTGAGAGGCTGCAGCTGACCAAGGCGAACCCCGGACCGGCCAACTCGGCACCGAACCAGGTGGAGTTCAGGGCAACTGCCTGCAACGTTTCGCCTGCCTCCGGATCCGACCCCAACACGGCCTCGGAATAGCCAAAGTCTTGATATCCAAGCTCCCGGGAGAAGGTATGCAGCCTGATGGGCGTCCCCACGTGGAAGAACCACAGTTCATCCTGCTTGAGGGCGTGCAACTGGAGAAACTCCCCGGACTGAAGCAGGTACCAGTTGGAGCTGTAGAGCGGATGGTCGACGCCGAAGCGCGGAGGCAGCGCCGAACCGGCTATGTCCTCGTTGCTGACCAGAGCGTGTGCGAACCAGCCGCCCACGATAGCGGGTGACATGTCCAGCCGTTTGATCCAGTCCTCTGCGGCGGCAGTCATGTGACCGGATCCTTCAGTGAGAAGCAGACTGTGATCCCGATGATCTCCTTGCTGCCCAGCGCACGCAACAACCCTTTTTGGGTCACGATGTCCACATTCACCATGCCGCCCTCCTTGCTGGGGACGGCGATGGTTTCGTGGAAGTTGAGCAGCGGCTTTCCGCTCGCCATCACTTCCTTGTCGTGGGCAACGTGTTCCGCGCGCGAGTCCTGGCGTCCGATCAGCTCCGACTTGCGCATGCCCACCAGGTCCGCGAAGTTCTGGTTGACCCACAGAAAGACCGAATTCGCGTCCTTCACCACCCAGTACACGCCGTCCTGCCGGTCCAGCACATCGGCGACGCTCATAGGCGGCACTGTGGGGAGGAGCGCCGGGTCCAGCGCCGGGGCGACGGTCATGGCGCTGCCGCCGCTCCGCCGTCGGCCTCCAGTCTTTCGGCGAGGTCCTGAGCCAGGGCCACCATCGTCATGGTCGGATTCCAGGAACCACCCGTGGGCCAGAGACTGCCGCCGGTGACGAAGACGTTCTCCACGCCGTTGAGGCGATAGTCGATCCCGACGACGGCGTCCTCCTCTTCGCCGATGGGCAGGCTCGAGCTTTCGTGGACCAAGCCCGGTACGCGGCGCTCCGGGATGGCGGGACGCGCGGCACCCCAGGTTCCTGAATCGGGATCTCCGTGCCAGTACTCGACGCGCTCCGCGCCGGCCGGGGACAGGACCCGCTCCAGCATCTGGAAGGTGCCTTCGTCCATGGTGTCCCACGTGTCGTCGTCGGTGGCGTTGGCCAGCACCTGCAAGGTGACGTTGCAGGTGGGGTCGGCCCCGCCGGACAGGCGCAAATGGTTCTCCGGGTTGCTTTCGTCCAGTTCGCCGAGGACGGCACAGACGAACACCAAGTAGTCCTCCGAGGACCGCAGTTGGGCGAGCGAAGCCGTGGCGACGACGTCGGGGGCGTAGCGTTCGGACTTCTGGGCGTTCTTGTCCGGGCAACGGTCCGAGAGGACCGATAGCTGCACGTGGTACTGCATGCCGACCGGACTCTTGCCTGCCAGATAGATGGCCGCCAACTCGAGCTCGCCGAGTTGTTCGCTGAAGTCAAAATCCTTGCGAGGTACCCGGGCCACCACAGAGGTGATGAAGTGGGCGCTGAAATGCCCGCCTGCACCTTGTACCTGCGGGAAGGAATTCAGGACAAGGGTTGCCGGCGGAAGTGTGCCCATGGCCAGGACCAGGTTGGCGTTGCCGATGTTCACCACGCCGCGGTTGGTGTTCAACGCCGTGGCCCGTCCGTCCTGCTGGAGCACGCTCAGCACGGTGCAGTCCGTGACCATGCGAAGAGCGGCGCCCTTGCCTTGGGACTCAAGTGCCGCTTGCTTGTCCGTCAGTTCCAGGAGGACTGCCGGCGTCGAGAACTTCGCGAAGTCCACGCCCGATGTCGCGCCGGTCGCCGCGGCGAGCGGGGCGGGCATGCTGCGGGTGGCGGAATCGATCTTGTGCAGGCCAGCCTCAAGCCTTTCCTGGAGGGCTTTCTGCATGATTCCGTAGACGGGCCGGGTGTCGTTGATGAGATCGACGACGTCGGCCGACCGTCCGGCGTCGATCTGGTCCGCCGAAACCACGTTGAGCAGGTCTTCCGCCGACGTGAAGTGCGACTTGGCGGCGTCCATCACCGCCCGTGGCCAGCCCCGCATCTCATCCTCCTCGGGGCGGGGGCACCACGCGCTCCACATGATGCTGCGTCCGCCATAGAAGGGAACCATGCCGTGCTGCCAGGAAATCCTGCCCGGCGGCTGGGTGGCCGTGGCAGCGGCCAAGGTCCAGGGAAAGGTCTCGGAGATGCCTCCCAGGGTCTCCTTGTAGGGCAGCGGCAGGTTTTGGAAATGCTGTGGCAAGAAAAACGGACCCCGTTCAATGATCAGGATCCGTGCATGCGGGTTGACCGTCAGTGTCCGTTCAGCAAAGGCGTAGGCGCAGAAACCGCTGCCGATGACGATGTGGTCGAATTGTTCTTCTTCGCGGACTTTTTTCCATTCCCCCTCGGAGAGGAAGAAAACATGATCCATGACCTTCTGGGGCGAGGGATCCTGGGGTCCGGGCGTGGGAAAACCGTGATTGAAATTCTGGGACGAAGAAACTGCACTCACAATGATGCCCTCCATCAACTTTGCTGATTCCACGGCACCGTGAAACCAGGTGCCCACTGGGCCTAGAGGCAGATCACCCTTCCCCAGCAGAGTTCACGGGACTAGTTAACTACTGCGGGCATGGCGGCACAATAGCGTTCGGCAAGCCAAATTTTCGGCTGCAGCCCGGGGCGGTCAATGCCCTGGTGGCCGATGCGGGGGCGGGCCGGGGTGCGGAGGCTGGGGTACATGTTTGTGCAGGTGCGGCGGACGCGGGCCACCGTGCGGCGGATGCGGGCCGGGGTGCGGCGGCGGGGGTGGTGGGCTGCCGTGCGGCTGCGGGATCTGCGGGGCCATTTGCACCGTCCCTCCTTCGTCGGTCTCGGGATCTTCATCGGATTCCTCGGTCGCGAGCCCGTAATAGTCGTAGAGTTCCTGCTCCTGGGTCTCCGTGATCATGCCGCGGTCGCTGTCGATGCGTGGGCCGTTCTTGACCTTGTCCTTGGCGAAAGCCACCCTGATCACCGAATTCTCAAGACTGGCTCCCGAAAGCGGAGCGAAAGACTCGGACATGCCGAACAAGCCGGTCCGCACGGTGACGAATACAGGATCCCCGGAATCACCGCTGGTGAAGACCTGTTCCACTGAGCCGATTTTCTCCCCGGCGGCGTCCACGACAATCCCTCCGTTGAGGACGATGTTGTCGATGTCCTGCAGGCTGAGCATGGGGCGCATCCTTCTCGTCTGGGTTTCCGGCCGTGCAGGCCAAGCTGTTCTACATTCTGTCCTGATTCCCCGCCCCCGGCGACAGGCACGCGCCGAACGCACTCACTGTCCGGTGGCTCCGGTGGCTGCGAGCACTGCCACGGCCGCAAACACGGTCAGAGGCGCGACAATCAGTCCGAAGATCGCATAGCCCTTCCACGTAATCAGGACATTCATCCGCGCGAGCCGGTCGTGCCACAGCAAGGTGGCGAGGGATGCCCAAGGGGTGATGATCGGGCCCGCATTGACTCCGATCAACAACGCCGCCATCCGCACAGGCGTCCCAGCCAGCGGTTCTGCGAGCAGGTACGCAGGCAAATTGTTGAGGACATTCGAACCGGCGGCGCCCGTCGCGGCGAGCCGAACCAGATCCAGGAAGCCATGGCCTTCTCCGGCCAGGTGACCCAGCAACACAGGAGCTCCCAGATGCCTGACGGCCTCCATCACCAGAAAGAGGCCCGAAGCGAACAGCAACAAGGACCAAGGAATCAAGGAAACCTTGAGAGCCCGGGGGCGCCGGAACGCGAACATGATGCCCAGCACAACAGCCCCGGCCAGGGCCGGGATCCATACCGGGACCCCCGACACCAATGCGGGCAGCAGCAACGCCAGAACCACAGCACTGCATCCGAGCAGAACCCGGTCCGCCGCCGCAGGCCTGGATTCAGCTCCGGATGGCTGATCCGGCCTGATCCGCCCGACCGGGATCCGTGAATAGCGCTTGCGCAGATCCCGCCGGAAGACGATAGCGATGAACAACAGCGGTACGACGACGGCCGCAAGGGAGGGTGCCCACATCAGGCCGGCGAACCCGCCCGGAGTTATACCGCCAAGGCTGTGCTGGGCCAGAAGGTTGGTCAGGTTGGAAATAGGCAGCAGCAGGCTTGCCGTGTTGGCCAGCCACACCGTCGTCAGCGCGAAAGGCAGGGCCGGCAGTCCGGCTTGTCGCGTCACGCTGACCACTACCGGGGTCAGCAACACTGCCGTTGTGTCCAAAGACAGGAAGACGGTACTGAGCGTCGCGAAGACGGCCAGGAACAGCCATAGGAGAATGCTGTATCCGCGGCCCCAATAACGGAGCCGACGGGCAGTCCAAAGGAAGACTCCGGCCTCACTGCACAGCTCGGTCACAACCGTCATCGCGACGACGAACAGCAGGATCGGAGCCACCCGGTCCACGAGTGCCATCAGATCGGTGAAAGGCAGGGCGCCGGTGGCGATCGCCACGGCACCTGCCACAAGCAGAACCGCTCCAATGATCGCCAAACGCATGAACGGAGTCTATTCCCCGGCGTGCGATCCTCTGGCCACCAACGCTAAGCTCGGATCACGTCGATTTTGACTGAATTCCTGCTTGACGGAGAACATAGGTGCAACTGTGACGCTTGCCGAGGACATTTTCAACCGGCCAATTCGGACCCAATTCGAGGCTTTCATAGACGAGCACCGGCGCGCGCTCAATGACTGCTTGAACGGGTTGACGGAGGAGCAGTCCCGGCGGTCATTGGTCCCGTCCCGTACCACCTTGCTGGGCCTCGTGAAACACGCGACCTTCGTGGAGAAGGTCTGGTTCGACGAAGCCATCACGTGCCGTTCCCGTGCCGAGATCGGTATCCCTGCGACGCCGGACGAATCGTTTATCCTCGATGACGGCGACACCATCGCGTCAATCCAGCAGGCACACCGCGAGGCATGCGAAGCATCGCGCCGGGCGACATCGTCCTTGGGGCTCGACGACATGCTCAACGGCAACCGACGCGGCCCGCTCCCGCTGCGCTGGGTCTACCTCCACATGCTCCGCGAGCTTGCTCAACACTGCGGGCACGCAGACATCCTGCGCGAGCAGATCACCGCACCCAAGTGACTCGCAGTAGATGTCGTTTAGGGCGCTCTAAACGACATCTACTGCTAGCTAGTTGGGCAGGAGTAGCGGCAGCGGGTCCTACTCGATCCCCGCGAACAGCTCGTTAAGTTCGGCTGTCAGCTGTTTGCGCATGGCCGGGGTGCCGATCTCCCTGCCGTCCACATGGTTGACGGGCGCGATGAGCCGGATGCTCGAGATCAGCCACACCGCATCGGCGTCGAACAGGTCTTCCGGGACCAGCGGGCCGTAGCCGAGCTCCCATCCCGCTGCCTTTGCCTTGGCGAAAAGGGCGTCCTGGGACGTGCCCGGCAGGATGCCGCTGTCCAGTTGCGGAGTGATGAGGCGCTTGACCGTGCGTACCGCGCCGGCGCCGTCGTCGACCGTTTCAACGTGGGCCAGCAACACCGTGGAGGTCGGACCCTCCAGAACACGGCCGTCTGTTGAGGTGAAGATGGCGTCGTCCGCGCCTTGCTTGTGCGCGTAGCGCAGCGCGGCCATGTTCACCGCGTAGGAGAGAGTCTTGGCGCCGAGCAGCAGCCAGGGGGCGCGGTCGCCCGCCTCGGTGTCGAAGCCACGGTCAAGGAGTACGACGTCGATGCCCGTCTCGCGCTGCCGGCGACTGCCCGCGGGGGACGGCGAAGCCTGGACCCAGCACGTGGGAGTCGAGGCGCCTTCGACTCCGCGTGTCACGAGAAGCTTGACGACTACCTCGTCCTCGGCTGGGCTTGGCGCGGGGAAGGTGTCGCGGAATTCCGTGATCGCGGTGTCGATGGCACGGCGCCAGACGTCCTTCCCGGGAATGTCGAGGTCCAATGCGCGGGCTGAACTCTCAAGCCTGTTCAGGTGCGCTTGCACCTTGCGCGCACGGCCCTCGACGGCGAGCAGGGACTCGAAGACGCCGTCACCCCGGGTGGCACCCAGGTCGGTTGCCATGAGCTGCGGCTGGCTGGAATCGGCGATGCGGCCGTTTTCGAACGCGGGATCCAGGAAAACGAGGACCGTCGGGGCAGGTAAAGTCATGCTTCCAGCTTAGTGCTGGCCCACAGGACGAGCAGTCGGGAGCGGCGCGCCAGATAGGCTGGGGTGATTGTTGGTTCGTTCATTGGTATTGATAGTGGGGGTGTGGGGTGCTGTTTCCTTTTCAGTTCGGGACAGAGTGGACTTGGCTCCTCGGCGCCTGGGCCATCGTTGAGATCGTGCTGCGCGTCGTGCTGCTCGGCGTCATCCCCGGAAACCGCCGCCCCACGACGGCCATGGCGTGGCTCCTCGCCGTCTTCCTCGTTCCGTCTGTCGGATTCGTCCTGTTCCTGTTGTTCGGCAATTTCCGCTTGTCCCGCCGTCGTCGGGAGCAGCAGGAGCAAGTCAACGATCGGGTGCGTGCAGGCACTTCGGCGCTCGCCGACGTCGTGAGCAATTACTCGGGACCCGAATGGGTGACCTCGGCTGGTGAACTGAACCGGCGCCTCGGCTCGCTGCCGATGGTGGACGGCAACTCCGTGGAGCTGTTCCCCGGCTACGAAGAGTCCATCAAGGCCATGGCGGAGGCCGTCCGGGGGGCCAAGAAGTTCGTCAATGCGGAGTTCTACATCATGAGCAGTGACTTCGTCACGGACGACCTCCTCACCGAGTTGGAAAACGCAGCAGCGCGCGGTGTCAGCGTCCGTCTCCTGTTCGACCACATCGGCACGCTGCGGATCCCAGGCTACCGGCGGCTTGTCCGCAGGCTGAAGCGCGGCCAGATCCAGTGGCGCCGCATGTTGCCGTTGTTGCCCATCCACGGCCAGTGGCGCCGTCCGGATTTGCGGAACCACCGGAAAATCCTGGTGATCGACGGCGAAATCGCCTTCACGGGCTCGCAGAACCTGATCGAGCCCTCCTACAACAACCCCAAGCACCGGCGCGCCGGACGTAAATGGGTGGAACTCATGGCGCGGATGGAGGGGCCGATCGTTGCTACCCTCAACGTCGTCTTCGCTACCGACTGGCTCAGCGAAACCGATGAATCCCTCGAAAACCAGTTGCAGGTCGCAGTCCGGGCGACGCCCGGCCGAATGACGGCCCAAGTGGTTCCCAGCGGCCCGGGGTTTGTCACGGAAAACAATCTGCGCCTGTTCAATACGCTGATCTACTCGGCCCAGCACCGCATCTCGATTTGCAGCCCGTACTTCGTGCCCGACGATTCGCTGCTGTACGCCATTACGACGGCGGCCCAGCGTGGCGTCGACGTGGAACTTTTTGTCTCCGAGAAGGGCGACCAGTTCCTCGTCCACCACGCCCAGCGCTCCTACTACGAGGCGCTGCTGGAAGCCGGGGTACGGATCTACTTGTACCGCGCGCCGTACGTGCTGCACGCCAAGCATTTCACCATCGACGAGGAAGTGGCCGTCCTCGGCTCCAGCAACATGGACATGCGCTCCTTCTCGCTCAACATGGAGGTGTCCGTGATGCTCCTGGGCGCCGAGGCCGTGGACAGCATGCGATCCGTGGAGTCGAGCTACCGGGAAATGTGCCGCGAGCTGACCTTGGAGGGCTGGCTGCACCGGCCGATGCTTGCCAAATACGTGGACAACGTGGCGCGGCTGACCGCCACGCTGCAGTAAGGCTCAGTCCTCGGCGCAGGCCTCGTCCGCGGGTTCGCCGTGGATCCTCGACAACAGTCCGTGGAGCTGCTGGAGCTCATCGGCGGAGAACCCGGCAAAGGCCTCCTGCTCGACGTCGGCCACCGCAACTTCAATCGACGCCACCGCGCGCTTGCCTTCCGCAGTGATTTCGACGATATGGCGACGACGGTCGGCGGGATCGCGGCGTCGTTCCGCAAGTCCTTCGCGTTCAAGGTCGTTCAGGACCGCTACCAGTCCGCTCGCATCGATGGAGAGGGCATCAATCAGGCCTTGCTGACTGAGCGGCCCGGACTCGTCAAGCCGGCACAGCAGCACGGCATGCCTTGGGCTGAGCCCGGAGGAGTCCAACGCTTGGCGGAGTCGCGTGTTCATGATGCGCCCATGGCGCGCCAAGAGAAACCCCAGTTGCTTTCCTGCTGCCGAAGAACTCATCAGGAAAACCTTATCACCGAGGAAATTATTGATGATCTCCAATCGTTGTCACTCATAAACGATCTCGGCGGCACGGGCCGAGCAGCGTGAGCTTTCTACCTAAGGAGTTCCCATGAACAACCAGGCTCCGCACCCTACTGTGGTGGTTATCGGCGGGGGCTACGGTGGGATCTCCGTAGCCAAGGCCCTTGACGAACACGCGACGGTTACCTTGGTGGAGCCCAAGGACGCTTTCGTGCACAACATCGCGGCCCTCCGATCTGTGGTCCAGCCGGATTTCCTGCCGCGGATGTTCCTTCCCTATGACCGTCTGCTGGCGCACGGCACGGTACTCCGTGACCGCGCAGTCCGGGTCGACGGGCATACCGTCGAGTTGGCTTCCGGTGCCAGCCTGGCGCCGGACTACATTGTCCTCGCGAGCGGTTCCAGCTACCCCTTCCCGGCCAAAAGTGATCGAGTGGTCACCACCGACGCCATCGCCCGCTACCGAGCCGCGCATGACGACCTCAAACGCGCCGACAGGGTGATGCTGCTGGGCGCCGGGGCTGTAGGCCTTGAATTTGCAGGCGAGATCGCGGCTGCATGGCCAGAGAAGGACATAGTGATGGTGGATCTGGCCCCGGACATCCTTCCCGGGCCGTACGATCCTCGGCTGCGGGTTGAAGTCAACCGGCAGTTGGATGAACTCGGCGTACGGCGAATTCTGGGGCATTCGTTGGTGCAGTTGCCTCCGGTTCCTGCGGGTGAATTCGCCACCTTTACCGTCAGCACTACGGACGGTACGTCCATCCAGGCGGACATCTGGTTCCGCTGCTATGGAATAGCCCCGCAGACGGACTATGCGGCGGGAGACCTCCTTGCCGCACGGACCGCCGAGGGCTACCTGGACGTCACCGGCGAACTCCGCGTTGTGGGCTTCGATAACGTCTACGCCTTGGGCGACATTTCGGCGATCGACGTGAACAAAGCCGGCGTCGCCGGACGCGAGGCCACTGTGGTTGCCAAGAACATCCAAGCCCAGATTGAGGGCTCCGCGGAACTGGCCGCTTACACGCCGTCGAAGCCCGTCATCATCCTTCCGTTGGGACCGTCCGGCGGCTCGGGACAACTGCCCGACGGTGAGATCGCCAGTCCGGAGCTGATCTCCCAGATCAAAGGCCAACACATGATGATCGACCGCTACGTCGAAATGTTGAACCTTGGCGCATGAGCCGGCTGCGGCATCGCCTGGAAGCTGAGGCCAGGGTCAGTACTCACCCTTGATCACGAAGAAGGAGCCGCGGATAACTCCTGCTAGCTTCGACTTCTGGCGAGCGAATTTGAAGCGTGACGCCAGTTCTTCCGGGATCTCCATGCCGTCTGCGAGCTTGAATCCGACCGCTCGCTTCCCGCCGGCCTCGATGCTGTACATAATGTTGATCGACAGCCCGGACTCGTAGAAGACGTAGGCCATCCGCAAACCGTCGACTTCGAAGGCAGTCGCTTCCAGCGGGAGGGAGCTGATGACGATGTCACGCTCGTCCTTCAGGATGCGGCTGACCCGCTCGACCACCTCGGGTACCTCGCTGGCAGGGCTCACAGTGAATACGTGGTTGTACTTGTTCCGGTAATAGCGGCCCTCGTTGGCGCGCAACCCGGCAAGGGCCTCGGCAACGGGCGACGATTCCAGCCCGGCAGTAGAAACATTCTCGAAGTCAACGATGTGCGGCATGCACCCTCCTGGTGAGACGTATTTGGACCAATGCTAACGTGACGACGTTCCGGCGCTCCCGAGGGGGCTTTCCTTCGCGCCGCAATGGGTCGATTCTGGAGTTCCCAGCATGTTTGGAAGCGTTCTTCGGAGGCATCATGGCGCGGAAAAACCAGTCCCCGGCTGTGCAGGCACCGCGCGAGCCAGGAGACGAATACCCTGAGAAGGTCCGAATCCTTGCCGAGGGCCGGTTGGTCAGCGACAGGCTGTGGAACGCGGACCTCGCACCGGCCCGGCAACGAAACTGGAGGGTCCGCAGCCTCTTCGCCCTGTGGATGTGCGATGTCCACAGCATTGCCGGTTACACGTTCGCGGCCGGCCTCTTCATCACCGGCCTGGTGGGTTGGCAAGTCTTCCTGGCCTTGGTCCTCGGCATTACCCTGGTCTACTTCCTCATGAACTTTGCCGGGACGGCCGGACAGAAAACCGGCGTCCCGTATCCGGTCCTGGCGAGGATGTCCTTCGGCCTCTTCGGTGCCAACCTGGCCGCCCTGATCCGGGCACTCATCGCCATCGCGTGGTACGGCATCCAGACCTGGCTCGCTTCGGAAGCCGTGCTGGTGCTGCTGTTTTCCGTGTGGCCCCAGTTGACCTCGCTCGATGGCCCCGACGTGCCGCGCATCCTTGGCCTGACGCCGCTGGGCTGGGCGGCTTTCCTGGTCCTTTGGGCGGTCCAGCTGCTGGTCATCCGCCGGGGCATGGAGACGGTCCGGAGGTTCCAGGACTGGGCCGGTCCCGCCATCTGGGTGGCCATGTTCGCGCTCGCGATCTACATCCTGACGCAAGCGGGCAACAAGTTCAGCCTCTCGATCCCCGGCGTCGCGCCTTTGGACGGCCCGGCAGCCTTGACCCAGTTCTTCTCTGCCATCGCCCTGACAGTCACCTACTTCGCGGCGCTTCTCCTGAACTTCTGCGATTTCTCCCGGTTCTCGCCGGACCGCAAGACCATCCTGCGCGGCAACTTCTGGGGCCTGCCAGTGAACTTCATCGCCTTCGCCCTGGTCACCGTGGTGGTCACGGCCGGGGCGGCGTCCTACTTCACCGCGGACCAGTATGCCGGGCAGGACATGTTCAAGGTGATCACCGATCCGGTGGCGATCGTCCAGGCGATCAGGAATCCGTGGATCACCATCATCGCCGCCGTCACGTTTGTGGTGGCCACGATCGGCATCAACGTCGTAGCGAACTTCGTTTCGGCCTCCTACGACCTCGCCAACGTGGCCCCGCACCGCATCGACTTCCGCCGCGGCGGCCTTATCAGCGCAGTGCTCGCAATCCTGATCCTGCCCTGGAACCTCTTCAGCAGTCCCGTGGTGATCGTGTACTTCCTCGGTGGCCTGGGCGCGCTGCTTGGTCCGTTGTTCGGGGTGATTTTCACGGACTTCTTCCGCATCCGGCACCAGCGCTGCAAGGTCTCGGACCTGTACCACGAGGACGAGAACGGACTCTATTTCTACACCAAGGGCTGGAACCTCAAGGCCATTGCCGCGCTGATCCCTGCCGCCGTCGTCGCAGGTGTTTTGGCGCTCGTCCCGGCACTGCAGACCTTCCTCCCGGGAGGCTCGGGCCTGGGCCCGTATTCATGGTTCGTGGGGGCAATCCTTGCCAGCCTGATCTACTACACGATCACCCGCAACGACGCCCGGACAGTCCGCGCCCGGACCGAGGAGCACGACTGACTCTCAGGTAGTGGGAAACTCCGCGCCGAGGGCCGAGAGCACGCCGAACGCCTTGGTCCGGATTTCGTCGTATTCGTCCTGTGGTGTGGAGTCCGCCGTGATGGCCCCTCCGACCCCTAGGCTAAGCGTGCGTCCGCCGTCGCCGTCGGGACCCATCACCAGGGTCCGGATCACGACGGCGAGATCCGTCGCCGCGTTGAGCGAAAAGTAGCCGATCGCGCCCGAGTAGACTCCACGGGGCCCGGACTCCAAGCCGTCGAGGATGTCCATGGTGCTGATCTTCGGGGCGCCCGTCATGGACCCGGCGGGGAACGCGGCCGCCACGGCCTCGGCCCGGGGTGCTCCGGGTCGCAGCCGGGCGTCGATAGTGCTCACCATCTGGTGCACCGTGGCGTAGCTTTCCACCGCGCATAGCCGGCTGACGGTCACCGATCCGGGCACGGCGAAATGGCTGAGGTCGTTGCGCAGCAAGTCCACGATCATGATGTTCTCGGCACGGTCCTTGAGCGAGGATTCAAGGCCGCGCCGCAGGGCCTCGTCGATGACAGGATCGTTGGCCCGGCCCCTCGTGCCCTTGATCGGCTCGGCCCGCATGCCGCCGTCGGAGGTTATCCGCAGGAAGCGCTCTGGCGAGGTACTCGCGACCGTCAGATCGCCGAACCGCAAGTAGCTCGCGAACGGTGCCGGGTTGCGCTTGCGCAGCGCGAGGTAGCTCTCCCACGGGTCCAGCCCGGGATCCGGGGCGGTCACGGCCGTGGTCAAGCAGACCTCGTACGTGTTGCCCTCCGCGATCTGGTGCTGGGCGTCGGTGATTTTGCTTTTGTACTCGTCCTCGGTGTCGCGGCTGGAGAACTCGAGCGTACCGCTCCCGACGGCGGGATCCCCGGCCGGGTGCCTCGTGCCGGCCCCTAGGGGTGCCGACGCGGACAGCACGGCCTCGCGCGCACGCCCAAGCCATTCGCCGGCGTCGGGAGCATCGATGGCAAGCAGCCAGACGGCAGCGTCACGGTGGTCGATCACCAGGGCCCGGCCGGCGAAGAGCAACGCCGCATCCGGAGTGTCGGCCCGGACATCGCTGCCACCGGTCTCCCGCTTCAGTTCATAGCCGAGGTACCCCAACCAGCCGAGCGTGAATTCGCAGTCATAGCCTTCGGGTGCACGCAAGGCCTTCCGGCCCCACACGGTGTCCAGCCAGCGGAAGAAGGGGCCGGTGGTCTCCACGGTGGCGCATCCGGCGCTGATCCGGGTGGCTCCGGAACTGTGCATTACAGCCTGGCCGAAGGAGCCGCCGTCGTCCGCGAGGATACTGAAGCGGCTGCGTTCGGCCGCGGCATTGAAGGATCCTGCGTCGCCGACTGTGTCCCTGGTGGAGGACGTGTTGGAGGAATCGAGCCAGACGGCGTTGGCGGACTTGGCGTACAGCGCTTGGAACAGGGCCGCGGCGTCCGGGGTTGCGTCGATCCGTTCGGCCTTGAGCTGCAAGCCGCGGCGTGCCGAGAGTTCGGGACCGAGCACGGGGGAGAGCGAGGGGAGGTAGTTCAGCGCCTGCAGGGCGTCATCCGGAGCATCGCCGTCCGCCCGGTTCAGCACCCGGACGTCAACGTGGTCGAGCACGCCGTCGGTCTCCAGCCACTCGTCCTCCTGCGCCGCCCAGCTGTCCCAGAACGGTTCGTAGCTGCTGCCGTCCCGGGCCATCGCACGGTGCCGTCGATCGTCGTCGGGAGCGTCCACCCAGACCACGGCATCCAGCATGGGCCGGGCGGCACTCGCGGCTGCCCCGACGCCCTCGACAATCACGATTTCGGCAGGCAGGGTGACGTGGCTGCGGCCGTCGTAGTGTTTCTCCCAGTCCCAACTGACCCACTCGGCGGCGTTCCCGTGCCGCAGTGGTGCCAGGACAGTGGTGACGTATCGCTCGATGCCCGCGGCGAGGCCGTTCCAGCCCGGATAGATGTCCTCAAGATGGAACAGCGACACCTTGTGATGCATCCGGAGGCGGGCGGCAAGTTCGACGGCGAGGGTGGTCTTTCCCGCGCCTGAGCGGCCATCGATAGCGATGATCACGGGTGCTGGGGTCATGAAATAGAGCGTACCTGCTGCGGGTCGGGGTGCTGTGCGTGCTGCCTGGCGGCAAGGACGTCCCGGGTGGAAGCGACGATGCCGGGGACGGCCGCTTTGATGAGGTCCCAGGTGACGTCGAAATCGTGATGGCCGCCGTACCAGGGATCCTCGATGCCCAGGTCCAAGGTGCTCCGGCCTGCTACGGACGGGTCGAAACTGCGCAGCATCCGGATCTTGGCCAGTGCCTCCGAATCCGGGGCGGCCTCGTGGAGCCAACCGTAGTGATCCACGTCGAGGGCCAAAATCAGGTCCCGCTCCCGGAACCACTCCTCGCGCCAACTCCTCGCGATGTGACCCTCGGAGCGGATGCGGTGTGCCGAAAGGACCCGGGCTGCGCGTGGATCGATGGGGTGTCCGGCCTCGTAGGACGTGGTTCCCGCGGAGTCCACAACCACCGCTCCACCGAGCCCTCCGGCGTCGAACGCTTCAGTCAACATCAGTTGCGCCATGGGTGAGCGGCAGATGTTTCCCGTGCAGACGGTGATGATGCGGTATGGGCTCAACGCTGAGTACATGGAGCAAGCATGGGGGATACCACCCTGTCTTGGCTAGTGAAAATTACAGAATTTGTAAAGTCGCTGGTGGAGGCGTAAAAGCGCCTGCACCCTGGCGGCTTGGTCAGGAAATCCGCAAGTGCTCCAGGACTTCCGCAGCCCCGGGGTAGGCGGCTTGGGTGCCTTTCTTGGTGGTGGCGAGGGCTGCGGCAACCGAAGCGAACGCCGCGGCTTCGGCCAGGGTTTCCCCCGCGGCGAGGCGGGCCGCTATGGCTCCGGTGAAGGCGTCCCCTGCACCGGTCGTATCCACGGCATTGACCTTGGTGGGTGCGATCCGCGAGATCTGTTCCCCGGATACGGCGAGCGAATCCAACACCACTGAGCCGTGGGAGCCGAGCGTAACCAATACCCGTTGCAATCCCCGCTCGGCGAACTGGCTTCGGACAGGCTCCCAGGCGCTTGCGTGCGCGCCGGGGTGGGGCATCTCAGCGTCGCCCAGGAACATGGAGGCCTCATGGGCGTTCACCAGCAGCACATCGCTCAAGGCGGCCAGGCTTTGCGGGATCTCGGCGTATGGCGAGAGATTCAACAGAACCGTTGCTCCGGCGTCGTGCGCTGCTTTCGCGGCAGCCTCCACGGTCTCAAGGCTGACCTCCAGGCAGAGGCAGAGCACCGCGGCGTCGTCGAAGGCGTCCGCCGACACGTCCGCCGGGGCGAGCGTTCCGTTGGCACCGGCCGAAATGATGATGTTGTTCTCACCATGCGCGTCCACCGCGATAACCGCGACGCCGGTGGCCACCTCCGCGGCACGGCGGACGCGCGAAACGTCCACCCCGGCCCCTTCCGTGGAGGCGATGAGCATGTCACCGTTGGAGTCGTTTCCGACCGCGCCGATCAGGCTTACCGTGCCGCCTAGCTTGCTCGCAGCGACGGCCTGGTTGGCACTCTTGCCGCCGGGATTGACCGCAAATCCGTTGCCGTGGACGGTTTCGCCCGGGAGCGGGAGCCGCTCGCAATAGATGGTCAGGTCGGCGTTCAAGGACCCGACGACGACGATCCTGCGGTTCATTTTTCAACCTCGGCTTCGAGGGGCTTGGGGATGAGCAGCGACGCCGCGAAGGCGGCGACAGTGATGGCAAGGCCCACGACGACGACCGTCAAGTACGAGGCCTTGGTGTCGCCCAGCGCCGAGGTCGCCACAAGGACGGCCGGCAACACCAGGAAGCTCAAGCCGGCGCCGAGGTTGAAGGCGCCGGCGTTCATGCCGGGCAGGAAACCGGGGTTGCCGGCAGGGGAGAGGACAACTCCGAGTCCGTTGAGCATGATGTTGACCGTACCGGCGTACATGATGCCGAGCAAGGCCGTTCCCACGATCATGATCGGCAGGCTGCTGAGGCCGAAGAACGCGATGATTGCCAGGGCCGCGATGCTGCCCAGCATTCCGATGCGCAGGACTTTGGTGTAGCCGAGCACGGGCGCGAGCCGGCCGCTGATGGGTCCGAATACCCAGCCGAGGAGGGCGTACGGCGTGAGGATCATGAGTGACATCTCGGTGGGGCCAACCCCGAATCCCGGTGCCGCGGCCTGGACGTAGGCCGGGACGATGCCGTTGATGACTGCGAAGATGCCGGTCATGGCGAGGGTGGTGGTCAGCAGGGGCGCCCACGTGGAACGCTGGCGGAGGTGGATCGTTTCCACCATGGGTTGCTTGGAGCGCTTTTCGGTCCTCCAGAACGCGGCGAACGCGGCCGCGGCGACCACAATCAGTCCGATCGCCAGCATCAGCGTCCCGGAAGAGAATGCGCCGACCAGCTTGGATCCCTCATTGAGGGCTGTCAGGAGTGCGCCCACCGCGATGACAATGAAGAACACGCCGCGCCAGTCCATGCCTGTACCGGCGGCAGGCTTGCTCTCGCCGGCAAGGATGGCGATCAAGGCCGTGGCCACGATTGCGAGGCCGACCATGAGCCAGAAGATGCTGCGGAATCCGAAGTGCTCGGCGAAGTAGCCGCCCACGAAGGAGTCGACGCCGGCAACGCCGCCGTTGACTGCCGTGATGAGGCCCATGAGGGCTCCGTACTTGCGCGGGTTGTTGACCGCGGAGCGCAGCATGATGAGGCACAGCGGGACGGTCGGGCCGCTGACGCCCTGGACGATGCGGCCCACGAAGAGCCATGTGACGTCGGGCGCCATGGCTGCGATGACCGAGCCGACGGCCATGAGCAGCATCATGCCGAGGAGGATCTTCTTGCGGCCGACGATGTCGCTCAGGCGCGGCAGAAAGAGTGAGAACAAGGCCGCGGCGGTGAAGAACCAGGTCTGGGAGAGGCCGATGACTGCCTGGTCCGTGTGGAGTTCGTTGCCCATGGTGACCAGGGCCGGGCTGAGCATGGAAGCGTTGAGCTGGAAGGCTACGCAGGCGGCCAGCAGGGCAACCATGAGGGCCGCGACGTTGCCGCGGTTGGTCTTGGTTTCGTTGATGAGGGTGGTCATTTACTTGGCCTCTCCTGCGATGCTGCCAGCCACGGCGGCGGCGGGAGCGCCGCCGTCCTCGGGCTCGCCGATGCGGATGATCGCGTCGGTGACGAGGTTCCAGAACTTCTCGTGGTCGAGGTCGACGGCGACGGAGGTGTGGCAGTCGGCCGGTGCGGGGGCGCGGAAATCGGCCACGGTCATGCCAAGCGTGAGCTTGCCCTGCAGTTCGATATCGACGGGGACCTTGCGGGTAGTCATCACGCTGGGGTCGATGACGTAGGCCACGGCGCAGGGATCATGCACCGGGGGATAGTCAAAGCCCTGGGCGCCCTTGTAGGTCTTGGTGAAGAACTCCATCAGTTCCATGACGAACTTTGCCGGCTTGGTGCCCACGGCGGCGATCTTCTCAACGACCTCGGGAGTGGCCAGGGCCTGGTGCGTGAGGTCCAGACCGACCATCACCACGGGCCATTTTTCGTTGAACACGATATGGGCGGCCTCGGGGTCGATGATGATGTTGAATTCGGCCACGGCACTCCAGTTGCCTACGTGGTAGCCGCCGCCCATCAGGACAACTTCCTTGACGCGTTCAACGATGCGCGGCTCCTTGCGGGCGGCCATGGCGATGTTGGTGAGTCCCGCAGTGGGGACCAGGGTCACTGTGCCCGGCTCGTGCGCCATGATCGTTTCGATGATGAGGTCGACGGCGTGGCGCGGGTCCAGCTCGATGGCGGACCGGGGTTGCTCGGGGCCGTCCATGCCGGTTTCGCCGTGGATGTCCGGCGCGGTTTCGATGGAGCGGACGAGTGGGCGGTCGCAGCCGGCGGCAAAGGGAACACCGGTGATGCCGGCGATCGTGCCCACCGACAAGGCGTTGCGGGTGACTTTTTCGAGGGTCTGGTTACCCACCACCGTGGTGACGGCGAGCAGTTCGATGTCCGGGTTGCCGTGGGCCAGCAGCAGGGCCACGGCGTCGTCATGCCCGGGATCACAGTCCAGGATGATCTTCTTGCGTTCACGGGTCATGGTGGGGTCCATGTTCATCTCCACGTCATTGGGGCCTGCCGATGCAGGGCGCTAAAGCATTCAGAGGAATTCTGGCACTGGCTTGCGTCTTACGTCAAACGCTTAACGCTCATTGCGTCAAGCGTTTGATGCCTTGCGGCGAGGGAAGGGGCTGATTCCCGCTACGATCGTTGTATGGAATCCGCGGAACGAGTGCACCGGGCCTCCAACCGTACGCAGCGCGTCACCGCGGCGATGGTGGCCTCCCTGGCAGGGGTCTCGACTGCGACCGTGTCCCTGGTTGCCAACGGCAAAACCCAGGGCAGGGTCTCCGAAGACAACATTTCACGGGTCCGCCAGGCTATCGCCGAACTCGGCTACGTGGTGGATGGCATCGGCAGTTCTTTGGCCAAGGGCGTGAGCTCGATTGTGATCCTTGTGGCGCCGGACATTTCCAACCCCTTTTTCGCCAAGGTCATCGCGGGAGTCCGGGAATCGCTCGGATCCGAATACCAGCTGTTGCTCTCCGTGACCGACGCCGGTGAGTTTCCCCGTTCGGAGGACGTCCGAAAGCTTCTGGCCCTTCGTCCCGCCGGTCTGCTGGTGGATGCGCCCAACGCAAGTTTCCTGGAGGAGCTATCCGTTGCCGGGCCGCTGGTCCTTCTCGACGCCCCCGGCCTCGAAGCCTATGCTCCATCCGTGAACCTCGATGTTGCCCATGGCGCCCGTGAATTGGCCGCGCATCTTGCGGCCTCCGGGCACAAGCGGGTTGCCTACGTGGACAGTGTGACGGGCACAGCCACGTTCGAGGTGCGCCGGGCGGCGTTCCTGGATGAGGCAGTCTCCTGCGGCATTTCCGTTGCGGACGCCCACATCATCGGTACCACCATCGACGTCGGCGCTGCCGCGGCTGCCTTCGCAGCCGCCTGGCCGGACTGGCAGCGTGACGGGGTCACCGCCGTCGTCTGCGGAACGGACACCCACGCCTACGGTGTGTTGCAGGAAGCCCGAGTGGCCGGTGTCCGGATTCCGGAGGAACTCGCTGTTGCCGGCTTCGATGACCTGCCGTATTCGGCCACGAGCAACCCGAGCCTGACCAGTGTGCATTTGCCGGCCACTCCGTTGGGACTCAAGGCCGGCGAACAACTCCGGGGACTGATGGAAGGCCGTGAGCTGGAACAGCCGCAGCTGACGCTTGAGAGCTCCTTGGTGGTGCGCGGGTCCACGCGGTAGGTTTCCCCCGTCGATTGCTGAGCAAGTGCCGTTTTGAGGCTGGAAAACGACATTTGCTCGGCAGTCGATTGCTGGCCTAGTGGATGACAGCGAGCAGGACGCCGACGGACATGAACAGCACGCCGAAGGTGCGGTTCAGGACCTTTTGTCCGTGCTCGTTGTGCGTGAACCGTTGGAATGAACGGGCTGCCAAAGCGAAGAAGAACCACATGACGCAGATGTCGATGAAAACGATCGTGCTGCTGAGGATCAGATATTGCGGAATCAGTGGCTGCTCGGGGCGGATGAATTGCGGCATGAAGGCCAGGAAGAAAACAATCGCCTTCGGATTGAGCAGGTTGACCCACACGCCTCGCTGGAACATGGACCATGCTGGCTCGTTCCGTCGGGCCTCCACTTTCTCCTTGTCCAGGTCAGGCCGGTGGAGGAACTGCCGGATGCCCATGTACACCAGATATGCGGCTCCCGTGTAGCGGATCACGTTGAAGACCACAGGCGAGCTGGAGACCAGAACACCTACCCCGAGCGCCACGACCAGGATGTGGATGATCAGTGCCGTTTGCTGGCCCAGCACTCCCCAGATGGAACGGCGGAATCCGGAGTTGAGCGAGTTGCTCATCGTGGAGATGGCGCCGGCGCCGGGAGTGAAACTGATCAGGGTGCCGGCGCCTACCAGTGCCAGCCAAAGCGAAATTTGCACCAATCCAGCTTATGCCCGGAGGGCGGTGCGGCAGGACATGCTGATGCGTAGTAACCGACGAGCGGTTACCAGAGCGACTCAACTAACGGGAAGCTATGGAATTCTTGATCGGCCGTGATGACCACCATCGATTCCACAATTGCTTGGGCGGCGATCAGCCTGTCGAAGGGGTCCCGATGCTCCCAATCGAGTTTCCCGGCCGCAAGCGCGTGCACGCTCCGGATGGGTAGCTCCTCGTTGCACAGTTCGGCGACGTGCCGGGCATAACCCAGGAGCAGTCCCTCCAAGCCCGGAAGCCTACCCAGCTTGTGCTTGTAGCCGATCTCGTAGGCGCTGGCGGATGATGCCACAAGACGATTGTCGAATGACTGGATTGCACGTCTTGCCTTGGGTGAGAGCTTCCTTGGTTCAGTGAGGGCCCAGATCAGGGCATGCGTGTCGAGGAGGTAAGGGGTGCTTCCCACAGCGCAAGTTCCTCCTCGTCCATGGGCTCTAGGAAATTGTCCGGGAGTTGCCCTTTGACGAATCCAAGGCGGCGCTTGGTGGGCCGCTCGATCTTCACGAGCCGGGCAACGGGCTTGCCGGCTTTGGCGATGACCACATCCTCGCCCCGTTCAACCATGTTGAGAAGCTCAGAAAGGCGGGTCTTTGCCTCCTGGACGTTGTACTGCGCCATGTTGACCAAGTCTAGTTGGTCAACCTCTGGAAAGTAAGGCTCAGTGGCACTGTGGATGCTTCTGGCCCACGGTCGACGAAGCTCAGGCACAATGGCCATACCTCGAGTGCATCCAGTGAAGCATCGTGTCCGGGAGGTCGTCTCCCGAAGCATATTGGTCAAAGTAGGAGTGCGGGCCATTGGACATGTATCCGGTCTCGTCGATGCCAAAATGGCCGATCATGTGAAGCCCGCGCTCCTCGGCGACACCCTTGAGTTTCTTCGCTTCCTGGAGGATTGGCTGCTCATCGTAATAGTCGTCCTCGGCCCAGATTCCGGCGTGCGCGATCGCAAAATACTTGGAACCCTCGAGATCCAGATGTTCCAGGATGGTGTCCTGGAACGGATTCAAGCTGCCTTCGAAGGACTCTGTAACAACCCGGATGCTATCCAGCTGCATCTCGGCGTCGAGGCCGATCACGACGAGCCGTGGGTAGAGCTTTTCTTCTTGGTCGATGAGCGGACGGGCGAGAATCTGGAGGTCAAAGCCTGCTTGAATAATCATGGTTCGAGGCTATTCGTGGCCGCGGACCACAAACAGGGATCACTTCGCCTATGTGGACAACTGCCCGAGCTTGGCCGCCTTCACGAGGAGGTACTGCCGTTCCTGCAGGCTCCCTGTTTTCTTTGCCGCGGCAAGAAAGCATTCCCGGGCACCCGGAAGGTCGCCGGACATTTCGAGCAGGTGGCCGCGGACGGCGTCGAGCCTGTGCCAGTCTTCCGGGCCCTTCTGAAGACCCGCCAGCAGCTCGAGGGCCGCCCGAGGCCCCTCGACGATTGCCACTGCGACTGCCCGGTTGAGCGTCACCACCGGGCTTGGCGCCACGGCTTCGAGGACCGTGTACAAAGCAAGGATCTGCGGCCAGTCGGTCTCCTCCGCGGAGGCCGCCTCGGAATGGACCGCGGCGATCGCGGCCTGCAGCTGGTAGGGTCCCGGCCGCCCGACCCCCAGCACCGCCGACAACAGTTCAAGGCCCTCGGCGATCTGCCCCGCGTCCCACAGGCGGCGATCCTGCTCGGCGAGCGGCACCAGCATCCCGTCCGGGAGGGACCTCGCCCGGCGTCGTGCATCGGTGAGGAGCATGAGGGCCAGCAGTCCACCCACCTCAAGCTCGCCCGGTAGGAGGCCGCGCAGGAGCCGCGTAAGGCGGATGGCCTCCGCCGTGAGGTCTTCGCGCTGCATGGATGGCCCGGAACTAGCCGCGTAACCCTCGTTGAAGATCAGGTACAGGACGTGGAGTACGACGCCGAGCCGCGCCTTTCGCTCGCCCGGTTCCGGGAGCTCGAAATGGGCCCCCGCCTTCTTGATGCTCTGCTTGGCCCGGCTGATCCTCTGGCCCATGGTGGCCTCCGGGACAAAGAACGCGCTGGCGATTTCCGCCGTCGTGAGCCCTCCGACTGCCCGCAAAGTCAGTGCCAGCTGCGAGGGTGCTGAGAGGGCGGGGTGACAACAGAGGAAAAGGAGTGCGAGGGTGTCTTCCGAAAATCCGTCTGTGTCACCGGTCGAAGAAGGCTCCTCGCGAGGCGGTGGTTCCAATCCCGCCGCGCGTTGTTCCCGTGCCTGCCGGGCGCTTTCGCTGCGCCAATAGTCCACCAAGCGCCGACTGGCGACCGTGAGCAGCCACGCCCTGGGATTGTCCGGGACGCCGGAAGAGGGCCATTGCAATGCTGCCTCGAGCAGCGCCTCCTGGACGGCATCCTCGCACTCTGCGAATTGGCCGTACCTGCGGACGAGCACGCCAAGGACCTGCGGCGCAAGCAAGCGCAGCAGGTCCTCGAACGTGGATTCACCGGAAGGCTCGGCCAAGCGCTAGACCTCCGGGGGCTCGTCCTGGACGCGACGAAGCTCCACAACCGGCGCGTACTTCACGATGCTGGAGCAGATTTCCACGGCCCGTTCTTCGCTCGCGACGTCCACCACCCAGTAGCCGATGAGGGATTCCTTGGCCTCGGCGAAAGGTCCGTCGGTGGTGATGACCCCGTTGTCCGTCTGCTTGACCAGCTTGGCGGTGCCGGGGTCAGCCAGCCCCGCGTTGAAAACCATCTCGCCTGAATCGCTGAGATCCTTGTCGATCTGGATCATGAAGCCGATCATTTCCCTGATCCACTCGGGATCGGCGGTTTCCATCATGCCCTCGGCAGAACCAAACATCATGATCATGTATTTCATCTCGAACTCCTTATCAGGGCGCTCCGTGTGGGCGCTTTCGTTCATGGGTCGGAACTACGGGACGGTTTTCGACATGGTTGATGGAAAATCCCAGAAAATATTTGGCGGGCTGCCCGCGGCCGCTACGCTCGCGCGATGACTTCCCCGTTCGGGATCAGGAAGAAGCCATCATCCGTGGAGCCCCAACGGTGCCAACCGGCGGCGATCCGGGCCAGGTCAGCCTCGTTGGCCAGGCCATATTCCAGCGCCTGCTCGGCAAAGGCGGAGTGCAGGACGCGTTCGCTCCACACCCGCGACTGCCAGCGGCGCTGCTGCGCGGTGGCGTACAGCCAGTTGCTGCTCGAGGGTGCGACGTCGGTGAAGCCCGCCTGCTGCGCCCACGACACGAGCCGCCGCCCGGCGTCGGGCTCTGCTCCGTTCCGCCGGGCGATCTTCTGGTAGAGCTCCATCCAGTCGTCGAGCTCCCGGACCTCCGGGTACCAGCTCATACCGTGGAAGTCGGCGTCGCGCACTGCCACGATGGCGCCGGGTTTGGCCACGCGCCGCATTTCGCGCAGCGCGGCCACGGGGTCGGTCAGGTGCTGCAGGACTTGGTGGGCGTGGACGAGGTCGAAGGTCTCGTCCTCGAAGTCCAGATCGTAGATATTACCGGTCACGAATTCCACGTTTTCCACACCACGTTCGGCCGCGAGCGAGGCAGCCTGGGCCACGATGTCGGCGGAACGGTCGAGCCCGACCACCTTCGCGGGAGCCACCAGCTCCGCGAAGTCGCAGGTGATGCTCCCAGGTCCGCATCCGACGTCGAGCACTGACGTCCCGGCGGTGAGATGCGGGATGACAAACGCGGCAGAGTTCTCGGCTGTGCGGGAGGCGTGGGCGCGTACGACGGACTCGTGGTGGCCGTGTGTGTAGACGTCTTCAGGCTTCTGCTCGTTCATAGGGAAACGCTACCCCGATGGAGCGGAAAGCGGGCGGAACTGCCCAATGACTCTTCACGAAATATGTTGCCTAAAAGGCATCAGCTGTTGCATGATGAAAAAGTGATCCATATCACCCCGAGCACACCCCCGTTCGGCGGCGACCTACGCCGGCCAGCAGGGCGTTCCAAGCCAGAAATGGAGAATAGATGAGCCTGCAGCTAACGCCGGAAGAAGTCACGTCGGCAGCGGAACGGATCGTTGCGGCCTATTCGGCCATGGACGAGGACGCATATTTCGGCTCATTCGATCCGCAGGCGACCTTCTTGTTCCACGGGACCTCCGAACGGCTCAACAGCCGGGACGACTACGAGGAGCAGTGGCGCACCAGGGTGTCCGAAGGCTGGAAGGTGATCGGCTGCCGCAGCAGCGATCCATTCATCCAGATCTACGGCACAACTGCGGTTTTTTCCCACAGCGTGGCTACCACTACGGAGGAGCGGGGACAGCGGGCAGTCACTGAGGAGCGGGAAACCATCGTGTTTACCCGGACCGGCTCCGGCGGCATCAAGGCCGTGCACGAGCACCTATCACTCAACACTTTCTGATCACGGAGTCCAGCAATGACGACAGAAGCATCCGACCAGCCCAGGGCGCGGCCCGGCGCACCACTGATCGAGGTCCGCTCAATCGACTGGGTTCCCGATAACGAACGGCACGGCCGCCTGTGGCACCAAGCGCCGCTTTGGTTCCTGGGCAACTTCCAGTACTTCTCCATCCCGATCGGTTTCATCGGCCCATCGATGGGCCTGTCCCTCGGGTGGACGGTGGTGGCCAGCGTTCTGGGCATTGGAGTGGGAACCATTTTCATGGCCTTCCACGCCTCTCAGGGTCCAACCATGGGCCTACCGCAGATGATCCAGTCGCGGGCCCAATTCGGGTACCGGGGCGTGGTCGTTCCGTTGATCGCCACCCTTTTCACCTATGTGGCCTTCAATGTCGTTGATACCGTGCTCCTCGGTGACGGCCTTGGCAGTGCTTTCGGCTGGAATCCGGCACTCATTGCCGTTGTCGCTGCGGCGGGCGCCGCGGCCCTTGCGATCTTCGGCCATGACTGGCTGCACAAGGCATTCCGCGTGCTGCTCTACGTTTCCCTGCCGCTGATGCTGATTCTGACCATCGGAGTCATCACCGGAAACGCCGGCGGAGCCGAAAGCACCACGCAGTACGGCTTCAACTGGGGCGCGTTCATGGCGCAGTTCGCGGCGGCAGCGGCATACAACATCACGTATGCCCCCTACGTCTCCGACTATTCGCGATACCTGCCGTCCAAAACCAAAAGCCGGTCCGTCATCGCTGCTGTGTTCTTCGGTGCATCGTCGTCTGCGATCTGGCTGATAGTCCTTGGGGCGTGGCTCGCGATCCGGCTTGGCGCCACCGATGGCCTTGCCGGACTCCAGCTGGCAGGAAACACTGTTTTCGTGCACCTCGGTGATGCTACGGCGTTGCTTTCGGCCATGGCCCTGGCCGCCACTATGGGAATGAACGCCTACGGCGGGATGCTTACCGTATTGACCACGGTCGATTCCATCCGGCCGATCAAACCGACCCGCAACGCCCGGGTCATCACCATCCTCGTCCTGACGGCGGTGTGGTACCTCGTTGCCAGCACCATCACTTCGGGGGCTGTCACCACGGTGTTCTCCTCCCTGACCCTCATGCTGTACCTTCTGGTTCCCTGGACGGCGACGAACCTGGTCGACTACTTCCTGGTCCGCAAAGGCCATTACGCCATCACGGACCTGTTCACTGCCAAGGGCATCTACGGTGCCTGGGGATCGCGGGGCTTGCTCTCGTTCGCCATCGGGCTCGTCGCTGAGGTTCCCTTCATGGTGCTGCCCCAGATCGGTTCCTGGAGCTACACGGGACCCGTTGCCCAGGCCTTGGGCGGCGTCGACATCGCCTGGCTCGTCGGGCTGCTTGTCACTTCCATCGCCTACATCCTGCTCAGCCGCTCACTCAACGTGGCTGCCGAAGAGGCGGCACAGCTAAGCAGCGATCAAAAACTCGGCCGCGAAGAAGAAGCGACGACCCCTGTGCATTAGTGACCCCTGGGCATGCTTCTGAGCGAGCATTGGGGGAAACCCGGCGATTGGTGAGCGAGCGTTGGGGGAAACCCGGCGATTGGTGAGCGAGCGTTGGGGGAAACCCGGCGATTGGTGAGCGAGCGTTGGGGGAAACCCGGCGATAGGTGAGCGAGCGTTGGGGGAAACCCGGCGATAGGTGAGCGAGCGTTGGGGGGAGGGCCTACTCCTGGGGCCGGTTCCGATAGGCCGCCAGGAACGTGGCGATCCTTCGCACCGCCTCCTCGATCTCGCGGACGGACGGCAGGATGACGAAGCGGAAATGGTCCGGGGCGGGCCAGTTGAAGGCCGAGCCGTGAGAGACAAGGATTTTCTGGTCCTGCAGGAGATCGAGGACAAATTTCTCGTCGCTCTCAATCGGATAGACATCAAGGTCCAGCCGCGGGAACAAGTACATTGCCCCGGCCGCGGGAACGCAGCTCACTCCGGGGATCGCGGTCAGGAGCTTCAAGGCCAGGTCCCGTTGTTCGCGGAGCCGGCCTCCTGGCCTGATGAGTTCCTCGATGCTCTGGTAGCCGCCCAGGCAGGTCTGGATGGCGTGCTGCGCCGGAACGTTGGAGCACAAACGCAGGGAGGCCAACAGCTCCAATGCTTCACGGTATTCAGCGGTTGCCGCGTGCGGGCCGGTCAGGGCAACCCAGCCTGCACGGTAACCGGGCATGCGGTAAGCCTTGGAGAGGCCGCTGAAGGTCAGGACGCATATGTCGTCTGCCACGGAGGCCATGTGGATGTGCTGGGCGTCCTCGTAGCGGATCTTCTCGTAGATTTCGTCCGAGAAGAGGACAAGATCATGCTTGCGGGCCAGTGCCGCGAACTGCTCCAGGATGTGGCGGGGATATACCGCGCCCGTGGGGTTGTTCGGGTTGATGATGACGATGGCCTTGGTGCGCTTGGTGATTTTGGCTTGGACGTCGGACATGTCCGGCCACCAGTTCTGGCTCTCGTCGCAGAGATAGTGCACCGGGTTGCCGCCCGTGAGGGTCACTGCGGCCGTCCACAGCGGATAGTCCGGCGCGGGGATGAGGACCTCGTCGCCGTTTTCCAGGAAGGCCTGCAGCGTCATGGAAATCAGTTCACTGACGCCGTTGCCGATGAAGATATCCTCGACGCCGATATTCATCAGGTTCTTTGTCTGGTAGTACTGCGAGATCGCTGTCCGCGCAGTGAAGATGCCCTTGGAATCGCTGTAGCCTTGGGCGCCGCGGAGGTGGTGGATCATGTCCACCACCACGGACTCCGGAGCTTCCAGTCCGAACGGCGCGGTGTCACCAAGATTCATCTTGAGGATGCGGTGCCCTTCGGCCTCCATGGTCTTGGCCGCTTGGAGGATGGGCCCACGGAGTTCATAACGGACGTTCTGTAGTTTGCTGGAGTGCTGCATCGGACGCATGGTTGATCATTTCACGTCCTGGGGCCAGTTATCCCTCATTCCCAGCGGATGATGACCGGCAGGCTGCTCGTATTGGCCGCGACTTCACGTTCAGTGCCGCGGACTGCCACGACAAAATGCTGGAGATCGTCCGCCGAGGCCAGGACTTCGAAATGGCCGGTGGGATCGCTCACGACGGCGGTTCCGGACGAATGCGGGCGGATATACGCCTCAGGGATGCCCTTGTTATGGACGTCGACCAACCTGCCGTGGATGAGGCGGGCCACCGCGGCGGCGGCAAGAAGGGGTTCAGCGACGGGAGGTTCAGAAGGCTCGTCGAGGCTTATGCCGATGGGGACGCGGACCAGGAAACCGAGGCCTTGGCGGATGCCGGCGTCGTACTCGTCCGGCTGGAATTCGCCGCTGGAGACCACGGAATATTCGGTGTTCTGCTCGATGGCAACCAAGAGCTTTTCCATGTTGTCCAGCTGTGTGGGACCATGGCATTCAACGGCCACCTTTAGCTCAAGGTCCAGCAGCGGCCCCTCCCGCCGGGAACGGCCCACCCTGTTCATGGCAACGGCATGGACCGTGACAGGGGCATCGACGGATTGACCGGTGGGTGGTTCGGAACCATCATCGAAGCGCACGCGCACGGGCGAGACGGCGTCGGAAAGTATCCCGAGGAGCTCGGTCAGGGATGATCGCACAACACCCACGGTGACACTCCAGTCCACAAAGTGGTCCAGCTAGCCGTTGTGCTCTACGTTACTCCCGCATTGGTCCACGAGTCACTCGGATTCAGGCGTAACTCCATTCGATGGTTGCCTGTTTGGCGTTATATCGTTGCGTCGAATAGGGCTCAGCGGGCAGCCACGGTTTGCTGATCCCGCCACCAGGCCACTGTTGCCGCCATCGCGTCCGCAAGCGGCGTCGGTTCCTGCCCGAGCTTGGCCTGGCTCGCGGTGGAGTCCATGACGAATGGCCGTTCGAACTGGTACAACATTTCGGCCAGCTCCCGCATGTCGGTGGAAAACAGGCCAAGGGTCCGGAGCAGCCAGCCTGGAACCACACTCAGCTTCGGTTCGGGAACGCCGGCCGAGCCGGCGAAGTCTCCAGCGATTTCCCGCATGGTCATTGCCGGTCCTGTGGGTGCGTGCAGCACTGAGTTCCAGAGTTCGGGCTTTTGGGCCGCGGCGATCATGGCTGCGGCGAGATCCGGGACGTAGGTGAAGGAGTGCGGCTGCCCGGCGCTTCCGAGAACCTGGACCGTCTTGCCTTTGAGGATCAGGGGGACCATGCGCTCGCCTGCGTGCGCCATGCGGGCCCGTGGCCCGAAGAAATCGCCCGCCACCACGCTGACGGTGTTCGCCGGGTGGGCTTGCCGGGCCTTCAGCAAGGCGGAGCGGATCCCGCGCTTGCCACCGGCAGCTTCGCGCGGGCTGCTTTCAGTCATGGTCTTGTCCGGCTCGCTGTAGGAGTACAGGCTCTCAGGGAAGACGACGACGGCGCCCGCCGCCGCCGCGGCGTCCATCACCACCCGCTCTGCTCCGGGAAGCTCGGCCGCCCAGGCTTTGGCGCGGTAGGCGGAACCGTGGATGCAGTGGAAGACGGCTGCAGCACCGTCGAAAGCTTCCGCCAGCTTGGCCGGGTCGGAGACATCCACGCGGAGCTTCTCGACCAGAGGGTGGTCCGGGCCGCTCCCGGAGCGGGTCAGGACGCGCACCTGTTCTCCACGTTCCGCGAGTTGCTCGGCAATGGTCCATCCGACGGGGCCTGCTCCTGTGACGACGTACATGGTGTTGCTCGCTTTCTAGCTGGGGATCAAATTCTCGGGTTGTAAGCCTCATTCGAGAGCAGTGCTCTCTGAATTCAGGATGGGCTCTTTCGAATCCCTTGTCAAGAGCACTGCTCACATTTGTTGCCAGTGCTCTCCTTTGTGGCATGCTGGATGCATGAGCCTCCCTCCCGCCGCAGCGGCCAAATACTCGACGCCCCGCGAGCGGGCCCGGGCCCAGACGGTGGCGGACATCATCCGGCTGGGCCGCCGGCACCTTGCCGTGCATGGCGCGGCGGGCTTGTCCCTGAGGGCTGTTGCGCGCGATCTTGGCGTGGTGTCCTCCGCTGTGTACCGCTACGTTGAGAACCGGGACGAACTGCTGACCCTCCTGCTGATTGACGCTTACGGCGAGCTGGGTGACGAAGTGGATGCCGCCGTCGACGCCCTCCCCGGGGACGACTACCGCGGCAGGTTCCTGGCGCTTGGGCGGGCCGTTCGTCAGTGGGCCCTGCGCGAGCCGGCACGGTACGCCCTCCTGTTCGGCAGCCCGGTGCCCGGATACCAGGCGCCCGCCGAGCGCACCACCGAACCCGGAACGCGGGTGATCTACCGGATGGTGGGGATCTTCGACGCCGCCTACCGCGCAGGTGCCTTGGCCGCCGAAGGTGCGCCCGCCGTCGTCGTTCCTCCCGCTCTTGCCGCAGACCTGGCGGCCATCCGGGCCGAACTGGGCGTGTCCGTTCCGGAGCCTGGGCTGGCCAGGGGCGTGCTGGTGTGGACGTCGGTTTTTGGTGCCGTCAGCTTCGAGGTATTCGGCCAGTACGGGGCTGATACCTTCGCCGCGCGCGACGAGTTGTTTGAGCACCAGCTTGAGGTGCTGCTGGGGATCGTCGGGTTGTAGGCGCCGACGGTAGAGTGTCTAGATGGCTCGCGGACTTGCTGACATCGGCGCGGAGGGCGTTTTGCTCGCCGGAGCAGGACGCGCCATCCTGATGCAGATCGCCAATCCCGCGGTCGGTCACGGCGTAGCCGAACACAGCAATTTCGCCGAGCGGCCACTGGACCGGCTGCGTGCAACCATGACGTACGTCTACGCCGTAATCTATGGCTCGGACGAGCAATTGGCTGCGGTGCGCCGGGCTGTGAATCGTGCGCACGCCCCTGTTCGCCGGTCAGCGGACGAGGGGTCGACGGGATACAACGCCTTTGACGCCCAATCCCAGCTCTGGGTGGTGGCGACCCTCTACGACACCGCCGTCACCGTTTACGAAAAGGTCCATGGAGCCCTCGACGACGAGACGGCCGATCGTGTCTACCGTGAGTATGCGCGGATCGGGACAGCGTTGCAGCTTCCCGCCGAGCTCTGGCCTGCCGACCGCAAGGCCTTCGCCGGCTATTGGGACGAATCCGTGCGGAACCTCGAACCGGATGCAGCTGCATTGAGGGTGGCTCGCGAACTCCTGTACCCCGCGGGTGGGCCGTTCTTGATGCGGTTGAGCATGCCGTTGGTCCGGCTGCTTACTGCGGGCCTGCTGCCGGAGCAGATTCGTGCGGGTTTCGGACTTCCTTGGAACGCCCGGGATCGGCGCAGCTTCGACGGCACCATGCGGCTCTTGGCGGCGGCTTATCCAAGGCTGCCCGAAAAAGCCAGGCATTGGCCGAAGAACTACTATCTTGGCCGGCTCGGGCCCGGCGGGCCCGGCCCTGGCGAGTGCGGGCCCGGCGGGCCCGGCCTTGGCGAGTTCGGTCCCGGCGAGTAGGGCGCTGATGCGTGAGCTCACCGCGGTAGAGGAACTTATCGACGGGAGCGCGAGCCGCTTCCTGGGGAGTGCACCGGTCCAAGGGCTTCGATCCAGGCTCATTGAGTTCACCGTCTTCGGCCTCAAGCAGGCATGGGCGTGCATCTTCGGCGCTTCGCTCCTTGCCGTCATTTTCGCTGCCCACCTCTGGTATCCGGCCAACGCCGGCCTCGCGAGGAACGATTTCCTGACGATCGCCGCCGTCGTGATCCAAATCCTGATGGTGGCCACGAGGCTGGAAACCTTGCGCGAACTCAGGGTTATCGTGCTCTTCCACATGGTGGGAACGGTCATGGAGTTGTTCAAGACCGACGTCGGCTCGTGGTCCTACGAAGCCGAGGGTGTCCTCCGCGTCGGCGCCGTTCCGCTCTTCAGTGGCTTCATGTACGCAGCGGTTGGCTCGTACATGGTGCGGGTTTACCGGGTTTTCGACCTGCGTTTCGACAGGTATCCGCGACGCTGGATCACCGCGGTCCTCGCTGCGGCCATCTACCTGAACTTCTTTTCGCACCACTACGTCGTTGACGCCCGCTGGGTCCTGCTGGCCGCCGTGGTCGTGATCTATGGCCGGTGCGTGATGTACTTCAGGGTGTTTCGACGTCGACTCCGGATGCCGCTGGTCCTGGCATTCCTGCTGGTGGCGCTCTTCATCTGGATTGCAGAGAACATCGCCACCTGGTCGCACGCCTGGCTGTATCCGAGCCAACTGGATGGCTGGCATTTGGTGTCCCCGGACAAGCTTGGCTCGTGGTTCCTCCTGATGATCATCTCCGTGGTGCTGGTGGCATGGGTCTACAAGCCGATGCCGCCGGACTCCGCCTGACGGAACACCCGCCGTCGACATCGCCGGAACGCTGCGGACTCGCCGGAGCGCTCACGCGAACCGGCACCGTTCCCGCGAGTTCGACGTCGGCCCTCTGCGTTCTCCCACGGCGAAATCGGCCATAATCCCTGAGTTTCCGGGGTTCTTGAGCCCACAGGGAACAGGGTTGAGCGTACTCCACTCAACTTTGGATTGACATTGAATGAGGGCTGAGTACAGTTGAGTGCAGAACGCTCAACTAGCCGAAGGTTGAGTGCTCCCCGCCCTCCAAGCCCTCCGCGGGTATCGGAATCGGGTGAAATCTCCATCGTCGGCCATTGAAAGGAAGCAACATATGTCACGCGCTGTAGGTATCGACCTCGGAACCACTAACTCCGTCGTCTCTGTTCTCGAAGGTGGCGAGCCCACCGTCATTGCCAACGCCGAGGGTGGCCGCACCACGCCGTCGGTCGTTGCATTCTCCAAGTCCGGTGAAGTCCTGGTTGGTGAAATCGCCAAGCGCCAGGCCGTCAACAACATCGACCGCACCATCACGTCCGTAAAGCGCCACATGGGCACCGACTGGTCCGTCGCCATCGACGACAAGAAGTACACGCCGCAGGAAATCTCGGCGCGTATCCTCATGAAGCTCAAGAACGACGCCGAGAGCTACCTCGGCGAAAAGGTCACCGACGCTGTCATCACCGTCCCGGCCTACTTCAACGACGCCGAGCGCCAGGCCACCAAGGAAGCCGGCGAAATCGCCGGCATGAACGTTCTTCGCATTGTCAACGAGCCCACCGCCGCTGCACTTGCCTACGGCCTGGACAAGGGCAAGGAAGACGAACTCATCCTGGTCTTCGACCTCGGCGGCGGAACGTTCGACGTCTCCCTGCTGGAAGTCGGTAAGGACGAAGACGGCTTCTCCACCATCCAGGTGCGCGCCACCGCCGGCGACAACCGCCTCGGCGGCGACGACTGGGACCAGCGGGTTGTTGACTACCTGCTGAACCAGCTCAAGGTCAAGGGCATCGACCTTTCCAAGGACAAGATCGCCCTGCAGCGTCTGCGTGAGGCTTCGGAGCAGGCCAAGAAGGAACTCTCCTCCTCCACCAGCACCAACGTCTCCCTCCAGTACCTCTCCGTCACCCCCGACGGCCCGGTCCACCTGGACGAGCAGCTGACCCGCGCCAAGTTCCAGGACCTCACCAAGGACCTGCTCGAGCGCACCAAGAAGCCGTTCCACGACGTCATCACCGAGACCGGTATTAAGCTCTCCCAAATCGACCACATCGTGCTCGTGGGCGGTTCCACCCGTATGCCCGCCGTCTACGAGCTTGTGAAGGAACTCGCCGGCGGCAAGGAGCCCAACAAGGGCGTCAACCCGGACGAAGTTGTTGCCGTTGGCGCAGCCCTCCAGGCCGGTGTGCTGAAGGGTGAGCGCAAGGACGTTCTCCTGATCGACGTCACCCCGCTGTCCCTCGGTATCGAAACCAAGGGCGGCGTCATGACGCACCTTATCGAGCGCAACACGGCCATCCCCACCAAGCGTTCCGAGACCTTCACCACCGCTGACGACAACCAGCCGTCCGTGGCCATCCAGGTCTTCCAGGGCGAGCGTGAATTCACCCGCGACAACAAGCCGCTGGGCACGTTCGAACTGACCGGAATCGCTCCGGCACCGCGCGGCGTCCCCCAGGTCGAGGTCACCTTCGACATCGACGCCAACGGCATCGTCCACGTCTCCGCCAAGGACAAGGGCACCGGCAAGGAGCAGTCGATGACCATCACCGGCGGCACCGCGCTGTCCAAGGAAGACATCGACCGCATGGTCCGTGAAGCCGAGGAGCACGCAGCCGAGGACAAGGCACGCCGCGAGGCTACCGACACCCGCAACACTGCCGAGCAGCTCGCCTACTCCGTGGACAAGCTCATCGCCGAAAACGACGACAAGCTGCCTGAAGAGGTCAAGACCGAGGTCAAGGCCGACGTCGACGCCCTCAAGAAGGCCCTCGAAGGCACCGACGACGCAGCAGTGAAGACCGCTTTCGAGAAGCTGCAGCACTCGCAGTCGAAGCTCGGCGAAGCGATCTACTCGCACGCAGGTTCCCCGGATGGCGCAAGCAGCGCCGCCGGTGCTGAGGGCGCTCAGGCCGGTGCCAAGGGTGCCGACGAGGACATCGTCGACGCCGAGATCATCGACGAAGACGAAAAGAAGTAAACATGCCTCACCACGGCAACGACGCAGAGCACTCACCTTCCAGCAACGAGGGCAAGCCCGACGAGCGTGAAGGAGCCGGTCAGCAGAAACCGGTCATCCGGGACAACCGCAAGGTTGACCCGAAGACCGGGGCCGCACGCCACACCCAAGGATCGGCAGCTGATTCCAACGCCGCTGCCGCCGAGGGCGACGCCCTGTCCCAGGCTGAGGAAATCCTCAACGGCATGGAGGTTCCGGCTGAAGAGTCGGTAGCCCCCGGTGCCGCTGCAGAAGCAGAGGCCGCGGAGCTCCGCAACGACCTCCTGCGCCTGCAGGCTGAGTACGTCAACTACCGCAAGCGCGTCGAACGCGACCGCGCCGTCGCAGGGGAAATGGCCGTCATCGGCGTCCTGAACTCCCTGCTGCCGGTGCTGGACGACGTCGACGCCGCCCGCCAGCATGGCGACCTCGTGGACGGCCCGTTCGCCGCGATCGCCGCCAAGCTGGAGAACGCGCTGAAGACGTACGGCTTGGAGCGCATCGCGGAAACGGGAGTCGACTTCGACCCCACGATCCACGAAGCGCTCATCCAGCAGCCGGGCGAGGACATCGAAGTAGACACCGTCAGCCAAGTGCTGCGCTCCGGCTACCGGTCAGGCGACCGCGTGCTGCGTGCGGCACAGGTGATTGTGGCTGTGCCGGCTTAGCTGTGCTCGCCGCGCTGGGTGTGCTCGCCGCGCTGGGTGTGCTCACCGTGGCGCTTCGCCGGATATGGGGCGGTGCCCGCTCCGCGGTGCCCTCCACACCGCCGCCCCATATCCGGCTTCGCGCCCGCTGTAAGCTCGCCTGAGGTGAGATGACAGCAGGCGCGAAGCGAAGCATAGGCCCCGGGAGTGGCATCGGGCCTGCCGGAGCGTGGCGGCTGAAGTCCGTAGGACTTAGCCGCCACGCGAAGGGGCGGGGGCCTATGCATCGCGCAGCGCACGCAACTTAACCAGAAACGAAAGAGAGAAGCCGAGTGGCCAGCCAGGACTGGGTTGAGAAGGATTTTTACGCCATCCTTGGTGTCGCCAAGGACGCCTCTGACGCTGACATTAAGAAGGCGTACCGCAAGCTTGCGCGGAAGTACCATCCGGACACCAATTCCGGGGATGCTGCTGCCGAGAAGAAGTTCAAGGACGTCTCGGAAGCCTATTCGGTGCTTTCGGATGCCGAGGAGCGCCAGCAATACGATGCGATTCGCGCTATGGGCGGGGCACGCTTCGCTCCGGGCGCAGCTCGCGGCGGGCCGGCCAATGGCGGCTTCGAGGACCTGTTCGGCGGGCTTTTCGGCGGCGGACGCCAGCCGGGCGGTGCCGGCGGCATCCCACCCGAGTTCGCTGACCTCTTCGGCGGCGGCTTCGGCGGTGGACAGACCGGGTTCCAGCGCGCACCGCAAAAAGGCAGCGACCGCACGGCGTCGACCTCAATTTCCTTTGCGGGCTCCATTCACGGCACCACGGTGAGCCTGCGCGAAAGCAACGGCAACGTCATCGACGTGAAGATTCCCGCGGGCATCAGGGACGGCCAGAAGGTCCGCCAGCGCGGCAAGGGCAACCCCGGCGCAGCCGGCAACGGGGACCTCATCATCACGGTGAACGTCAAGCCGCACGATTTCTTCCACCGCGACGGCGACAACATCCGCATCCACGTGCCGGTCACCTTCGCGGAGGCAGCCTTGGGTTCCAACATCCACGTCCCAACGCTCGACGGCGACACCGTCACCGTCCGCGTCCCGGCCGGCACGCCTTCCGGGCGAACGCTCCGGGTCAAGGGCCGCGGCGTCAAGACATCGAAGGGCACCGGGGACCTGCTGGTGACGATCGACGTCTCCGTCCCGCAGAACCTCAACAAAGAGGCCGAGGAGGCCGTCAAGGCATTCGCCGCGGCCACCGCCGACGCCGATCCTCGGCACGACCTGGCCGCCAAGGCCCGCTTGTAGCGGCACGACACATGGGAGGGGACGCAGGCATGGGGATCGACATCAACCAGCCGATCTTCGTCATCTCCGTCGCGGCCGAACTGGCTGACATGCACCCGCAGACCCTGCGCCAGTACGACCGCCTCGGTATCGTGTCGCCGAGCCGTGCCCCGGGCAAGTCCCGGCGTTACTCCCAACGGGACATCGACCGCTTGCGCGAAGTCCAGCGGCTCTCCCAGGAGGGCGTGTCCCTCGAGGGGATCAAGCGCATCCTCGAACTCGAAAACCAGGTGGCCGCGCTGCAGTTCCGCGTGGCCGAGTTGAGCGAGGAATTGCAACGCCGGCGGAGCCCGATGGAGGCCCGTATTTTTGCTGCGGGAGCAGCGGGCGACGTCGTCAGCCTGGCCCGCGGGCAGCGCCCCCGGGCGCGGTCCCAGGCAGTTGTTGTGTGGCGGCCGCGTCCGGGGGAGTAGTCCTCTAGGCCTGCGAGAGCGACGCCAGCAGCACGGGCGCTTCCTGCCCGGCCCACGTACCCCGCAGGGCATCCGAATTTTGCGGACAGGGTGTCCCAAGGTCCAGGACACGATTTACCAGCAGCGTGAGCTTACCGGCGTCGATGCTGGTGACGCCGTCTTCGGTGACCGGGGCGGCCGGGTTCACCGAAGGGACTTCGCTACCGGGAGCTCCACTGCCTTTGACTTTGACGGAGCTGGCGCGTGGCTCCAAGGCGCCGTCGACGTCCACGAACTGTCGGGCTTCCTCTTGTCCAGTGAGGATGGCGGCGGCCAGGGCAGTGACGTAGACGGGATCGGCGCAGGCGTCGTACACCCACCTCGTGCCCAACACCGAGTGTTCCATGGTGCCGAGCAACGAGTCCTCCCCGCCGGGCAATTCCGAACCCCGGTAGCTCAAGGGAACCTGATAGACCTTGCCGCCGTGGGAGACCAAGTGGGTCTCGAGGCCGACTTCGCCGTCCGGATCATCGAAGCGGTACGCGCCGAGCAGCTCGGGCGGCGCGGAGCCTTCCTTGGTGAACCACGGCTGGGCGGGCAGGTACTTTTCGATGAGCTCAAGTTTGCTGGGACTCAGGGTTGCTCGATGGATGATAGCCATGCGGTCCAGCCTAGTTGGCCAGTGCGGGCGCGGAGACTGTTCCCGGGGTCCAACGCAGGTGCGTTTTGTCGGCGTCGGACTCGCGCTCTTTCAAGAGCGAAAGCCTGGGCCTAACGGCATCCGTGCGGGAGCTCGGCGGTTTTCGTCGGCCCGCCCGGAACTGCGGCACCCACTGCGCCCCGGGGCCCTGGTATTCCTGCTCGGCTGCGGCGTGGAGCGTCCACTGGGGGTCGAACAAATGCGTCCTGCCCAGTGCCACGAGGTCGGCCCGTCCCGCAAGGAGGATGGAATTGACGTCGTCATAGCTGGAGATGGCACCGACGGCGATGACCGCTGCTCCGGCGGGTGCGGCGACCTCCTGGCGGATGCGGTCGGCGAACGGCGTCTGGTAGCTGCGGCCGAAAGCCGGTTGTTCTTCCTTGGCTACCTGGCCGGTGGAGACGTCAATGCCCGCGGCGCCATGGGCCACGAATGCCCTCGCGATGCCGAGCGAGTCGTCTGAGGTGTTGCCGCCTTCGATCCAGTCCGTCGCGGAGATGCGGACTGTCACAGGCTTGCTGGCAGGCCAGGCGGCCCGGACGGCGTCGAACACTTCCAGGGGGAACCGCAGACGGTTCCCCACACTGCCACCGTATTCGTCCGTCCGGCGGTTCGACACGGGTGAGAGGAACGAGGAAAGCAGGTAGCCGTGGGCGGCATGGACCTCAAGTAGGTCGAAGCCTGCCTCTTCGGCACGGAGGGTCGCGGCCACGAACTCAGCCTTGATGGCGGCCATTCCTGCGTGGTCGAGTTCCACAGGCGTCTGGTTGCCACGACCGTAAGGCAGGGCCGTCGGTCCAACAGCCTGCCAGTTGCCGGATGCGAGCGGTTCGTCGATGCCTTCCCACATGAGCTTGGTGGAGCCCTTGCGGCCGGAATGACCCAGCTGCGCACCGATCTTGGCCGTCGAGTTGGCATGGACGAAGTCCACGATTTCCTTCCAGCTGTCCCGCTGTGTGTCCGTGTACAGGCCCGTGCAGCCGGGGGTGATCCGCCCGGTCTTGGAAACACACACCATTTCGGTCATGACCAATCCGGCGCCGCCGAGTGCCTTGGAACCGAGGTGCACTTTGTGGAAGTCGCCCGGGACGCCATCCACCGCGGAGTACATGTCCATGGGGGAGACGACAATGCGGTTCTTAAGCTCCAGCCCCCCGATCCGGAACGGTTGGAACATGGCCGGGGCAGTCTCCGTCAGTCCCTGGGACTCGGCGAAGTTGCGGTCCACGGCGTCGGCGAATTCCGGGTCGCGCAGGCGCAAGTTCTCCTGCGTGATGCGGCGGCTCCGGGTGAGGAGGTTGAAGGCGAACTGCGTCGGATCCTGCTCCTTGTATTGGGCAATCCGCTCGAACCATTCAAGCGAAGCCTGGGCGGCGCGCTGGGTGGATGCGACAACCGGACGACGCTCCGTTTCATAGGCAGCCAACGCCGACTCCACATCCGGGTGCTCGCGCAGGCACGCGGCGAGTGCCAGGGAGTCCTCCATGGCCAGTTTGGTTCCGGAACCGATGGAGAAGTGTGCGGTATGAGCCGCATCGCCGAGCAACACGACATTGTTATGGCGCCAGCTCTCGTTACGGACGGTGGTGAAGTTGATCCATTTGGAGTTGTTGGACAGGACCTCGTAGCCGTCCAGTTCTTCCGCGAAGATCGTGCGGATCTTGGCAATCGCCTTCTCGTCGGACACCCCTGGCGGGAAGACGTCGGTTGCGGTCTCGTCGAAGCCTGCAGCCCGCCACACGTCCTCGTGCATCTCGACAATGAACGTGGATCCTTCGTCGGAATACGGGTAGCCATGGATCTGCATGACGCCCCATTCTGTTTCCTTGACGAAAAACTTGAACGCCTCGAACACCTGGTCCGTACCCAGCCACATGAACTTGTTGGGCCGCAGGTCCAGGCTCGGAGCGAAGGAGTCCGCGTACTTCGCGCGGATCTGGGAGTTGATGCCATCCGCTGCGAGGACCAGGTCGTAGTTGGCTTCAAGCTCTTCCACCGGCGGCGCAAGGGTCTGGAAACGCAGGTCGACGCCAAGCTCGGCGCACCGGCGCTGAAGCAGTTCCAGCAGTTCCTTGCGACTCATGGCCGCGAAGCCCTGGCCACCCACCGTCACCGTTTCGCCGCCGAAGTGGATGTCGATGTCGGACCAGCGGGCGAAGCGCCGGCTCATGTATTCGGCCACGACGGGGTCGGCGTTGCCGATGCCGCCGAGAGTCTCGTCGGAAAATACGACGCCGAAACCGAAAGTGTCACTGGCAGCGTTTCGTTCCCAGACGGTGATCTTGTGCGAAGGGTCGAGCTGCTTCATCAATGCCGCGAAGTACAGGCCGCCGGGGCCGCCTCCTACGATTGCGATTTTCATGCTGTTGCTCCTTCTCAGGCCTGGCCCAAGCCTGCGCCGGCAAGCTGTTCGGGGTCGTTGTCGATACGGTCGCGCAGCTTGAAATGCTGCAGCTTGCCGCTGGGATTGCGGGGAAGTTCGGCAACGAACCGGATGTCCCGCGGGTACTTGTAGGGGGCGATCGTCCGTTTGACGAAGTCCTGTATCTCCTTGCGCTTCGCGTCATCGCCCTTGACGCCTTCGCGCAGGACGATGAATGCGCAGACGACGCTGCCGCGTGCTTCGTCGGGCCGGCCGATGACGGCGTTCTCCACCACGTCCGGGTGCAGGTCTATGGCGGTTTCCACCTCGGGGGCGCCGATGTTGTAGCCGGAGGAAACGATCATGTTGTCCGACCGGGCCTGATAGGTGAAGTACCCGTCCTCGTCTTTCGTGAAGGTATCGCCGGTGACGTTCCAACCGTTGACCACATAATTCGCTTGCCGGGGGTCGTCCAGGTAGCGGCATCCGGTGGGGCCGATGACGGCGAGCCGGCCAAGCTGTCCGGGCCCCAGTTCCAGGCCCTCGTCGTCGAGGATGGCTGCCCTGTACCCGGGCACGGCCCGTCCGGTGGTGCCGGGCCGGATGTCATCCCCGGACGCGGAAATGAACACATGCAGCAGTTCGGTAGCCCCGATGCCATTAACGAGCCGGAGACCGGTGGCCTCCCGAACGGCTTCCCACGTTTCCTTGGGCAAGTGTTCGCCCGCCGAGACCGCTACCCGGAGCTTGCGGAGCAATGATCCGCGGCCTTCCTTGAGGATGGCCCGGTACGCAGTGGGTGCGGTGAACAGGATGGTGGCCCCGGCAGCGGCGGCACTCTCGGCGAGTTCCACGGGGGTGGCCCGTTCGGTCAACAACGAGGATGCGCCGAAGCGCAGGGGGAAGACCACCAGCCCACCGAGGCCGAACGTGAAGGCGAGGGGTGGTGAACCTGCAAACACATCGTCGGCGGTCGGCTGCAGAATATGGCGGGCGAAAGTGTCGGCGTTCGCGAGGATGTCCCGGTGGAAATGCATGGTGATTTTGGGCGTGCCTGTGGTGCCGGACGTCGGGCCGAGCAGCGCGACGTCGTCGGCGGAGGTTGGCACGGCAGCGAACTCGCCGCTCTTGGCGGCACAGCGGGACGCGAGGTCGCCGGCGTCGTCTGATCCGTAGGAGAGGACAACGGTGTCCTCTCCTGCCGCCGCGAGCAGTTCATCCATGAACCGGTGGTCGGAGATGGCTACGGCCGGCCGCGTAAGGCTGATGAGCGTGCCGACCTCGCTGGAACGCAACATCGGCATGGTGGTCACAACGACGGCTCCCGCTTTGAGCACGCCAAGCCAGGCTGCGACAATCCAGGGATTGTTCGGCCCTCGCAGCATGACGCGGTTGCCGGGCACCACCCCGAGGTCCTCGGTGAGGACCTGGGCGACTTGGTTGGCGCGCTGCTGCAGCTCACCGTACGTCCAGATTGTGCCGTCGGGGGTCCGCAGCGCGGGGCGCCCGGCACCATGGCTTGCAACGGCGTCGTCAATGAGGACCGCCGCTGCGTTGAGCGTCGCCGGGTACTGGAGTTCCGGCAACGTGAATTCAAGGGTCGGCCACGTGCCGGCCGGTGGCAAATGGTCGCGGGTGAAGGTGTCCACGTGGGCTGATCTCAACATTGTCATGGCCACTCCTTTCAGTAATACGGCGGATAAGTCGATGGTGTTCAGGAGCCGGCGCGGATCATGCCTTCTTGGGCAACCGTTGCCAGCAGGCGTCCTTGCCTGTCAAAGAAACGGCCCGTGGCCAGCCCCCTGTTGCTTTGCCCGGACACGGCCTCCTGGGCGTACAGGACCCAGTCATCCGCGCGGCCGTCCCGGTGGAACCACATGGAGTGGTCCAGGCTGGCCGTGGCGAGTCCGGGGCTGGACCAGTGGAGCCCGTTCACCCGGAGGAGAGGCTCAAGGATGGTGTAGTCGCAAACGTATGCCAGCGCGGCCCGGTGCAGATCCGCCGTCGTGTGTTCGTCACCGGCGTCGGGCAATTGCTCGAAGGCTTTCACCCAGATTGCCTGATTCGCCACGGAATCGCCTTCGACCTGCAGATATACCGGTCCGGGAATGTGTCGCATGTCGAAGCTGCGCTTCGAGGACCAGTACTCGGCAGCAGGCCCCTGGACCCCCTGGAGCACCTCGGCGGCACTGCGCAGGGATTCGGGTTCGACGGCGGTGGGCGCCAGTGGCTGGAACTCCGGACCGTCTTCGGGAACCTGGAAGGAACCCATGGCTGCGTACACGGTCTTGCCGTTCTGGTGTCCACGAACGCTGCGGGTCGAGTATCCACGGCCGTCGCGGAGGCGTTCGACCTCGTAGCGGACCGTTGCCCCGATCTCCACCGGGCGCATGAAGTAGCTGTGCATGGAGTGCAGCTGCCTGTCGGCATCGACCGATCGCATCATCGCTGCCGCGGCCTGGGCCACCATGTCCCCTCCGTAGGCTTTGGGCCACGGAACGTACTGCGAAGTGGCTTCGTAGGCTTCGTCGTGGATCTGGGCAGGGACGGCCGTCAGCTCGATGGCTTTGAGGAATGTCTCGGAGGTCAGGATTCCAGTGGACATGTCCATCAGGCCCTGCGGAAGTCTGCGAGGGTCTCGTCGGCAACGTCTTCGAGGTTGACCACGAGGTTCTCCGGGGTGCGCGCGGTGAGCCACACGAGTTCTTCGGTGACGGACATGTTGGCCTCGACATGCGGCATGAACGGCGGGACGAATACCCAGTCGCCGGTTTTCATGTCCAGGAACTCGGAGTAGTTCTCGCCGAAATAGATGCGTCCGTGGCCGCGGAGCACGTAGCCGCCGGTTTCCGCCTCGCCATGGTGGTGCGGCAGGGAGCGGTAGCCGGGAACGTTGGACACCTGCCCGAACCAGATCTTGGTGGCCGGCGTGTGCTGGATGCTGACGCCCGAGACGCGGACACAGTCGCCGGACTGGGCCGTGTTGGTGTCCTCTTCGCCGGCGCGCGTAACGACCGGAATCACTTTGCCGTCGGCCTGGGCGTAGATGGAGTTGTCGCCTTCGAGGCGGTAGTCGGTAGCGGTTGTGTTCATCGTGGTCACTCCTTTTGAAGTGCTCGGTATTGGCTTAGACGTTGGTGGGGACGGGTGCATGGATTCTGAATTGGTTTTCCAGCCTTCCGATCCCGTCGATTTCGGTGGCGAGGACGTCGCCGTCGTTCAGGAAGCGCGGCGGTGTCATACCCATCCCCACTCCGCCGGGCGTACCAGTCAGGACAAGGTCCCCGGGACGCAGGATAGTGAACTGGGAGATGTAGGAAAGGAGTTTCGCCGGTCCGAACACCAAGGTGCTGGTGTTCCCGTGCTGCACCAGCTCGCCGTTGACGTAACCGCGGACCTCCAAGTCGCCGTCGACCTCGTCCGCGGTCACCATGACCGGTCCCACCGGGGTGGTTCCGTCGAACGCCTTCCCTTGGAACCACTGCAGCGTGCGGTTCTGCCAGTCGCGCATGGAAACGTCGTTGGCGATTGTGTACCCCGCGATTGCCGCGTGGGCGTGGTCCTCGTCCGCGCGGAACAGCTCGGAGCCGACGACGACGGCCAGTTCGGCTTCCCAGTCGACTTTCGCGCTGCCGTGGACATGGATGGTCTCAGCCGGCCCGATAAGGGTGTCCGCGTACTTCGCGAAGAGCGTGGGGTATTCCGGCAGTTCGCGGCCCATCTCGTGAATGTGGTCGCCGTAGTTCAGCCCGCAGCAGATGACTTTTCCGGCCCGTGGAAGCAGAGGCGCCAGCTCGCTGTCAGGTGCGGAAACCGTACCTGATCCGGAGGCTGCAGCGAAGGCGGTTGCCACGATCGCCCGCCAGTCCGGGACGGCGAGAAGTGCTCCGACGTCGTTGGCCGGCAGCGGTACGTAACTGTTCCCGCCCAGAGCGAGCGCCGCCGTCGTGCCCCCGTCGGCTGTCCGTAAGGTGGCCAGCTTCATGCGTGTTGTCCCTTCGTATGCCGCCGATTCCTGCATTCATTCCGATGCGCCTTCTGATGTGTCGACTTTTTTACGATCGTCACATATGCTCAACGTAGCACGGCGGGGAATGATCTGCACAGGGATTTTTTCGAACATGTCGCAGCCGCCACCAAGAGGAGGAACAACATGAGCCACAAGACCGTCAATCCAGTGTCGCTCCCCAAGCCGTCGGGCTTTGCGCACGGAATGCTTGCCGGAAACACTCTGTTCTTGGGTGGTCAGACGGCCCTGGACAAGGACATGAACATCGTTCCCGGCGGGATCGTGGAACAGTTCACCCAGGCGTTTTCCAATGTGCTGACCACCCTGCGCGAGGCGGGCGGATTACCCGAGGACCTGGTCAGTGTGACCATCTACCTCACCGACGTGGACGACTACATGGCCAACGGCCGCGAGATCGGAAGGATCTGGCGCGAGATGGCCGGATCCGAGTATCCCGCCATGGCTGGAATCGGCGTCACGCGGCTTTGGCAGAAGGAAGCCCTCATCGAGATCCAAGGCATCGCCGTCATTCCGGAGCGCTAGACCCTGAGGCACTAACCTCCCCAAGAAGTTCCGAGCAAGGAGACAACGATGTCACACAGCTTCGACCTGATTAAAAACCGCGAGAGCGGACTCAAGCGTGAACTCACCAGCCCACAGTTGACCATGATCGCGCTGGGCGGCGCGATCGGCACAGGGCTTTTCCTCGGAAGCAAGTTCGCAATATCTTTCGCCGGACCCAGCGTCCTGCTGAGCTATGCGATCGGTGGCCTGATCGCGGTGATGCTGATGGGCGCGCTGGCTGAGATGACCGTGGCCCATTCGACCACCGGGTCCTTCGGGGCTTTCGCCGAGCACTACATCTCGCCCCTTGCCGGATTCCTGGTGAAGTACCTCTACTGGTCCTGTGTTGTGCTGGCCGTGGGCACCGAAGTGCTTGCGATCGGTGGCTACATGAAGCTGTGGTTCCCGGGAGTTCCTCCGCTGGTCTGGATCTTGTTGTTTGCCGGTGTTCTCATCGCGGTCAACATGTTCAACGTCAAGGCCTTCGGCACCCTGGAATACTGGTTCTCCAGCATCAAGGTGTTCGCCATCCTCGGATTCATCCTGCTCGCCGCCATCCTGGTCTTTGGAAAGCGGGAGGCCGGCTACGGAATCCATAACTACACTGCCGAGGGCGGGTTCTTCCCCAACGGCGTGTCCGGCATGTGGGTGGCCGTGATTGTGGCGATCTTCAGCTACCTCTCGGTGGAGATGATCGCCATTGCCGCGGGCGAAGCGAAGGATCCGGGAACCGCCGTCAAGAAGGCGTTCAAGGTCACCGTATTCCGTCTCTTCCTCTTCTACATCCTGACCCTGGCGCTGATCCTGGCCATAGCGCCCGTCAGCCAGATCCTTGCCGGAAACAGCCCCTTCGTCACTGTCATGCAGGTCATCGGAATTCCGTTCGCCGATTCCGTCATCAACGTCGTGGTGATTGTGGCTGCTCTATCAGCCATGAACTCGCAGCTCTATATCTCCACGCGGATGATGTTCAGCTTGTCCCGAGCCGGGCAAGCCCCTGCCGTGTTCGGGCGGCTCCACAAGAACGGTTCCCCAGTCAATGCACTGATCCTCTGCACGGGCGGAATCGCGGTGGCGGCGTGCGTGTATGCCCTGAATCCGGAGTCTGGCTTCACCTTCATGATGGCGTTGTCCATGTTCGGGGCCATGGCCACGTGGCTCATGATCTTCGTGACCCACCTGGCGTTCCGACGCGCGGCGAACCGAGACGGGACGACTCTGTCATACAAGCTGCGGTTCTACCCGGCGGCGTCCTGGGCCGGAGCCATCCTCATGGTTGCCATCATGGCCACGACGTTGTTCGTTGACGCTTTCCGGATGACATTGATCTTCGGGGTTCCATTCGCTATCGGGATCGTCGTCCTCTACTTCGTCCTGAAGAAGGGCCGCAGAGGCTCCGCTTCGGGAACTGCAGAGTACGACGTCGACCGGAACCTGGAGGGGGCGGCGCACTCCTAGGGTGTTGTGAGGACCTGGCCGTGGATGAGCTCGTGCGCGTGCGCGGCCGCGAGGGGCGCGGCAAGGCGATGAACCGCCTGGAACGTCTCGCGAACCGCCGGACCGCGCCAATCCTTCGGGAGGTATTCCAGCGGCAGGTTCGGGTCCCGGTACGGGAAGCGGCGCCACAGGGTCAGCATGGGGATGTAGTAGCGAAAAGCATCCCGGCGCAGCTCGGCGGTCGAGTTGGCCAAGGCGGCCTCGGGATCATCCCCGACCAGTCCCGTCCAAAGATCTCCCGCGCCTTCGTAGAGGTCCAGGAATTCGGCAAATTGCTCGTCGATGGCCTTCAGGTCCCACCATTCGGCCACCTTCGGCCGCATGGGGCCCTCAAACAAGTAGTCGCCGCGGAAGAAGTCCACAAACTGAACAAGCCCGCGCGAGGCAAGCCGCTCACGGGCTTGTTCAAGTACTTGGGCCGGTGCGATCCATACCCCGGATGCCACGGACCCAAAACCGAGCCCGGACAGCTCTGATCGCAGTTGGTGCCGGCGGTTCCGCATTGTTTCGGGGACGGAAAACACGGCGAGCACCCAGGATTCCAGCTCGGTGGAGCGATCGGCGGCGAAGATTCTCCGGTCGCCCTCGCGGAAAACATCCAGAACAGTGTCGGACAGTTCGTATTTGGCGACGCCGTCCTGGCGGACACTTTTGAGGACACCCTTGGCTTTGAGTCGCGAGACTGAGGAACGGACTCCCGGCGCGTCGTAGCCGAGGTCGCCCAGCATGGAAATCAGGACGGAAACAGGGAGGGCATCGCCCGAACTCCGGCCGTAGAGCCCATAGATGGTGACGATCAGCTGCTGGTGGCGTACCGGCGGAGTGGGCATGTCCATCACGGTTCAGAGCCCCGGACTGTTCGGGACCGCTACGCCAGCGGCCTGCCGGATCCGTTCCGGCCACGGCTGGGCTGAGGCCGAGCCCGCGGGCACGTGGGCAGTGGTCAGCGTCCCATGGGCAGCCAGCCCGCCCGGCGAGTTTGGATGCGCGTGGCCGTAGACCTCAAAGGCAAGGGTCATGGACGTGCGCCCGACTTTTTGGATCTTCACGGTTGCTGTCACCCGTTGGCCAAACCACAGCTTGGCCGTGTAATTGACTACTTGCTGCACTCGCGGAGCACTCGGGAAGTACTCCGGAAGCGCCAGATTGCGGAAGAGCTCTGCCTCGGCAGCCTCGACCCAGCGCATGATCGCCGAATTGTGCTGATGGCCCGACGCATCGGTGTCCACCCATTCCACGGTTCTGTCGATGCTTGCCTGCATCCCTGACGGCGGTTCGGTGCCCTCCACGGTTCCCCCTTCGGCGACGTTGTACTGCTCAGGCCGCGTTCAATTGTATACATCAAGTGACGGCCGTTCGGAACTCGATATGCCGAAGGAAGTGGCCCAGGACGGAACCAATCACGGAGGTATCCATATAGCCTCCTGAAACGGTGAGTTAGTCGCTCCTTATTCACACTTGTGGCATCAAAAAGTGAATAGCGGCGGTCCTAGTCGTTCCTAAGGGGCGAATCCTTACTCCGCGAACAGGCCCGCCAGGTCCTCCGCGGTCAGGGCGCCGCCGGCCAGGGCATCGCCTTCCATCACATCCGCGAACAGCTGCGACTTCCTGGTCTTGAGCGCCATGACCTTTTCCTCGATGGTGTCCTTGGCCACCAAACGGTAAACCATCACGTTCCTCGCCTGCCCGATCCTGTGGGTGCGGTCTACGGCCTGCGCTTCAGAAGCCGGGTTCCACCATGGATCCAGCAGGAAGACATAATCGGCTTCGGTCAGGTTCAGCCCGAAGCCGCCGGCCTTCAAGGAAATGAGGAACACGGGCGCTGCACCGTTCTTGAATTCGCTCACGACGTCGGCCCGGTTCCGGGTGCTGCCGTCGAGGTAGCAATACTCGATGTTCTCCGCGTCGAGCCGCTCCCTGACCTTGCCCAGGAATCCCGTGAACTGGCTGAAAATGAGGGCCCTGTGCCCTTCCGCAACGATGTCCTCCAACTGTTCGAACAGCACATCGAGCTTGGACGAGCGCACTGCGGACAGGGACTCGTCCACCAAGGAGACATCCAGGCTCAGCTGCCGCAGCAGGGTGAGCGACTGGAAAATCGTGAAACGGTTCTTGTTGACGTCGTCGATGAGCCCCAGGATTTTCTGCCGCTCGCGCTGCAGATGCGTCTGGTACACCTTCTGGTGCCGCGGGTTCAGCACCACTTCCAGCACCTGCTCCTGCTTCGGTGGCAGGTCCTTGATGACCTGCTCTTTGGTGCGGCGCATCATGAGGGGGCGGACCCGACGCCGGAGCTTGGCGAGCTGGGCCTTGTCGCCGTTCTTTTCGACCGGCTTTTGGTAGTACTCAGCGAAGCGGCGCGGGCTGGAGAACAGCCCGGGAGCGACGATCGAGGTCAGCGCCCAGAACTCCATGAGGTTGTTCTCAAGCGGCGTTCCCGTGATGGCCAGCTTGAAGGATGCCGGGAGTTTCCGGGCGCACTGGTACGCCTTGGACTGGTGGTTCTTGACGAACTGGGCCTCGTCGAGCATGAGCCCGGCCCATTCCTTGGCTGCGTAGGCCTCATAGTCGATCCGGAACAGAGCATAGGAAGTGATGACGACGTCGGTCCCGGCCATGGTTTCCTGCGGATCGGCGCCGCTCTTGGCGAAGGTTTCTCCGATGGTCTTTATGCTCAGGCCGGGCGCGAAGCGTTGGACTTCCGCGGCCCAGTTGCCCACGACGCTGGTCGGCGCGACCACCAAAAAGGGAGCGCTGCCGCCCGCGCCGCCTGCGGCGGCTTCAGCCTGCTCCTTCGCCGCGCACATCAAAGCAATCGCCTGCACCGTCTTGCCGAGGCCCATGTCGTCGGCCAGGACGCCGCCGAGGCTGTGCCGGTAGAGGAAACTCAACCAGTTGAAGCCCTCCAGCTGGTACGGACGGAGCTCGGCATCAAGCGAGCCCGGCAGCGGCAGCCCGGTCACGCCGTCGTCGAGCAAGCCGCCCACGGCCTCGCGCCAAGCGGCCGCTTGCTCGTCCACGATCCCCAATTGCGCGAGCTCATCCCACAGCCCGGCCTGGAAGCGGCTGATCTGAAGGGTGCCGTGCCGGTCCGGGTTGTCCTGCAGGGACCTGGCCTCGTCGATCAGCGCGCGGAGCTGGTGCAGTTCGGGCAGGTCCAGCGAGAAGTAGGCGCCGCTGGGCAGCAACATCCGGCTCTGGCCGGCCGCGAGGGCGGAGAACACCGCGGCGAAGGAGACAGGTTCACCCTCGAGCGTGATGACAATGCCGAGATCGAACCAGTCGCGGCTGTCGGTGGCCTTGGTCGAAATGGAGACGACGGGAGCCTCGGTGGCCTCGCGGTAGTCGGCGATCTCGCCGGAGGTGTCCACGACGACGTCGGGCAGTTCGCGGAGCCGGGGCAGTACCTCCTCGGTGAAGGCCAGAGTGTCCAGGCCGTCCAGCGCTACCGAGGCCGCCAGCCGTGGAGCCCCCCATCCTCCGCTCGAGGATTCGCCCAGCGCAGCGACCACATCCCAAGGCCGGCCCAGGGACTCCAGAATCCGGGCTTCCTCGGCGTCGTCGCGGTAGCCTTGATCGTCCGGGTGCCGCCAGAGAGGCTGGGCCGTCACGAGCTTGCCCGCCTTGTAGTGCCACTCCCAGTGCAGCCGTACCCGGTGGTCGGAACCGTAGTTCGCCAGCAGGGACAGCGTGGGCACGGCGAGGACCGGCAACTCCACGGAATGGTCCGCTGCCGTCACCCGGGTGGACTGCTTGAGTTTCGGATAGAACGCCGTGAGGAATCGCTCTTCGTCCTTCGCCGGGATCTGGAGCCGGGATGCGCCCATGACGAAATCGAGGAGTTCCTGCGACTCGCCGCCCTCCAACGGAGCCAGCGTGATGAGGTTCTCGGGTGCCGATACGCCAGGCAAGTGCCCCTCGCCGGGACCGGTGAAGAACAAGCCATGCGCCGGGCGGCCGATCAAGCCCAAAGTGGCCGGATCAAGGGCGTCCCCGCCCAAGGTCACCGACGGCGCGAGCTGTAGGCCGCCGTCGGGCCGGCTAAGGTCAAGCCCGACGACGGCGGGCTCGGCAGCAATGCGGACGGGCGCGGCTCCGCCGGAATGGATGAGCGCGACCCCTATCTTCTCGGCCTCGGCTATGAGGCTCCACAGGTTCTTGCCGGCGAATTCGTTGAGCAGCATCCACATGCTCGAAGTGAGCTGCCGGTAGTCAGCAGTGGAATGCGCGGCCAGGAAGTTCTGCATCCAGTCGATATGGGCTTCGTTGAACTCGCGCTTGTAGCCGAGGTAGTTCAGGTTGGTCCAGGAAACATCGCCCCGGATCCACTTGGCCTTGGCGCCCATCATCACCGGGCGGGCCTTGAGCTGGCGCACGCTGCGGAGCGGATCCCGCCGGCCGGTGTAGGAGAAGTGCGGGGCAGGTTCTTCCACCTCGAACGCCAGCGCCAAGGGAAGGCCCTGGCCTTGCGTTGCGGTTCCCGGAGTGGCTATGAGCTTGCTGAGTGCCTGCTCCCAGGCCGGCCGCTGCACGATTTCCCCAGGCTGCGCCGTCTGCCCAAACGCAGGCGCGCTCAACAGCTGTGCCCGCACGGCAGGGTGGTCTTCGGCGGCGAAGAGAAGGGCGGCCACATGTTTGCAGTCCTTGCGGACGGGGCAACTGCACACGCCTACGGTGCAGCTCCAGCCGCCGGGCTTGCGGACCAGCTTGGCCGACGTCGAATAGGCTGAGGGGCCACTGCCCCTGACCTTGCCCATCATCAGGCCCGTGGCGGAATCGAAAGTGATGCCGCTGACCCGGCTTCCCATGGCATAGGCGAGGCCGGCCGCCAGGGAGCGGTCGTTAATGGCGGGTGTCTGAATCGCCAGTTCCCAGGAGTCGTCTGAGTGGGAAGGCATTCGTTGGGACTACTTTCGGCAGGAGGCTATCTATGAATCCTAGGGCCCATGGAGCGGCCCTGAAACTTTGCCGGACGTTCACCTCTGCCTAGCCTGCCCGACAACCGCCTCCGCGTACGTTGAAAGGGTCCGGAGCAGCACAAGCTTCCCAGCAGCGAGGAAATCCCATGACCAGCAATGAGACCACCTTTAGGTACGTAACAGTTCTGACGAAGGACAGCATCGAGGCCGACGACGCAACCGTTGTGGACGCGAACGTCACTGTGGTCAACGAGATGTACGAGGAGCTCCTCAACCATGAGGAAATCGCTACCAACGCTCTGCGCAGCTACTTTGTGGACTTCTACCTGACACAGGCACTCGCGGGCGGTTTCGCCCAGTACGTGTTCACGGTCCCGGAACGCGAAGAGGTGGATGCGTTTGTCCGCGAAGGCCTCGAAGGAATGGGTGCCAAAGGCCACCTCGAGCTGTTCAACCGCACCGTCGCAGCGTTCGACGCGCTGTCCGAAGACGACGCCGAGGCCTACCTGGACGGTGACCTTGACGAGTCCGAAGAGGCACCGGAAGCCGTTGCGGAGCTCGAGGCCCTCGACGGCGAATTCGAATCCCTCCTGGAGACCGAAGACATCATCGAACTCAACGCAGCCTGGCTCCGCGGCCAGGACGGCGTGCTCTACCTGGACGAGGAGCAGCTCAAGGCACACATCGCCGAGCGCGTAGCCCGGATTCCCAACCTCGAAGAGCGCAAGGCCGAGGCAGCGGAAGCGGAACTCGAGAACGCCCCCGAATTCGAGCTCATCATCCGTGAACTGTGCGACGTTGCCGGGTACCAGCTGGAGAAGATCACCATGGGCGATCCCAACTACGAGCACGACGGCGAGACGATCCTCGCCTGGCACTTCACCACGGACCACGGCAACTACATCATGATCGAAGAGGACGACGAAGCCTTCATGATCCACCCGGAGACGAAGGAAATCATCGCCGCCGTCGAGTTCGAAGACGCTGACGAGTTCGAAGACGCCTAAAACGCTCGCTCGCCTATAGGGCCTCCAGGACAAACGCCCGCTCACTTATAGGGCTTCCAGGACAAACGCTCGCTCAGATCTGCCGGCCGGGCCGGAGAGATCTGAGCGAGCGTTTGCCTTTTGGGCTGCAAAAGTGAGCGAGGGTTTCAGTAGCCCATGCTGCTCCCGCTTGGGGTGCTGGTGCTGCTCGGGGTGCTGCTGCTGCTCGGGGTCACCATGGAGCCGGACGGGCTGACCAGGAACCAGACGCCACCCACGCCTTGGCCATAGGTGTCACTGGAGTCTTCGTCCTTGGAGAAGAAGTAGAGGGGCATGCCGTTGATGGTGATCTGCATCTTGCCGTCTGCTGTGGGGATGGTGCCTATGGTTCCGCTCACCCCGTCAACCGCCGGCCTGGTCGACGTCGTTGTCACGGCGGGCCAGTTGTTAGCGCAGCCGCCGGTGCAAGCGCTCTTTCCGGAATCCTTGACGTCCTTCGTGAAGATGTAGACGCTCTTGCCGTTCGCCGCAACCACTCGCTCGCCAACGCTCGACGACGCCGTCTTCAGTTCCGCCGCGCCGGCAGGAGTGCTCGACGCCGCGGGGCTGGACGCCGTCGGACCGGGACTGGTTGCGCTCGAGGATGTGGAGGACGCGCCGGGGCTTCCTCCGCAGGCAGTGAGGGCGATGGCCAGAGCAAGAATGCCGAGCCCGGTGCCGAGTTGCTTCTTCATGGTTTGCTCCTTCGCTTGCACCGGCCGCGGACGTGCCGGAAGCTAACCCGTACGACGCCGCCGGGTGAAGAATGGTTCACAGGGCGTGAACCTTTTTCGCGGCGGGCACGTCGTATCGCAGGAGAAGGGGAAGCCGAGCACCAAGGAGGCGCCGATGCCGCTCGACGAGGATGTGGTGGCCGCGATCTACCGCGACCACGGCACAGCCCTGCGCCACTTCGTGCTGAGCTGCACGCCGGACGCGCACTTGGCTGAGGACGTGGTGCAGGAAACCATCCTTCGCGTGTGGCAGCACGCCCCGCAGATCACCGGCAGCCTGCGCAGCTATTTGTTCCGCACTGCCCGCAATGTCATCATCGACAACTACCGCAAGGCCCAGCGGCGCCCGGCAGAGGCTGCCGAACGCGACATGGCGGACCCGGAGGAGGCCACCGAGCGAGTGGACGAGCTCCTCAACCGGGTCCTTATGGAGGAGGCGCTCCTGCGGCTCAGCACTGAACACCGGGAGGTCCTGGTAGCCCTGCATTACGAACGTTTCACGGTGAACGAGGCCGCGCTGAGGCTTAACATCCCCAGCGGCACGGTGAAATCCCGGGCCTTCTACGCCGTCAGGGCGCTTCGCACGATTCTCGACGAAATGGGGGTGCAGCGGTGAACGAATCCGGACTTCACCAATTGCTGGGCGCCTACTTGCTCGGCGGCCTCGAGCCTGCCGAGGCCAAGGCTTTCGAAGCGCACTTGGCAAGCTGCGCTGATTGCCGGCTTGAGCTGGGCGAGCTGGAGAGCCTCCCTGCCCTCCTCGACGCCGTCCCCGTGCCCGACGCCGTCGCGCTCGCCGCCGGGCGGCCCGCCGTCGAGCCCTCCGCCGCAGTTCCGTCCGACGCCCGCTCACGTATGGGGGCTTTTTCGGAAACGCTACCGCAGCCGATTCTTGTGAAAATGGCGGCACGGCGGCGGAAATCCCGACGCCGGTGGACGGCCCTGGTGGGTGCCGTGGCCGCCGCTTGCCTTGGGTTGGGCATACTGGCGGGGCCGGTGTTGAACCAGCCTCCCAAACCTGACGCCAGCTACTCGCTGCAGACGGACAGCGGCCTGCAGCTCACTGTGGGGCTCGTCAGGAAGGCATGGGGGACCGAGCTGCAACTGGAAGGCCGCAGCATGCCGGCGCAAGGCACGATGTACCTGTGGGTCAAGGGCCGCGACGGCACGGAGGAAATGGCGTGCGGTTGGACCGCGACCTCCAGCGGCCACATCAAGGTCACTGGCGCGACGCCGGTCCAGCTCGCCGGGATTTCGGGCGTGGAACTGCGCGACGACGCCCAGAAGACGGTCGCGGTGATTTCGGTCCCGGGAAGCTAGGGGTCCCCAGGACCACCTAGGGGGTCAGTGTATGCGGCTAGGCGGATGCTGCTTCGCTGGGCTCGGGATCGTGCAGATCGCTTCGCCCCCAGCTGGGCATGTCCAGTCGGTTGAAACTGTAGAGATGGATTCCGGAGATACCATCCGGGCGCGCCGTGAGTTCGGACACCAGGCCTTCCGGTGAGTACTTGTCCACGCCTAGAAGCTTGCGCGCAAGGGTCCCCTTATTGCTGATGAACTTCAAGGAGGTCCCGACGCCGATCTGGGTCGCCAGCGCCAGCAGTTTTGTCCGCGGAACGGCCCCGGGAACACCGGCCCACACCGGCAGATCGACCCCTTCGCGGCGCAGGAGTGCTGCGTAATCGAGGACCTTCGGGGCGGCGAAACACATTTGCGTGACAACGTGCGTCGCCAGATGTTGTTTGGCCAACAGGGCATCCAGCAAGTCCAGCCCGCTCACGGAAGGATGCCCCTCGGGGTAACCGGCGATGCCCGCGGTGATGCTGCCGCCGGAGCACTCGGCGATGTCCGCCAAGAGGGGAAGGCTCGATCGATAGGGGCCGGCAGCTTGCGCGCCGTCTCCACCGATGGCGAAGACCTCAGTGATCCCGGCGGCCTCGCAGTCCCGGAGGATACGGGAAAGCTGCGACCGGTGCTCCAGCCCGCGTGCCGAGAGGTGCGGAACCACGTTGTAGCCCAGAAGGCTGAGCTTGATGGAAGCCTCCATGGTCCGCGCGATCCCGTGATGGGGCAAGCAGGTAACGGTGAGCGTTGTGGAAAGCGGCACTGCGGCCTGGACTCTCTCCACAATTCCGTCTGAGGGAATGATTTCAATCCGGGTGGGGAACATGCTGGCTCCTTGCGGATCAGGCCGTCGCGTGGTGTGCGAGGAGGGTGCGGGCTTCCTGGCGGGTGGTGCCGGAGTCCTGGATGCCTTCGGCGATGTGGGCAATGTGCTCTAAGTGCGCGGGGATTTCGCGGCCTTTCTTGCGCATCGCGGTGGCCCAGAGGCGTCCGGCGCGGTAGGAGGAGCGGACCAGGGGGCCGGACATGACGCCGACGAAGCCGATTTCCTCGGCTTCGGTGGCGAGCTCGACGAATTCCTGGGGTTTGACCCAGCGGTCCACGGGCAGGTGCCGTTCGGAGGGGCGCAGGTACTGGGTGATGGTGATCAGGTCACAGCCGGCGGCGTGCAGGTCGGCCAGTGCTTCGGAGATCTCTTCCCGGGTTTCGCCCATGCCCAGGATCAGGTTGGATTTGGTGACCATGCCGGCGGCCCGGCCCTGGGTGATGACGTCCAGGGAGCGGTCGTAGCGGAACGCGGGGCGGATGCGCTTGAAGATCCGGGGCACGGTTTCGACGTT
>NZ_JBFBLA010000016.1:0-119751 GCF_040702485.1 Arthrobacter sp. NPDC080031
CAAGTCCACAAACTCGTTGCGGGCACTCTGAGGAAATGACCTGACCATAGAACGCTCCATCAATCAGAGCGTTGCTACGACCATATGACTTTGCCGGGCTCAGAACGACAACAACTGCGAGTCAGTTGGGTGGGCGCGGCGCCTCAGGAGGGCCCTACCCCAGCAGTGTGTTCACCAGGCGCGCGGCCACCTTGGCGGTCCGCGAGTCGATATCGAACCCAGGGTTGAGTTCGGCAACGTCCAAGTGCAGGAGTTTCCCGCTCGCGCCAAGCTGCTTGCACACCGCGTTGATGACGTGCAGCGGCACGCCATACGCTGCGGGGGCGCTCACTCCGGGAGCCACCGACGCCGGCAGCACGTCCAGGTCGATCGTCAGGTACACCAGATCCACCCCGTCCAAAAACGATGCCACGAAATCCTGCACGGCCGCAGCGGAGCAGTCCTCATCCAGCAGGTACTTCACGCCCAGCCGGTCCGCTGTATCAAAGAGGGTGCGTGTGTTGTTCGGCTCAGAGATGCCGACGACGGCGTAGTTCAGTCCGCGGCCCGCGGCGGCTTCCGCCCGGGCCATCTGCAGGAACGGCGTGCCCGAACTCGGCACAGGATCGTCCCGCAAGTCGAAGTGCGCGTCCAGGTTCAGGACGCCGAGGCGCTTGCCGCTCTTCACAGCCTCCGAGCCAGCCACGCCCAGGTAGCTGGCGAAAGCCGTTTCGTGCCCGCCGCCGAGCAGCACCGTGAGCTTGCCGGCGTCGAGCAATTCCGAAATCACACGTCCCGCGCGCTCCTGGCCCGCCTCCAGCGAGCCGTCCTCCACAACGACGTCGCCGGCGTCGAACACGTCCCGGTCCAGATGGAAAGCCAGCGGGCCCAACGCTTGGCGGATTGCCTCCGGCGCGGCGGCCGCGCCAATCCGGCCCTTGTTGCGCCGCACGCCTTCGTCACTGCGGAAGCCCACGACGACGGCGGCCCGGGAGCCCGCATCCGTCCCGCCGGGGGCGGCCACAGCGGGAGTGTGGGGCGCCACGGCCTGCCACCAGCGGCGGTGCTCATCGCCGGCACCGTCGAAGCGGCCGGTCCACGGCGTCGGGCGGATATCGGCAACAGCGGGGGAAATCTCCATGATTCAAGCTCAGCGCATGACGGCAGCGAAAAACACGGCTTGCGGGCCGAGGGTGTCCGGTATTCCGGAAAGGCCTACTTGATTCCTAGGATTTCCTCGACGGGACCGATCCCGAAGAACAGCAGGAATGCCGCGGCCACAGCCCACATGAGCGGATGGACTTCGCGGGCCCGGCCCTGGAAGGTGCGGATGAGTGCGAAGGAAATGAACCCGGCGCCCAGGCCGTTGGCGATCGAGTAGGTGAACGGCATGAGGGCCATGGTCAGGAACGCAGGAATGCCGACACCCCAGTCCTGCCAATGGATCTTGCCCACCTGGGACACCATCATGAAGCCCACCACCACCAGGGCGGGGGCGACGGCCTCGAACGGGACCAGGTTGATGAGCGGGGTGAAGAACATGGCCACCAGGAACAGCAGTCCGGTCACGATCGACGCGAGGCCTGTGCGGGCACCTTCACCGATGCCGGCGCCGGATTCCACGAAGATCTGGTTGGAGGACACGGACGAGCCGCCACCGATGATCGCACCGAGCGCGTCCACTTGCAGGACGCGGTCCACGTTGGGGATGTTTCCGTGCTTGTCGATGTTTCCTGCTTCCCTGGCCAGGCCCACCATGGTGCCCATGGCGTCGAAGAAGATGCTGAGCAGGATCACGAATGCCAACAGCGTGGCGGCGATGATGCCAAGGTGCTGGAACGCGCCGAGGGGGTTCGCTTTGCCGATGAGGGACAAGTCCGGAGCGGCCCACTCGGTGAACTTGGGCGCAACCAGGGACCAGCCGCGCGGGTTGTGGGTCTTGCCGTCGAAACTCGGTCCGATGTGCAGGGTGAATTCAAGGATGGCGGCAAGGGCAGTGGAGACGATGATGCCGATCAGGATGGCGCCACGTACCTTGCGGACCACCAGGGCGATGGTCAGGACAAGGCCGACGACGAACACCAGGGTGGGCCAGCCAAGCAACTTCCCGTCGACGCCCAGGCCCAGCGGGACCGAGGTGCCGGCGGCGTCCGGGATGCGGCGCACGAAGCCGGCATTGACCAGGCCGATCAGCGCGATGAAGAGGCCGATGCCCACCACGATCGCAGTCTTCAAGGCCTCGGGTACGGCTTTGAAAACCGCGGTCCGGAAACCCGTGAGCACCAGGATCAGCATGGTCAGGCCCGAGAGCATCACCAGGCCCATCATGTCCGGCCATGTCAGGCCGGGGTGCGACGCAATAGTGACTGCCACGAAGGCGTTGACGCCCAGTCCGGTGGCCACGGCGAAGGGGTGCTTGGCCCAGGCTCCCATGAGGATCGTCAGGATGCCGGCTACGAAGGCCGTGGTGGCGGCGACGGCGGCAAAGCCAAGGGAAGCTCCACTCGAGTCCGCTCCGGAAAGGATCAAAGGATTGAGGACCACGATGTAGCTCATGGCAAAGAACGTCGCGAAGCCGCCTCGGATTTCTCGCGAGTAGTTGGATCCGCGTTCCGAGATCTTGAAGTAGCGGTCGATGGCTGAGCCCTGTTTGAGCATGGAAGTCTCCGGGGATCGGGGAAGTGTGCTCTCAAATCCTATGCCCACGGCTTCGGCCCTCCCTCGAATTCGCCTACTCTGTAAGGAATCCAACACCAAGGGAGTCACTCGCTCATGCGCCCTATCCGCCAGCTGCTGGCCGTCGTCGTCGCTTTCGCAGCGGTTCTTTTCTCTGCCGCCCTGTTCTCAGCGGCACCGGCCTTCGCTCACGACGTCGCCGAGTCAACGTCACCGGCCAACGGCTCAACGGTTGCCAGCGTCCCGGACTCCGTTTCCATCACGTTCAACAACCGGCCGCTCCTGCTCGGCTCGCAGATCCGGGTCAACGACGCCTCAGGCCAGAACTGGGCCGATGGCTCCGTCGAGATTGTGGACGCCGTGGTGTCGCAGAAGCTGAGGCCCGGCGCGCCTGCCGGCGCATTCACCGTCATCTGGCGGGTTGTCAGTTCGGATTCGCACCCCATCGAAGGCACCTTTACGTTCACTGCCAAATCAGGAAGTACCACGGCGGGCGGCGGCTCCGCTAGCACCGCACCATCTGTGGTGGTGCCCACCGCCGGCACTGCCGCACCTGGTTCGACCGGGACGCCGGAGAAGGTGCCCGATGCTTCCCAGCCGTTCCCCTGGAGCATTGTGGTCTTCGCGGTGGTGGCCGCGGGCCTGCTGGTTTTCCTGGGCATCACGGCGCGGCGCAGGTTGGCGGGCGGGGACTCCGGCGATTCTGATGATTCCAGCGACTCTGACGGTTCCGGGAACTCCGAGGGAAAAGGGGTTTCCGAGGACGACAGGGACTCATAGGAGCGTCTGCCCTAACCTCGCCTCACAAAACCGGCGCTTGTTTTCCAGACCCGATCTCGAAGGGCCGGAATGGAAAACAAGCGCAAGTCTCTGCGGGCCTCTTTCTAGGCCGAGGCAGGAATTGCCGCGAAGGTACCCGTGAGGGCCCCGTGGACGCTCTCCGGGTAGACCTTGGCGGAAATCGCCTGGCCCACCACCTTGGCTTGGCGCAGGACTTCCTTTGGCGTGGGTGTGGCAAGTTCGCCGACGCCAACCAGGTACATTCCAATCGCGCGCATGGCTGCGACGAAGTTTTGGCCGATGGCGATGCCAAGCTCAGCAAGCATCCGCCGCAATTGGCTCTGTCCACAGCGGGTGACAACGACGTGGTCGGCCAAGAGCACTCCGTTGGCGGTGTGGACGACCCACTGGTACGAGGCCACACCCGAGGAAGCCACAGCGGGCGCTTCCGGATCCGGTCCGGCGGGGTTGGAAAGCCCGGAACCGGAAACTACCGATCCCGAAATCACCGTTCCCAAGGCAGCTTCGTCCAAGCGATCCAGGCGGACGGCCCGCGTGGTGCTCCGCACATCGAGCCCGTGACTGGCTGCGTAGTTGCGCAGGTGCCGGAGGATTTCGCTGCGCTCCCGGAGGCACGCGGCGTCGGCGGCGTCGCAGCGCTGGAGGATGCCGGTGTTGAGCGGCTGCAACGGTCCGGGGACATGCATTCCATCCACCACGATGGCGTCTACGCCGTAGCGGCTGAGTTCGCTGGCCACGGCCAGGCCGGGCATGCCGGCACCGATGACCACGGTGGTGGTGCGTTCCGTACTCGCAGCAGGCATGGTTGACACAGCTTGGCTCCTCTTTGAAGGTGCGTTGCCGAGGGCAACACCGCGGTGGCGTCCGGGTCCCCAAGCGGTCGCGAATGATGGCCGTTGATGTGTTGAAAAACACGATCCCCGGTCACCAGTGCCTCGAACATTACAGAAGAAATCGCGTGGTGGATAGCCCCGGCATCGGCATGTCCGCCGATGCGTTTTTCGCGCTCCGATTCGACGGATTTCTACGCTCCCGGGAGGCTTTCCACATACGCTTCTTCCCGCTTGATTCGGCCCTTGCAAACGAGAATAGTGAGCATTGGAGACCGCAACTCACGGCAGTCAAGCGAGAAACACGCTGTGGGCGCGGGCTCTGGCAGAATAGCCGCAACATCAGCCAGCAGTGCGAGGAGGCAGGCCCCATGGACCAGCACGGCAAACACTCTGAGAGCCATCGACGAGAGACCGAAGGCAGTGGAGAGGAACCATCCATTGCCCCCGGCGGAATTGTGGTGGGCGTTGACGGCAGCGAACACGGCCAGTGCGCCCTCATTTGGGCCGCCCGGGAGGCCGAACGCAGGCAACTGCCCCTGCATGTAGTCACGGCCTACTCCGTGCCCATCTTCGCCGCTTCCGGCCTGGACGGCGGCTACGCAACAGTGGATGACTCCGTTATCAGGGACGGCGCCGAAGCAATCGTCAAGCAGGCCCTCGAGAAGGTCTCCGGCTACGCCATCGACGTCGACGGCTCGGTGGAGAACGGCGATGCCTCCGGCGTGCTGCTCGATCTGTCCGAAACGGCCGAGCTCCTCGTCTTCGGCACCCGGGGACGCGGCGGATTCGTGGGCAGGCTCCTGGGCTCCGTGAGCAGTGCCCTGCCGGCGCACTCCAAGTGCCCCACCGTGACAGTCCCGCTCTTCTGCGCGGACCGACTGGGTGAGACCACAGAGGACAAGCACATCAAGGCCGAGCGCGCGAAGGCCGGCTCCCGCGTGATCGAAAATGTGGTCGCAGTCGGCGTGGACGGCTCCGAACACGCCCGTGTTGCCGTCCTGGAAGCCGCAGAGCAGGCCCAACGCATGGGAGCGAAGCTGCGCGTCATCTGCGCTGTACCCGAGTACAGCGGTTCCCTCGCGTGGGTCCCGGCGCCGCTGGACCGGGAGGCACTCTTCAAGGACATCAGGGTTCAGCTCGACGCAGGCCTGGCGTGGCTCAAGAGCCACTTCCCCAACCTTCCAGCGGAAACCCAACTGCTCGATGGTTCGCCCGTGGAAGTTCTCGTGGAAGTGAGCCGCAGCGTCGAACTCGTGGTGCTCGGCACGCGCGGGCGGGGAGGCTTCGCAGGAATGCTCCTCGGATCGACATCGGACGGAGTCCTGCACCATGCCAAAGGGCCCGTGCTCGTTGTTCCCGACCGGGATGACCCCAGGCTGGCGGACCGCGCCAAATTCGGCCCGATGCTCGCCGCATAACAGGGCAACCCAAGGACCGGTGGACGCAGGCGGACGGCAATGGTGGAGCACGCACAGCCCGGGGAGGGTTCGCGCTTGATCGTCGAGCTGCGCCGGATCCGGGCAACCATGCTTCCGGAGGTCGGTGGCAAGGCGGCCAATCTGGGCGAACTGATCTGGGCGGGACTTCCGGTCCCGCCCGGGTTTTGCCTCACCACCGAGGCTTACCGGCGCGCGCTTCAGCCCGATGCCAGCTCTGCGTCCCCTGGCGATAGTCAGGTAATTCCCAGCGGTGGCCCCGAGTTTGCGACGCTCCCGGACATTCTGCGTGGCCTTCAGGCCGTGGAGCCCGGCGACCTTGGGGGGCTCGCTTCCCTCGCGGCCCGCGCCAGGGAGGCTGTGCTCGACGCCGGGATCCCGGCCGACGTCGAAGACGCCGTCCGCTCGGCCTACTCCGCGCTGGGCTCGGAAGTCCCGGTGGCCGTCAGGTCCTCTGCCACGGCCGAGGACCTGCCCTTTGCGAGTTTCGCGGGCCAGCAGGACACCTACCTGAACGTCGTGGGGGCCGACGCCGTGCTGCAGGCCGTCCGGAAGTGCTGGGCGTCCCTGTGGACGGACCGGGCGGTCAGCTACCGGGCAAGCAACGGGATCGACCACGCCGCGGTGACGCTCGCCGTCGTCGTTCAACGGATGGTGGATGCTGAGACCGCAGGTGTGTTGTTCACCGCCAATCCGGTGACCGGGCGGCGCCGCGAAGCGGTAATCGACGCCAATCCCGGGCTCGGTGAGGCCGTAGTCTCCGGCGCGGTGAATCCGGACCACTTTGTGGTGGATTCCCTCACCGGCAGGATCACGGAACGAAGGATCGGCGACCGGAAGCTGGTGATCCGCTCAATCCCCGGAGGCGGGACCGAAAGGCTCGACGCGACGGCGCAGGCAGAAGGCGGAACAGCCGGGGATGCCTGCCTTGCCGACTCCCAGATCTGGGCGCTCGCTGCCCTCGGCCAGCGCGTCGAGGAGCATTACGGAGCACCGCAGGACACCGAATGGGCCATCGACGGCGACGGCAAACTATGGCTCACCCAAGCCCGCCCCATCACCACGCTCTACCCGCAAATGACCCGCCAGCCCGCAATCCCCGGTCCGCATGCGTACCTTTGCTTCAGCCTCGCCCAAGGACTCACGCGTCCCCTGACTCCCATGGGCCTGGCGGCCATCAGGCTCATGGGGTCCTCGGTAGCCAGCGCGGCGGGATTCCGGGTTCCCGAACCACGGGACGGGCCTTCGCCCTACTACGAGGCGGGGCAACGGATCTATTTTGACCTCACCTCGGTGTTACGGAGCAAGGCCGGGCGGGCCATCGTTCCCAGGATCTTCGACGTCATGGAAGCACGCTCGGCGGCCATCATGCGCGGCCTGTTCGAGGACCCGCGTTTCGCCGTCACCAGCAAGACGCCCTTCAAACTGCTCAGGCACGTTGCCCCGATCGTGCTCCGCTTCCGGCTTCCGCAGACCCTGTTGCGCGCTCTCTTTCGGCCGGACGCTGCCCTCGACAAGCTGGAACGGCTGGACGAGAACCTGAAGGCCACGCATGATGTGCCTGCCGACGCCACTCCGCGTGAAAAACTGGACCACGCAGAGCGGATACTCCGCGAGGAATTGTTCCCCATCCTGCCCAATATCCTGCCACCGGTAGCGCTCGGGTTTGCGATGCTCGGTTTGGTCCGGAAAATACTTGGCGAACAGGCCTCCTGGGGCGAACTCCAAACCATCATCCGCGGCCTGCCCAACAACGTCACCACTGAAATGGACCTCGCCCTGTGGCGGCTCTCGACCAGCATCCGCGACGATCCCGCCTCCGCTGAGGCCTTTACCGGCGGCGAGCCCGCGGTGCTCGCGGAGAGCTACCGCGGCGGCGGGCTGCCGTTCGTCGCGCAATCGGGATTGGCCTCGTTCCTGCGCCGCTACGGGCACCGGGCCATCGCCGAAATCGACCTGGGAATGCCCCGCTGGTCCGATGACCCCACCCACATCATCGGAGTCCTGGTCAACTACCTTCGCCTCGACGATCCCCGCCTGGCGCCGGACAAACAGTTCGAAAAAGCTGCCCGCGACGCCGAGGAACAGCTCGCAGTCCTGGTGGCGCGTGCGAGGTCCAAGAGCCCGCTCCACGCCTTCATCGTGAAAACGGCCTTGGAGCGGACACGCATGTTCGCGGGTCTCCGTGAGCTTCCGAAGTACCACCTCGTGCGCGGCTTCGCCGCGGTCCGCGCCCGGCTTTCAGAAGTAGGGGAGACCTTGGCGGACGCGGGAGTCATCGAAGACGCAGGCGACGTCTTCTTCCTGGATTTCATGGACGCCCGCCGCGGCTTGGACGGCAAGGATCTCCACGAGCTGGTGGCGCAGCGGCGCGAGGCCTACGAGCTTGAACTCAAGCGCCGGCACGTGCCACGCGTACTGCTCTCGGACGGCACTGAGCCAGAAGCCCTGGCCGCCGGCTTCCCGGGCAGCGGGTCGAGCAGCGGGTCGGGCGGCGCGCTGCCGGACGGCATGCTGAAGGGAACCCCGGCTTCGGCTGGAACGGTGACCGCCGTGGCCAGGGTGATCATGGATCCCGTTGGCGCGCATCTCGAACCCGGAGAAATCCTGGTGGCGCCCTCCACGGATCCCGGCTGGACCCCCCTCTTCCTGACTGCCGGGGGACTCGTGATGGAGATGGGCGGGCCCAACTCACATGGCGCGGTCGTAGCCCGTGAGTACGGGATTCCCGCAATCGTGGGCGTCCCGGAGGCCACCTCCCGAATCAGTTCAGGCCATACGATCACCGTGGATGGCGCCGCGGGGACGGTGGCTATCTAGCTGAGACCTCGGGTGGGGTCCGGGAGCTGCGTTCCGGAACGCAGCCAGCGGCCCGTCCCCACGATCTGACGGCCGCTATCCCCAGCCGAGCTCGTGCAAGCGGTCGTCGCCGATGCCGAAGTGGTGGGCGATCTCATGAATGACGGTGATGGCCACTTCGTCGATTACCTCCTGGCGGGATCCGCAGATATCCAGGATCGGCTGCCGGAAAATGGTAATCCGGTCAGGGAGGGAACCGGCATCCCACCAAGAGTCCCGTTCCGTCAAGGGCACGCCCTCGTACAGGCCGAGGAGTACGGTGTCCGGCTCGTCTCCAGGTTGCGGGATGTAGTCGTCCTCGATGAATATGGCCACGTTGTCCATGGCGCGGGCCGCTTTGTCCGGGATGAGGAGCAAGGCATCGCTGACGGCCGCCTCGAAGTCTTCCGGCGACATCTCGAATGGAACGGTGTTGAACGAACTCGCGCCGGTACCGGGAAGCCGGGAGGAAATGCGCTGGCCACCAGGGGAATCACCGTCGGGAACGATCGGCAGGCCGGGAGGTAAATTCGCGGGCATGTTCTGACTCTAGTCCGCGGCCCGGTCGTTGACGCCGGATGTGATGACAGCTACAGTTTTCCGGGCTGGTAATTCGTATAACCCGGCCCCAGGGTTAAGCCCAACCAGTCGTGCGGATCCTGTGACAAGCACCCCGGTGCCCTCAACAGACAGGCCAGCCCATGAACCGCCCCGGCAGCCGCTCCGGCACGACGATGAACGACGTCGCTGCCGCGGCCGGTGTTTCCCAGGCCACGGTTTCCCTGGTGCTCAACGACGCCGCTGGAACCAGGTTCTCGGAGGAAACCCGGCGCAAGGTCCATGCCGCCGCCCACGAACTGGGGTACCGGACCAACGCCCACGCCAAGGTACTCCGGGACGGCGTTGCCGGGATGATCGGCTTCGTCGGCGACTTCGTGGCCACAGCGCCATTCGCGGGCAAGATCATCGAGGGCGCCCAAGCCCGGGCCTGGGAGGCCGGGCTGCTCCTCCTGACTGTCAATACCGGCGGTGACAAGGCCCTCGAGGCCGCTTCGCTGGAGACCATGCTCTCCTACAAAGTGGCCGGAGTGGTCTACGCCGCTATGTACCACCGGGTACTTGACGTGCCGGACGTCCTGGCGGAGGTGCCAGCCGTCGTGCTCAATTCGCGCGACCGTTCCGGGCGTTTTCCGAGCATCGCTCCCGAAGAGGAACTGGGTGGCTACACCGCCGCAAAACGGCTGCTGGACGCAGGCCACCGGCGCATCGCGATGATCAACATCGGTGCGGTGGACGGTGAGCTTCCCGCCGCCGTCGGACGCTATGCCGGCTATCTCCGGGCACTCCAGGAGGCTGGCGTGCACCCCGACCCCGCACTCCACCGCATCGGCGACGGTCATGAATGGGGCGGTTTCGACAATGCGCTCGCACTCATGACCGGTCCGCAGCCACCCACCGCCATCTTCTGCGCCAACGACCGCACCGCCTGGGGCACCTACCAGGCGCTGGCCCAGCTCGGATTGTCCATCCCGCATGATGTGTCGCTGGTGGGTTTCGATAACCAGGAAACGCTCGCCCCGCACTTGCGGCCCGGGCTGACCACCCTGGAACTGCCCTTCCTTGAGATGGGCCGCCGCGCCGTCGAACGGCTGCTGGGCGGCGCGGAGCGTGACGGCAGTACCGAATACTTTGAATGTCCCCTCGTCGAACGCGATTCGGTGGCGGCGCCGCCGAAAACCACTAGTAGCCACCCAAAATCCCCCAACCAACGAACAGGAAACGCATGAACCACTCGCCCCTTGCGTCCGAGCCGCTCGACGTCGTCGTGGTCGGCGAAGCGCTCATCGACATCGTCAACTCGCCCGAAGGGCAGACTGAATACCCCGGCGGCTCGCCCGCGAACGTCGCCTACGGCCTCGGGCGGCTCGACCTGAAGGCCGGGCTGTTGACCGCCGTCGGGCGCGATTCCCGCGGCGAATCCATCGCGGCGCACCTGGCAAGCGCCGGTGTGGTTGTCCTGCCGGGCTCGCAATCGCTCGCGAAGACTGCGACGGCGACGGCGGAGATCGCCGCGGACGGTTCGGCCGAGTACACCTTCGACATCGAGTGGAAGCTGGGTCCCGCCGCACTCCCTTACGCCCCGAAGGTCCTCCACACGGGCTCGATCGCGACGTTCCTCGAGCCGGGCGCCCGCGTCGTCAGGACCCTCCTGGAGCAGGCCCAGGGCGGGTGCATCGTCACGTACGACCCCAACATCCGCACCGATCTCCTGGGTAGCCACGGCGAGGCACTCCGGATTTTCGAGGAGCTCGTACCGCTGACCAGCGTGGTGAAGCTCAGCGATGATGACGCGTTCTGGCTCTACCCGGGCAAGTCCCTGGAAGAGACCGCCACGCATATCCTGGGCCTCGGTGCAGGCCTGGCCGTCGTCACGCGAGGCGCCCAAGGCTCCTTGATGGCGACGCCGCACACCCAGCTGACGGTTCCTGCGGTGACCTCGGTGGTGGCGGACACCATCGGAGCCGGTGATTCCTACATGTCGGCACTGATCCTCGGGCTGCTGCTGCGCGGCAGCCAAGGGCTTGCGCCCACGGTCCTCGAACGCATCGGGCAGACCGCTTCCATGGCCGCGTCCATTACCGTGGGGCGCCCGGGGGCCAACCCGCCCACGCACCGCGAGCTTCTCGCCGGGATGGCGAGGTAGCGGCGGCGGAGGTTCGGCGGCGGTCCGGGCGCCTTGCCGGCGCGCGGCGATCCTAGCGGGACCGGCGCCGCGTCAACCCGACGCCCACGAGGCAGATGACGCCGCCCACCAGGCCCCAGATGGTGGGGATCTCCTTGAGGACCGCCCAGGAAATCAGGATGGTGGCGCCCGGAACCAGATACGTTGTGGCTGCGAGTTTCCCGGCCTCAATCAGGGACAGCGCATAGGCCCATGTGGTGAAAGCGATGGCCGTGGGGAAGATCCCGAGGTACACCAAGCCGAGAGTGGCCGGGAGGGGTGCGGCCTGCACTTCGGCCACCAGCTGGCCCGCCCACGGCAGGCAGCACACGGCCCCCACCACGATGCCGAACCAGGTGGCCTGGGCCGCGGAGAACTTCCGGAGCACGGGCTTCTGGACAATCACGCTCACCGCCGCGAGCACGGCGGCAAGGAGGCACAACAGCACTCCGGCGACGTCCGCTGTCGAGCGCTGTCCCGAACCGAGCGCGATCAGCGCAACGCCGCCGAATGCCACGAGGCTGCCGATGATCAGCCAGCGCGGAAAGCCTTCCTTCAGGATGACGCCGGCGAGGACGGCGATCAGGATCGGCGAAACGTTGATGAGCATGGCGCTGGTTCCGGCGTCGAGCAGGTGTTCGGCGGCGTTCAGGGCCAGGTTGTAACCTGCGAACCACATGACACCGTAGGCCAGGACGGGCAGCCATTCGCGGCCTCTGGGCCACCGCTTGAGCCTGGGCAGGGCGACAATGCCGAGCGCGACGGCGGCAACCACCAGCCGTCCGAGCGTCAGGGAGCCGGGGGAGAAGCTGGGTCCCACGGCCCGGATGCCCACGAAGGCGGATGCCCAGAGGACAACGGTGACGATGACGGCGGCGATGCCGAGCTTACTGATGGTCCGGGAGGTTGTGGTCGCCGGAGATGTTGAAGTGCTTGTGGCCATGATGCCAATCTAGCCCGCGGCGGGCTGGACGGACTGGCGGAATTCGGACGTCTTTCAACAAGAAACCGCCAACTCCGGCGTGGCGGATTTGAACGGCAGTTTGAGTTCCTGGTGTGAGCCTCGATTGCGTTCGGCAGCCCGCGATTTGGGAATATCCCCGACTATGCTCTAAAGTTTTAGAGTCCAGTTCGGACGAGCGAGAAGCGGGAAACGCATAGCGTTGTTGACTGTCGCGAATTCGGATTGTTCCAGGCCCCCATCGTCTAGCGGCCTAGGACACCGCCCTTTCACGGCGGCGGCACGGGTTCGAATCCCGTTGGGGGTACGCAAGGAACTGGTCAAGCGGGACTGAAAAGTCTGGTAGGCTGGAAGCCTTGAAAAAAGGCGGTAGAGATACTGCAATCGTAGTAGAGATACTGCAAGCAAGGCCCTGTAGCGCAGTTGGTTAGCGCGCCGCCCTGTCACGGCGGAGGTCGCGGGTTCAAGTCCCGTCAGGGTCGCTCTGATTGCCGGAAGGAATTCCGGCAATCATGGTGACATTGTCACCTAAGGCTCTGTAGCTCAGTTGGTAGAGCGTTCGACTGAAAATCGAAAGGTCACCGGATCGACGCCGGTCGGAGCCACCACTGGGAAGCGTCAGTTCTTCGGAACTGGCGCTTTTCTTCTTTTAACGTTCATGGGAAAAGCCCGGGGTTATTCGGTTTCTGCCTAAAAGGCGGACATTTCCGTGCATGCGCGCCATTTTCGTGCGCACGCGATCGATTCTGCTCAATCATTCGAATGGACAAACCTGGGCCCCTTGGAATCACGCGGCCGGCAAGCTAAGCGACCCGGAATGATCCAGCAGAATCCGACGGCGTCGGACGGCTGGTCTCCGCCTTGTCTTGGCCAAGCGCTAGGGTGGTACTCAAGAGAAGGGGAGGGCTCAATGGACCAGCAGGAAAGCTACACCGCGCCTGAACCGGAAGCCGTTGGGGCTCCGGTATCAGAAGACCGGCAAACGGTGGCAGGAAGTGGCCGCACAGTGATCTCTGATTCCGCTGTCGCCAAGGTTGCAGGCATTGCCGCCAGGGCTGTCCCTGGTGTCTATTCCCTCGGATCGGCCCCCTCGCGCGCCCTCGGAGCCATCCGCGATGCCGTCGGCAGCCAGGACCACGCTGCGGGTGTCCGCGCCGAGGTCGGAGAAACCCAAGTGGCCGTGGACCTCACTCTTGTGGCTGTCTATGGATACCCTTTGCATGATGTCGCCAACCAGGTCCGCGCGGCCGTCTATCGGGCGGTCGAATCGTTGGTGGGGCTGGAAGTCATCGAGGTCAACGTTGAGATCAACGACGTCTACGTTGCTCCGCCCATCAAAGCCGGATCAAGAGGCGCATTATCGGAAAGGGAGCCACTCCAGTGAACTTGACCGTTGTCGGTATCGGGATCGGCGCCTTCGTGGCGTTCATGGCCTTCCAGTTCGGGCTGTGGGGTTTCATCATCGCCCTTCTCTTCATGGGCATCGGTGCACTTCTGGGCCGCGCCGCAGACGGAAAGCTTGACCTGCGCAGCGTGCTGGATGCCCTCACCGGCCGCCGTTCATCGTCATGAGTTCCACGGCTGAGGCTGTGCAGCCGGCCGGTTCCCTGGCTGGCCACAACCGCATCAGCACCCAGGCCCTCACTACTTTGGCCCAGGCGGCCGCCGCGGAAGCGCTCGGTGTCTTGGCGCAGGATGTTCGTGCCGAATGGTCGGACGAGGACGGTCTCCTGGCACTTTCGATTGTGGCCCCGATCCGTGTGCCCTCGCTTATCGAAGTCCTCAGGGACCCGTTGCTGGTAGAGGGATACGGCGGCACGGTCTGGGACCGGACCGTCGCCGCCAAGACGGCCATTCTTGAGCGTGTCAGCCACCTCAGCGGTTCCATCCTGAGCCGCGTGGATATCCGGATCAGCGGCGCGCGCATCAGCGAAGGAGCACGCGTCGAATGAGCCACGCCCAGACCCCGCACGCCCGGCGCAGCCACCCGGACATTGCGCACGCGCAGTCGACCGAGGGCGAGACACCTGGCGTCCAGGCAGACGACACGCCCGGCGTCCAGACTCCAGGGACCTCCGGCGTCGGCGACCGTATCGACGTCGGACTCCAGCGCATCCTCAGGCGCGAGACCCGTTCCTCGCGTGCGGCAATGGCCGGGCTGGCCGCTGCCCTTGTGATCGCGGCCTGCGTCTACGCCCTCCTCGAATCCGCTTTGCGCGCCATTGGCCAACCGCCGTGGCTCATCGACCCCCAAACAGCTGCCGAACGGCTAACGGCCCTCCCCGCAGGTATTTCGCCCTTGCTGCTTGGCTCCCTCGGCGGAGTCGTGGCCATGGTGGGCCTGATCTTCTTCTTGAACGCGGTCCTGCCCGGCCGGAAGTCCCGGCACTTGCTTGAGAATCCCCGGGCCGGAGTAGTCGTGGACGACGAGGTCATCGCTTCGGCACTTGCCAGGGCTGCCCGGACCGCAGCGAACGTCACCCAGGAGCAAGTCATGGTGGTGGTCTCGCAAAAGCTGGTTGTAGTCAACGTCCGGCCCACCTCGGGCGTGCCCTTGCACCGGGAACGGATCCTGGCCGCCGTCGAGGATGAACTTCAAAGGATGGCCCCTTTGCCCATGCCTTCTGTCCGGGTCAATGTCGCTACGTCGGGGGTGATCGGGGCATGAACGGCACCCCGCACGTCCTCAACCGCATCCTGATCGGCATCCTCGGCCTGAAGCTGCTCGCCATCGGCGTTCTCCTGATGCTGCTGGCCACCGTTCCCGCCGTGGGAAGTTGGTGGCAAGGGTGGTCTACCGGGCTCTGGGAACACGCCAAGTACCTCTCTGAGCAGACCCGCATTCCAGGCCGGGAGGAAAGCTGGCTCTGGGTTGCCGCAGCAGTGGTGCTGGTTGTGCTGATCGTGCTCATGGTGGCATGGGTAGCGCAGCAGGGGAAAGGCCGCGCCAACCTCATCGTGTCCGAGTACGACGACACCCGGACGCCCGGCGACGTCAACATCGGCGGGAACCTTGCCGAGCAGGCGCTCAAGGCGGCGCTCGCGGAACGGGCGGATCTCGCGGGCGTGACGGTGGCAACCTACGACGTCAACGGTCGTCCCGGGCTCCGGGTCAGGGTCCAGCCCCGTCAAGGCGTTTCCCCAAACCTGCTGGCCGCGGACGTCTCCCGGCTGGTGGAGGCGCTGGACGTGGTGGTGGGGCGCAGGACTCCCGTCTTGATTCATATCGGGGCCGGGGCGCGGACCCGTTTCAGCAAGGCCGAGCGCGTTCGTTGAAGGGCGGCAAGTAGGCTCCACCCCGTAACGGCGCTTTCCTGACCCTTTTTGGCTACAGAACGGGGCCGACACGCACAACTTGCTGCGTGTCGGCCCCGTTTCCGTGCCAGAGAAGGTCGGGAAGGGAAGTCCCTACTTCGCCAAGAGGTACGCCCCGCTGTTCGGGACAATCGAAGCCGCGCCTGAGCCGCCATCGCTGGAGAGTTCCACCCGGAACCCGGCCGGCACGGGGAGAGCTGTGGTGCCCATGTTGACCACCACCAGCACGTCCCGGTTGTGGAAGGCGAGGACTCCGTTGGCGGGATCGTGCTCCTCAGCCCACTGGAACGTGCCCGAGCCCAGGAAGTGGGACCGGCGGAATGCCAGGACGGAGCGGTACAGCTCCAGGGTGGAGCCCCCGACGCCGGCCTGGACGTCCGCAGCCAGCTCGCCGAACGCCTCGGGCTGGGGCAGCCAGGGTGCTGCGGGTGCCTTGCCGGCAGCACCGGCGCCGCCCGTACCAGGCGATGCCGCTTCCGAGAATCCGAAACCAGGCTCTTTGGATTTCCAGGGCAACGGTACGCGGCACCCATCGCGGCCGCGCTCCACGCCCTTGGTCCGGAAGAATGAGGGGTCCTGGCGCGCCTCGGCCGGCAGTGACGTGTGCTCCGGAAGGCCGAGCTCCTCACCCTGGTACAAATAGGCCGACCCCGGCAGGGCGAAAGACACCATGGAAGCTGCCCGTGCCCGCGACAGGCCCAGTGCGGCGTCGGGCTGTTCGTCTTGCGCCGAGATTCCCTTCGGGAAGGTGGTGGGATCCGCCAGCCCAAAGCGGCTCGGGTGCCGTACGGTGTCGTGGTTGCTCAAGACCCAGGTGGAGGGCGCTTCGACGGATCCCGCCGCGTCCAGCGAAGATTCGATTGCCTCCGCCATGCGCTCCGCGTCCCAGCCTGCCAGGAGGAAATCGAAGTTGAACGCCTGGTGCATTTCATCCTTGCGGACATATCGGGCCAACCGCTCCGCAGGCTCGACCCAGGCCTCGGCAACCAGCATGCGGTCGCCGTCGTACTCGGCGAGGACCCGGTGCCATTCGCGGTAGATCTCGTGGACACCGTCCTGGTCGAAGAAGGGCGAGGGCGGGTCCAGCGGCGGCTTGACCTTGTGTTCGACGGCGGTCGCTACGGCCGCCGCCGCGGGCTCGGCTGCGGAAGCGACGTGAGCGTGTGCCGTGTGCGGTTCGGCTGCTTCGCTGTGGGCGCCCGGCGCGGATAGACCACCTTCGACCATGGCGGCAGAACCTTCCCAGTCCGGCAAGCCGGCTTCTTTGACCAGGCCGTGGGCAACATCCACCCGGAAGCCGTCAACTCCGCGGTCCAGCCAGAAGCGCAGTACCGAACGCATCTCTTCGTGGACTTCGGGGTTGTCCCAATTGAGATCCGGCTGCTTCGTATCGAAAAGGTGCAGGTACCACTCGCCGGGAGTGCCGTCGTCGTTCGTTACGCGCGTCCATGCGGGCCCACCGAAGATGGACTTCCAATTGTTCGGGGCCAGGGTCCCGTCCCCGGAGCCCGGTGTGGAGTCTTTGCCCGGGCGGAACATATAGCGCTCGCGTTCGGGGGAGCCGGGGCCGGCGGCGAGGGCTTCGCGGAACCAAGCGTGCTCGTCCGAGGTGTGGTTGGGCACGAGGTCGACGATCACCTTGATACCCAGGCTGTGCGCCTTCTCCAGCATGGCGTCGAAGTCATCCAAGGTACCGAAGAGCGGATCCACGGCCCTGTAGTCCGCTACGTCATATCCGGCATCGGCCTGCGGCGATTTGTAGAACGGGGACAGCCACACGGCATCCACGCCCAACGTTTGCAGATAGGGCAGTTTCGCGGTGACCCCGGCAAGGTCGCCCATCCCGTCGCCGTTGGCATCGGCAAATGAACGGGGATAAATCTGGTAGACGACGGCGCTTGCCCACCACGCGGAATTGCTGGAACCGGGGGTTGGGATCGGGGAGTGCGGCACTGGATTCCTCTCGATGACATATTTTTGTGTAAACGCTTGCATTCCTACCCGGAAGCTTACTAATGTGAGGCTCACCACATCAACCGCACAGCGGAAATACCTGGTCCACTCACTGAGGAGTTCCCAGCATGAACACACGCAAGTACCTTTTGCCGGCCGCTGTTGCCGGCGTGCTAGCCATGTCCCTGTCCGCCTGTGGTGGCGGCGGTGGCGGCGGCACAGCCTCCAGCGGCGGAGATGCCGCAGCAAACCTTGACGGGCGGGGTCCCATCACCTATGTCCAAGGCAAAGACAACAGCAACGTTGTCCGCCCGCTCGTCGATAAGTGGAATGCGGCGCACCCGGACCAGAAGGTCACCTTCAAGGAGCAGTCCGACCAGGCGGACCAGCAGCACGATGACCTGGTCCAGAACTTCCAGGCCAAGAACGTCAATTACGACGTTGTTGACGTGGACGTCATCTGGACCGCCGAGTTTGCTGCGAAGGGTTGGCTGCAGCCGCTCACGGACAAGATGAGCATCGATACCTCCAAGATGCTGCCCGCCACGGTCAAGACGGCAACCTACAACAACACGCTCTTCGCGGCACCCCAGACCTCGGACGGCGGCATTCTCTACTACCGCAAGGACTTGGTGCCTACCCCGCCCAAGACCTGGGACGAGATGATGAGCATGTGCTCCATCGCGAAGCAGCACGGCATCGACTGCTACGCAGGACAGTTCGCCAAGTATGAAGGCCTCACCGTGAATGCGGCTGAAGCCATCAACTCGGCAGGCGGCACGATCGTGGGAGACGACGGCAAGTCCACCGTGACCTCCGCGTCGGCCAAGGCAGGCCTCAACAATCTGGTTACGGCCTACAAGAATGGAAACATCCCCACGCAGGGCGTGACCTACCAGGAAGAACAGGGCCGGCAGTCCTTCGAAGACGGCAAGCTCCTCTTCCTGCGCAACTGGCCTTACGTGTACAACCTCGCCAAGACGGACGGCTCGTCCAAGGTGAAGGACACCTTCGGCATGGCTCCGCTCCCGGGTAAGAGCGGCCCCGGCGCCTCTTCCCTCGGTGGACACAACCTCGCCGTCAGCGTCTACTCGGCGCACAAGGCTACGGCCAAGGACTTCCTGACCTTCATGACCAGTGAAGAGACTGAAAAGTTCTACGCCACGCAGGGCTCGCTCGCCCCGGTCCTCGCTTCCTTGTACGACGATCCGGCCCTCGTCCAGCAGCTGCCGTACCTTCCTGTGCTGAAGACCTCGATCTCGAATGCCGTGCCGCGCCCGGTCACGCCGTTCTACCCGGCGGTCACCAAGGCCATCCAGGACAATGCCTACGCTGCCATCAAGGGTGACAAGTCCGTCGATCAGGCAATGACGGATATGGACACGGCCATCAACTCGGCCAGCCAATAGCGACACCTACAGTGAACCTCGGGCGGCTGGCGCTTCAAGCGCACGGTCGCCCGAGGGGCACGCTATCAATTTCCGGAAGGAGGGGAAATGTCCACCCTTGCGCAGCCTAAGCGGGCGCCAGAGACACCAAGCCCCAAAACCAAAAAAGTTCAAAAAGAAGTAGGACAGGACCGGGCGGCGAAGTCTCAAGGCCGGTGGGCGTTCTGGTTGATTTCCCCTGCCTTGGTATTGCTTGCCGTGGTCATTGTGTACCCGGTGGTCAACGCGATTATCATGGCGTTCCAGAAGGACCAGGGCCTGGATCCGGTGACCAAGGTCTTCGTCCAGGGCGGACCCGCCGGCTTCGATAACTTTGTCCACTGGCTGGCCCAGCAATGCGGCTCTGCGGCCTGTGCACCTGGCACCCTTGGCTCCCAGTTCTGGAGCGCCGTGGGAACGACATTCTTCTTCACGGCGGTCACCGTTGTCCTGGAGACTGTCCTCGGGTTCTGGATGGCCGTCATCATGGCCCGGAGTTTCCGCGGTCGCAGTGCCCTTCGCGCTGCTGTCCTGGTTCCGTGGGCCATCCCGACTGCCGTTACGGCGAAGCTGTGGTTCTTCATCTTCGCTTTCGACGGAATTGCCAACAAGCTCTTTGGCACGGCAATCCTGTGGACAGGCAGCGAGTGGCCTGCCCGTTGGGCGATCATCATTTCAGACGTTTGGAAGACGACGCCGTTCATGGCCTTGCTGATTTTGGCTGGCCTGCAGATCATCCCAGCAGAGGTGTACGAAGCCGCCAAGGTCGACGGTGCCTCGGCTTGGCAGCGTTTCACGCAGATCACCTTGCCGCTCGTGAAGCCGGCGCTCATGGTGGCTGTCCTGTTCCGTGTCCTTGACGCACTGCGCATGTATGACCTCCCGGCCATCATGACCCAGGGCTCGAACGGCACAACAACGTTGTCCATCCTTGTGGTTGACCAGATCCGTCAGGGCTTCAACTCAGCAGCGGCCTTGTCAACCATCACCTTCTTGATCATCTTCCTGGTTGCGTTCATCTTCGTTCGTTTCCTGGGAGCCAACGCAGTCGCCTCAGCCACACCCAAGACCACCAAGGGGCAGGAAAAATGACCGCCGTGAGTATTGACTCCGCTCCCAAGACAGCTGCCCGACGGCGGGAACGCTGGGCGAGCGGACGCACGTACATCAGCGCAGCGCTCATCTTCATCTGGTGCTTGATTCCCTTCTACTGGATGATCGTTACTGCGTTCCGCGACGTTGGATACACCTTCGATTCGACGCCCTTCTTCACCCACGTCACGTTGGACAACTTCAACACGGTGTTCTCGGAGAACCTGGGCAACCACTTCGGCCGGAACCTTTTGAACTCGCTCTTCGTGGCAGGGGTAACCACCGTCATTGCCCTGCTTTTCGGGGTGTTCGCGGCGTATGCCTTGTCCAGGCTTGAATTCCGCTTCAAGTTCCTGGTCCTCGGCTTTGTCCTCGGGGCATCGATGTTCCCGGGAGTCGCCTTGGTCACGCCGTTGTTCCAGCTGTTCACCAATATCGGCTGGTACGGCACATATCAGGCGCTGATCATTCCAAACATCTCGTTCGTGCTTCCGTTGACGGTCTACACCCTGACGTCCTTCTTCCGGGAAATGCCGTGGGAGCTGGAGGAATCAGCTCGAATCGATGGCTGCACCCAGGGCCAGGCATTCCGCAAGGTGATCATGCCGCTTGCTGCACCGGCTGTTTTCACCACGGCAATCCTGGCGTTCATCGCTTCGTGGAATGAGTTCCTCATCGCGAGCCAGTTGTCCAATGACCAAACCAAGACCGTCACGGTGGCTATCGCCTACTTCGCCGGTGCCCAGGCCCACCAGGAGCCGTACACCGCCGTCATGGCAGCCGGAACGGTTGTGACGATTCCGCTTGTGATCCTCGTCCTGATCTTCCAGCGCAAGATCGTGGCGGGCCTGACGGCCGGCGCCGTCAAATGACGCATACTCCGGATTCGGCCGGGCCGTCCCTCGGCGGCCCGGCCAAGGAGCAGCACTCGCGGGTGAAATCGGCGGAAGATTTCGACCTCGTGATAGGTTTCCTCGGCTTTTGGGCCCTGGTCCTGCTGGTCATCACCGTGGCGGCAGAGCTCACGGCCCAGCCCGCACTGGGCTGGGCCCTGGGCCTGCTGGCCGTGCTGCTGGCCCTGTGGGGAATGCTTCGGCTTCGCCGGCGGCTCCCCGCGCGGACATCCAGGCGCATCAGGTGAGCAGCGGTCCGAAATAAGTAGCGCGGAATCGGCGGAGGACAACTAGGCGGAATACGCTGGTTATCTGCCGTCTGGGAAGGAACCCCCGGCTTCCGCACGGATTCTTTGAGGGGGCTTGAGTGGCAAAAACGAATGAACGGTCCCAGCGTGGCGGCCACGCAGGAGCCAGCATTGAAGACGTCGCGCAGGCCGCAGGCGTTTCCACCGCTACCGTTTCCCGCGCAGTGCGCGGCCTTCCCCGGGTCTCTCCTGCCACCCGGGAAAAGATCCTCCGGGTTGCCGGAGAACTTGGGTATGTGGCGTCGTCGTCCGCTTCGGGCCTGGCCACAGGCCGCACCAGGACGATCGGTGTCCTTGCCCCCTACGTGGACCGTTGGTTCTTCTTCAAGGCGATCGAGGGCGTAGACCGCGAGCTCCACGCCCGCGGCTACAACCTCTCGCTCTTCAACTTGGGCGGGCAGCGCGGAGCGCGGGAACGGCTCTTCAGCAAGACGATGGTCTATAAGCAGATCGACGCACTCCTGGTCCTCTGCATGTCCCTGACGCCCGAGGAAATCGCCGATCTCCAAAGGATCGAAATCCCCTTGGTGATTGTCGGCGGTCCGGTGGAGGACTGCCCCAGCATCGGCATCGACGATTACGCTGCTTCGGTGGAAGCCACCATGCATCTGTTGAACCTCGGCCATCGGGAGATCGCGCTGCTCCACGGCCAGGACGATTCCGACCTGAACTTCACTGTGCCGCGATTGCGCGTTGACGGCTTCACGGACGCCATGACGAGCGCGGGCTTTTCCATGCCTCCGGAATGGGACATTTTCGGAAACTTCACCGTGGGCAGCGGCCAGGAAGCCTTCGATGAGCTATGGAGCAAGCCCGGACCCAAACCGACGGCGATCTTCTGCGCTTCCGATGAAATGGCCATGGGAGCCATGTTGCAGGCGCGGCGCCGCGGTGTCCGTGTGCCGGAAGAATTGTCCATCATCGGGATTGACAACCATGAATTCGCCGAAGCGATGGGCCTGACAACCGTGGCCCAGGACCCCGTTGAACAAGGCCAGTTGGGGACGCGCATGCTGTTGGACGAATTGGCGGGGGCTGCAGGTTCCGTGCGGTCCATGAAAGCACCCCACCAGCTCATCGTGCGGGAAACCACCGCACCGCCCCGCCCCAGAAGCTGAGGGCCCCAAGGACCAACTCCCCGGAAGCCAGGGTCCCGGCGGCCGGTAAAGCGGAGTCAGGAAGCCCGGGCCAACTGCCTGATGGGGATCCAGCGGGAAGCCAGCCTGCGGTAAGCCGCGGCCGCTCCTGTCATGTCGCCCTCGGCCAGGCATTCGATGCCGAGCCTGACGTCCATGGGCGAATCGTCCGGGTACACCTTGTCCGCCACGGCGCCGTAGTCCAGCTCGACCATTGACTGAACATGGAATAGTTCGAGCCATTCGGTGAGCTGGGTGAGGTCGTCCAGCATGTCCAAGTCCGGTGCGGCAAGGGCGAGGTTGGCTACGGCAAAGCGTGCCCGGTCCAAGGCATCCGTCAGCGAGGCCCAGACCCTCACCGTCAGGATGCGTCCGCCGGATTCCACGACATCCTTGCGGTCCGACTCCTGGAACAGCGAGAACCAGCTGAAGGGAATCCCCCAGGTGGAGGCCCGTGTGTGCACCCGCTTCGCGTCGTGGCTGGCGTTTATACGGTCGATGCGTGCCTGGTGCCGGTCGCGCTGGTCCACGGGGATGAGCAGGTCCGCGAGCGGTCCATGGATACCTTCCATGAGGGCGTTGGCCGCCAATCCTGCCCGGATGACCAGTTGGCTGGGGCAGTAAAGCAGCCGCCCGGCGTCGGGATCGTTCGGGTCTCCGGACGGAATCCTGGTGATGCGGACCAGATCGGTGCTGCCCGTCGGGAAAGGATCCCCGCCCTTACGGGTGACCCGTCCGAGGGAAGCGAGCAGCTCGGCATTTTCGACGGCGGCGCGCGAACCGTTGCGGCTACCGCTCGCCACGAGCTGCTGCCGCTGGTCCTCGGGGAATGCTTCGAGCGGCTCGTATACGCGCAACGCTGAAGAGAAGGGCAGCCCTGCCTGGCTTCCGTATAGCTTTCCGCTCATCGCGGGCCCGCCTCCTCCGTCATTGTCGCTGCTCAGTCCGTAAGCTCCACGATCACGGGAGCGTGGTCCGAGGCGCCCTTGCCCTTGCGTTCCTCTCGGTCGATTGAGGCCCCGATGACGCGGGCGGCCAGCGCGGGGGAGGCCAGGACGAAGTCGATTCGCATGCCCTCCTTCTTGGGGAACCGCAGCTGCGTGTAGTCCCAGTAGGTGTACACGCCCGGACCCGGCGTGTACGCGCGGGCGACGTCGGTGAATCCGGCGGCTTCGAACGCCCGGAAGGCCTCGCGCTCGGGTTCGCTGACGTGGGTGAGCGCGTTCGCCCGGAAGTAATCGATGTCCCAGACATCCTCGTCCAGCGGCGCAATGTTCCAGTCGCCCATGAGGGCCACCTGCGTCTCGGGGTTCTGCGTGATCCAACCGGCGGCGTGGCCCTTCAGCGTGTCCAGCCACTTGAGCTTGTACGGCATGTGCTCGTCGTCCAGGGAACGGCCGTTGGGAACGTACAGGCTCCACACCCGGACCCCGCCGCACGTTGCTGCAATGGCACGGGCTTCCTGGACAGGATCCTTGCCGGCTTTTCCGAAGGCGGGCTGGTCAACAAAGGTCCGCTCGACGTCGTCGAGCCCTACACGCGAGGCGATCGCCACGCCGTTCCATTGGCTCACACCGAAGTGGGCAACCTCGTAGCCCATGCGCTCGAAGAGCTCCCACGGGAAGTTGTCGTCCCTGCACTTGGTTTCCTGCATGGCGAGGACGTCGCAGTCACTGCGCTGCAGCCAAGCCTCGACGCGGTCGGCGCGTGCGCGGAGCGAATTCACATTCCAGGTAGCTATCTTCACAGCCACTAACTTACCGCGGGGACTAGTGGGCGAGCATCACCGAAGAAGAGGCGCGCCTGCGGAGCTTGATGCCGGAGGCGATCAACAGCACACCGCTGACCGCGGCGTATGTCGCGAGGAGCGCCACCACGCTCAGGAATCCGGCACTTGGATTGACGAGCACAAAAAGTCCGAACAAAGTGGTGACCAAGGCTGTCAGCATCCAGATCCACCAAGCCCTGACCGTCGTCCTGGTGTCCATGGCAAGGATGATCTGCGAAATGCCGAGGACCAGGGCCCATGCTCCGATGAGGATGCCCAGTGCCGCAGCGGTGATGCCCGGCCACGAAACGGCCACAAGGCCGGTCGCGACGGAGATGAAGCCGCCGATCAAGCTCCAGCGGGAATGGCGCGCCGGATCGTAGAAGTAGTGGGCCATATTGGTGAGCCCGTCGGTGATGGCGAAGACGCCGAACACATAGACGAGGGCAAACACCGTGGCGACCGGCAGGGAAGCGACAAGGAAGGCCAAGAGAAGGGCCAAGGCTCCCCGGAAGATGAGCGCCGTTCCCGAATGCTGGAACAACTTGCGTCCTGCGGTGTCGGACATAGGGTCAGTTTAGACCCGGGCCGGAAGCTGGTGAAGGGGCCGCTGGAACTCCCCAGCGCAACGCGGGGTCACTTACGGCCCAAGTTGCTGCCCGGCATGGGCCGTAAGTGACCCCGTGTTGGGGAGTTTCCGCTAAACAGACTCCAGGATGCTCACATAGTTCGCGATGCCCACGCCGCCCATGTTCTGCACGGCTCCGCGGCGGGCGTGGGGCAGTTGCATGGCTCCCGCGGTGCCCGTGAGCTGCATGGCCGCGATGACGTGCTGCGACACACCTGTTGCGCCCACGGGGTGGCCCTTGGCCTTGAGTCCGCCCGACACATTGACGGGCAGCCTGCCGTCCTTGTAGACCCACCCTTCCTGCACCGCCCGGGATCCTTCACCGCGCGGCGTCAGCCCCATGGCTTCGTACATGATCAATTCGGCGATCGTGAAGCAATCGTGCACCTCGGCGAAGTCCAGTCCTTCGATCCCGACGCCGGCCATCCCCAGCGCGCGTTCCCAGGACACTCTCGTGGCGGCGAACTCCGTGGGGTCGCGGCGCTCTGCCGGGAAGAAGTCGTTCGCGTGCCCGAAGCCCGCCAACCGCACGGGTTCGGTAGCAGCGCCCGACGCCGGGCCCAGGGAAAGCACGACGGCGGCGGCGCCGTCGGACACGGGGGAGCAGTCGGTGCGGCGAAGCGGTTCGGCAACCATGGGATTCTTCTCGGAAACCGTCCGGCAGAATTCCTCGCCGAAGTCCCTGTGCATCTGCGCGTAGGGGTTGTCCATGCCGTTGTGGTGGTTCTTGGCGGCGATGGAGCCCAGGACGTCGCTTAGGCCGGACCCGGCAAAACCAGGGCGTTCGATGCCCGCGCCATAGCGCTTTTCGTAGTGCCGGGCCACCTCGGCGAACAGCCCCGTGAAACCGGTAGTGGAGGCCTTGCCCGCCATTTCGTAGGAAGCCCCGAGCAGGGCAGCCCCTACGACGTCGGCTCCGGCGTCCGTCATCTTTTCGGCCCCGATCACCAGGACGTTGCGGGCAGTCCCGGCCAAGACAGCCTTCACGCCCTGCTGGAATGCTGCGGAACCGGAGGCGCAGGCGTTTTCGGTTCTCGTTGCGGGCACATTGGCAAGATCCTCGGACAACTCGAGGGCCAGCGAGGACGTGAAGCCCAACGGCTGCATGCCCGAGTTGAACTGGCCGAGGTAGATCGCGTCGATGTCCCGTGGCTCAAGGCCCGAGTTCCCGATGGCCTCCGCGGACACTTGGACGATCAGGGACTCGAGCGTCTCGTCCGTGAGTTTGCCGAACTTGCTGTGTCCCCATCCGGTGAGGAGGACATCTTTGCCGAACTGGTCCTTCAGGCTCATGCCAGTGTTCCTTCCAATGCATTTCCTTCCAGTGCAGGGGTGGTTTCGAATGCGACGTCGAATGCTGCCTCCGTCTTTTCCCGGAGCTCCTCCACGGTGACCCCGGGGGCGAGGCGGGTCAGCGTGAGCTGCCGCCCGCCGTCGTCGTTCGCGGATGGCAAGATGTCGAAGACCGCGAGGTCGCTGACGATCCGGTCCACCACGCGCAGGCCGGTCAGCGGCAGGGTGCATTCCCGGACGATCTTGGCGCTCCCGTCCTTGGCGTTGTGCTCGGTGAGGACCACGACGCGCGGGGTGCCGGCCACGAGGTCCATGGCGCCGCCCATGCCCTTGACCATCTTTCCCGGAATGGTCCAGTTGGCGAGGTCCCCGTTGCCGGAAACCTGCATGGCGCCGAGGATGGCAACCTTGACATGTCCGCCGCGGATCATGCCGAAGGACGTCGCGGAGTCGAAGATGCTGCCGCCGGGCAGGACCGTGACGGTCTGCTTACCGGCGTTGATGAGGTCGGCGTCTTCCTCGCCCTCGTAGGGGAAAGGCCCCATGCCGAGGAGGCCATTTTCGCTTTGCAGGACAACCCGTACGCCGTCGGGCAGGTTGTTGGCAACGAGGGTGGGAATGCCGATGCCGAGGTTGACGTAATCGCCGTCGTTGAGTTCCTGGGCCGCAATGGCGGCCATTTCGTCGCGGGTCCATGCCATGGTGGTGCTCCTTCGCTGGTGGGTGCTTAGACGGCCAGGGCTTCAGTGCGGGGCCGGACGGTGCGCTGCTCAATGTCCTTGGTGCGGCTGCGGGCCTGGACCAGTCGCTGGACGTAGACGCCGGGGGTCACGATATGGTTCGGATCCAGCTCGCCCGGATGCACGATCACTTCGGCCTCGGCGATGGTCACGATTCCCGCCGTGGCCACCACAGGGTTGAAATTCCGGGCCGTGTAGCGGTAGATCAGGTTGCCGTCCGTGTCCGCGGTGTGCGCGTGGACAAGCGCGACGTCGGCCACGATCCCGCGCTCGCGGACGTACGTGACGCCGTCGAACTCTTCGAGCGGCTTGCCTTCGGCAACCAGGGTTCCGACGCCGGTCCGCGTGTAGAAGGCGGGGATGCCGGCACCACCGGCGCGGAGGCGTTCGGCCAGGGTGCCCTGGGGCGCGAATTCGACCTCGAGCTGCCCGGAAAGGTACTGCTCGGCGAAGAGCTTGTTCTCGCCCACGTAGGAAGCGATGACCTTGCGGACCTGGCCCGTTTCGATGAGGATCCCAAGCCCCTTGCCATCAATGCCCATGTTGTTGGAGACCACTGTCAGGTCCTTGACGCCGGAATCGCGGACGGCCTCGATCAGGTCCGCGGGGATGCCGCTAAGTCCAAAACCGCCGACGGCGATCGTCTGGCCGTCGCGCAGGACGTCCTCTAGTGCAACGGCTGCGCTGGGCTGGTTTTTGGCCATGGCGTTGTCCTGGTCTTTGAGTAGGGTCACTCAGTGCTATCCACTTTGTGGACACTTCTCTGAGCTAGCGGTCTGAAAAGGAGCTTAGGGTTGCCCAGTGCGGAGGGTCAACGGCCTCGCATGGCCAGCAGGGTTGGACTCGCACAGTGTGGACGCTAGTCTTAGAAGTGTCCACATTGTGGAGGATATCTTTGAGAGGAGATCGGATTGTCGACTCGTCAGCCGCAAACCAAGCCGGTCCAGGGGGCCCAGGTCGTCGCCCGGGTTGCCGCGCTCCTCCGGCTCGTGGGACGCAAACCGGAGGGCATGTCCATCGCTGGCCTGGTCCGCGAGTCCGGACTGACCCGCCCGACCGTGCACCGCTTGCTCGCGTCCCTCGCCGCCGAAGGCCTGCTGGACCACGACCAGCGGAACGGCAACTGGATCCTGGGGCCCGAGATTTTCCTGCTGGGGTCCGTGGCGGCGGCGCGGTTCCCGTTTGAGGACTTGGCCCGGCCCGGCCTGCGCCGCCTGGCCGAGGAGAGCGGGGAAAGCGCCTTCTATTCGATCCGTCGTGGCAACGAAACCGTGTGTGTGCTCCGCGAGGAAGGCAGCTTTCCGGTGCGTTCGTTCGTCTTGCACGAGGGCGTCAGGTTCCCGCTCGGCGTCGCGTCGGCCGGAACCGCAATCATGGCGTTCCTGCCGGATGAAGAACAGGAAATGATCCTGTCCGGCTGGGAACAGCACGCCGGGGACTTCGCCGCCAGCCACACCGAGAGGGTGGTGCGCCGGAATCTTGAGCAGACCCGGATGGCCGGGTACTCGGTGAATCCCGGGCTGATCCTCGAAGGCAGTTGGGGGATGGCGGCTGCCGTCTTCGACCAGCTGGGCCGGCCAGTCGGCGCTTTATCCCTCACAGGCATCGAGCCGCGATTCCGTCCTGAACGCCAGGAATTCCTCGGCAAGTTGCTCATGGAAGAAGCCCACCGCATGAGCTCCGCAAGAACCGACCACCTTTGAGCCGCAACCTTGGCGCGAATGCCGCCATCCGGCGTCGGAGGCTCCCGAAAGTGGTCGGTTCTGGAGGCGCGCCCAAAATTAAGTTTTGAAACTCACCCATCCACCCGGCTCCCACCTCCGAATAGCTGGCATAAGGACTTCACGCCGGAATCAACCGGCACCGAATGTCAGTCCGTTTGAAGGAGAAATGTCATGCTTTCTACAAAGCGCACGTCTTTTGCGATCGCCGGCCTCGCCGCTTCCGCCCTGTTGGGCCTCACTGCTTGTGGCGGCTCGGCTTCCACGGCTTCACCGTCGTCGGCCGCTCCCGCTGCGACCACCATGGCAGCCACACCTTCCGCCTCGGCAAGCGCCGCGATGGACCCGACTAAAGACCTCGTTGGCCCGGGCTGCGCAGGTTACGCTTCCCAGGTTCCCAGCGGTGCAGGTTCGGTTGCCGGCATGGCTCTGGACCCAGTAGCCGTGGCCGCTTCCAACAACCCGTTGCTCAAGACCCTTACCGCCGCTGTGTCCGGCAAGCTGAACCCCAAGGTGAACCTGGTGGACACGCTGAACAGCAGCCAGTTCACCGTCTTCGCTCCTGTGGACAGCGCCTTCGCCAAGATCCCCGCCGCCACCATCGACGGCCTCAAGACCGACGACGCCCTCCTGAGCAAGATCCTCACCTACCACGTCATCCCCGGCCAGCTGACTCCGGACCAGATCGTGGGCACCCACAAGACTGTTGAGGGCGACTCGGTGACCGTTACGGGAACCAAGGACGCGCTCAAGGTTGACGGCGGCTCCGCCGTGATCTGCGGTGGCGTCCACACCGCCAACGCGACGGTCTACTTGGTTGACAGCGTCCTGATGCCGAAATAGATCTTGGCAGATGAGGTACAGGCCATGCCCCTTAGGATTCGTCCTAAGGGGCATGTCCGTTGCGCAAAAGATCCAAGGGGATGAGTGAAGCCGTCAATCGTATGGTTCCGGGACGACCTCCGGACCACGGACAACCCGGCGCTGCGGGCGGCAGCCGACGACGGTGGAGCCGTCGCGCTTTATGTCCTCGATGAGGAATCGCCCGGAATCAGGCCGCTCGGCGGCGCGTCCCGCTGGTGGTTGCATCATTCCCTGCTCACCCTTCGCGAAGACCTTGCCGCCCTCGCCGTACCACTCGTGCTGCGCCGCGGACCGGCGGCGGAGATTGTCCGGGAAACCGCGACGGCGATGGGTTCCGGATCGCTGTACTGGAACCGCCGTTACGGCGAGGCAGAGCGAATGCTCGACGCCGGCATCAAGGCCTGGGCGCGCGGGTCCGGGATGCACGCGGAGAGTTTCCAAGCCTCTTTGCTGCACGAACCGTGGGCCGTCACCACGAAGCAAGGCGGACCCTTCAAGGTTTTCACGCCATTTTGGCGGACCGTGTCCGGGCTGGATTTCCGTGAACCGCTGGAAGCTCCGGAACCGGGCCGGGGATACTCCGGCCGGCTCCCTCAGTCCGAGGAATTGGACACGTGGGGATTGCTGCCGCGGAACCCCGATTGGTCTGCCGGATTATCCGAGGTTTGGGAGCCGGGTTCGGCCCAGGCCCATGAGCTCCTTGATACCTTTGTGGAGCACGGGCTGGTGGACTATCCGGTGAACCGGGATCGTCCGGACCTGCCGGGCAGCAGCCGGTTGTCACCCTTTTTGCGCTGGGGGCAACTCAGCCCGTTCGAGGTATGGCATGCCCAGCAGCGCCGGCGTCGGGAACTGGGCGAGGGCGCTGCAGTCTTCGCCTCGGAACTCGGGTGGCGTGAATTCTGCTGGCACCAATACTTCCACCACCCGGACCTGGCAACGGCCAATTTGCGGCCCGGGTTCGACCACTATCCGTGGGCTTGGCCCGGTAGCCAAGGTGCAGGCTCGCATGACTCGGCCAGCAGCGCAGGGGCCCGGGAGGCCGAGTCACAGGAGGCCGAGTCACAGGAGGCTGCCACCCTCCTCCGCGCATGGCAGGAAGGCCGTACCGGTTTCCCCTTGGTGGACGCGGGCCAGCGGCAATTGTGGCATACAGGATGGATGCACAACCGGGTCCGCATGGTTTCCGCCAGCCTCTTGGTCAAGAACCTCGGCATCCATTGGCAAGTGGGCGAGCAATGGTTCTGGGACACATTGGTGGATGCCGATCCGGCGTCCAACCCGGCGAACTGGCAGTGGGTAGCCGGTTCCGGCGCCGACGCCTCGCCCTTCTTCAGGATCTTCAATCCGGAGACCCAGGCAGCGAAATTCGATCCCCACGGCAGCTACGTCGGCCAGTGGATCCCGGAACTGGGCACGCCGGACTATCCGGAGCCGGTGGTGGACCTCAAAGCCTCGCGTCGGGAGGCGCTTGATGCCTACGGCTCGCTGCCTCGTTGAACCGGGCCACCACTTCCGACCATCTTTGGCCCCGCCGCAGAGCGGCACCTCCCCGCCTGCGGCGGGTTCCGGCGTCGGGCATTCCCAAATGTGGTCGGGTGTTGAGGGCCGCAGCCGAAGTGCTCTAGAAATTAGTAGGAAGTCCGAGTATATTCGGGATCAAAGACGTCCCGGAGCGCAGTTGGACATGTGCCTTCGAGGCCGATGGCGGGCATTCCCCCTATGCAAAGGAGCATTCCATGGTGCGCGAACTTTCCCACTACATCGACGGCCAAAGAGTCGACGGGACTTCTACACGATTCAGCGACGTCTACAATCCCTGCACCGGCGAGGTTCAGGCACGGCTTCCCCTCGCCAGTGCTGACGAGGTCAGGAACGCCATTGCGAGCGCGGAGAAAGGCCAGCTCGAATGGGGCGCCATGAACCCGCAGCGCCGCGGCAGGATCCTGCTGAAGTTCGTGGACCTGGTCAACGAACACATGGACGAACTCGCTACGCTCCTGTCCTCCGAGCACGGCAAGACCTTCCCCGATTCCAAAGGCGACATCCAGCGTGGCATCGAGGTGGTGGAGTTCGCCGCCGGTGCCCCGCACCTGCTCAAAGGTGAATTTTCGGACAACGCCGGCGCGGGCATCGACGTCCACTCACTGCGCCAGCCCCTTGGGGTGGTCGCGGGCATTACGCCTTTCAACTTCCCGGCCATGATCCCACTCTGGAAGTCCGGCCCCGCCCTGGCTGCCGGCAATGCCTTCATCCTCAAGCCTTCTGAGCGCGATCCGTCCGTGCCGCTGCGCCTGGCGGAACTTTTCACCGAAGCGGGATTGCCGGACGGCGTCTTCAACGTCATCAACGGCGACAAAGAAGCCGTGGACACCCTCCTTGAAGATCCGCGGGTGAAGGCCATCGGCTTCGTCGGAAGCACGCCGATTGCCAAGTACATCTACGCCACGGCCGCGGCCCACGGGAAGCGCGCCCAGTGCTTTGGCGGCGCCAAGAACCACATGGTGATCATGCCCGACGCCGATCTCGACATGGCCGCGGATGCCCTCATCGGTGCCGGGTTCGGCTCCGCCGGGGAGCGTTGCATGGCGATTTCGGTTGCTGTGCCTGTTGGCCAGGAGACAGCGGACCAGCTCGTCTCCAAGCTGGAGGACCGCATCAAGGGCCTGAAGGTGGGTCCCAGCCTGGCCGCGGATTCGGACTTCGGGCCTGTAGTGGCCGCCTCGGCGAAGCACCGTATTGAGGGGTACATCCAAGCGGGCGTCGACCAAGGCGCCACCCTCGTCACCGATGGACGCGACCTGAAGGTGGACGGTTACGCCGGAGGCTTCTGGGTTGGCCCGACCCTCTTCGACAACGTCACGAAGGACATGTCCATCTACAAGGAGGAGATCTTCGGCCCGGTCCTGAGCGTCCTCCGCGCAGCCGACTACGAAGAGGCACTGCGGCTCTGCTCCGAGCACGAGTTCGGCAACGGCGTCGCGATCTTCACCCGCGACGGCGACGCTGCCCGCGACTTCGCGAGCCGCGTCGAAGTGGGCATGGTGGGCATCAACGTTCCCATTCCAGTCCCGATTGCCTACTACACCTTCGGCGGCTGGAAGGCCTCTGGCTTCGGCGACCTCAACCAGCACGGCCCAGACGCCTTCCGCTTCTACACCAAGACCAAGACGGTCACCACCCGCTGGCCCTCGGGCATCCGCCAGGGCGCCAGCTTCGTGATGCCGGCCGGCAGCTAATGGCCGAGGTCCTGTTCGAAAAGCGCGGCCACCTCGGCGTCATCACGCTGAACCGACCCAAGGCCGTCAACGCACTCACCGCCGGCATGGTGCACGCCATGCTGGAGCGACTCACCGCCTGGGCGGACGACGACGCCGTCAGAACGGTTTTGGTGCACGGCGCCGGGGACCGCGGACTCTGCGCCGGTGGGGACATCGTGGCGATCTACGACGACATCCTGCGCGGCGGGGACCGGACCGCGGATTTCTGGGCTGCGGAGTACCGGTTGAACTCGCTTATTGCCCGGTACCCGAAGCCGTACGTGGCCTTCATGGACGGGCTGGTCCTCGGTGGCGGGGTCGGGATCTCAGCCCACGGCTCCGTCCGCGTGGTCACCGAGCGGACCCGTACCGGCATGCCGGAAACCACCATTGGTTTTGTGCCCGACGTCGGCGGCACCCTTCTGCTGTCCCGCTCACCGGGCGAGTCCGGTACACACGCAGCCCTCACGGGCGCCCACTTGAGCGGGGCCGACGCCTTGTTCCTGGGGCTCGCGGACCACTTCGTGCCGTCCGAGAGCCTGCCCGCGCTCGCGGAAGCGCTGGAAAGCTCGACGGCGGAGGCCGCCGTCGGGCGCTTTGTTCAGGAGCCGCCCGCCTCGGCGCTGTCCGGCCAGCGCGGGTGGATCGATGACGCCTATGCTTCCGACGACGCCGAGGAAATCGTCGCCAGGCTGCGCGCCGCCGGCGGGGACGCCGCTGCAGCCGCGGTCACGATCGAGGCGAAATCGCCTACAGCCGTGAAAGTCACCCTGGAATCGTTGCGGCGCGTCCGGGGGCTTTCCCTCGAGGAGGCTTTGGAGCAGGAATACCGTGTTGGCGTGCGGTGCCTGGCCGGCCCGGATTTCCGGGAGGGCATCCGCGCCCAAGTGGTGGACAAGGACCGCAACCCACAATGGAAGCCAGCTTCCCTGGCGGAGGTGTCGCCGGCCGCCGTCGAGGGCTTCTTCGCGTCTCTCGGCGACCGTGAACTCAAACTTCATTCAAAGGAGTCCGACCATGTCTGACGCAGTTTCCGGCACCATCGCTTTCCTCGGCCTTGGCCACATGGGCGGTCCTATGGCCGTGAACCTTGTCAAGGCAGGGCATCAAGTGGTCGCGTACGATCCCGTGCCGGCAGCGCTTGAGGCAGCCCGTGAACACGGCATTGCCACGGTGGATTCCGCTCCGGAGGCCGTTGCCGGCGCTTCCGTTGTCCTGACCATGCTGCCCAGCGGCAAGCACGTCCTGGAGGCCTACCGGGGAGTGGACGGAGCGCCGGGCCTGCTCTCGGTGGCTGCGTCGAACACACTGTTCGTGGACTGCTCCACCATCAACGTCGAAGAGGCCCGCGAGGCCGCTGCCATTGCCTTGGAAGCCGGCCACCGCTCCGTGGACGCGCCCGTTTCCGGCGGCGTAGTGGGTGCCGAAGCCGGGACCCTGACCTTCATGGTGGGGGCGCTGCCCGAGGACTTCGAAACAGCGAAGCCGATCCTGGAACACATGGGCCGCAGGATCGTGCACTGCGGTGACCACGGAGCCGGGCAAGCCGCCAAGGTCTGCAACAACATGATCCTTGGCGTGTCCATGATTGCCGTCAGCGAGGCGTTCGTCCTGGGCGAGAAACTGGGACTGACGCACCAAGCGTTGTTCGATGTCGCGTCCAACGCCTCTGGGCAGTGCTGGGCGCTGACCACCAACTGCCCGGTTCCCGGACCGGTTCCCACGAGCCCGGCCAACCGCGACTACAAGCCCGGATTCGCCGGAGCGCTCATGGCGAAGGACCTCCGGCTCGCGGTCAACGCGCTTGAGAGCACCGGAGTGGACGGGAAAATGGGGCACTTGGCATCGCAGATCTACGATGCTTTCGCGGCCGAAGGCGGAGCCGAGCGCGACTTCTCCGGCATCATCACGGACATCCGGGACAAGTCCGCCAAGTAGCCTTGGCGGGTAGGTCAGTTACGACAAAAGGGGTACGGCTTGGCGCAGCAGCACGAAAACATCCTGGTGGAACTCCGTGGACGGGTGGGCTTGGTGACCCTGAACCGGCCCAAGGCGCTCAATGCGTTGAACCAGGCCACCATGAACGAGATCGTGGCCGCCGTGTCGGACATGGATGCGGATCCCGCAGTGGGTGCCGTGGTGATCACCGGCTCGGAAAAGGCCTTCGCGGCCGGCGCCGACATCAAGGAAATGGCATCCAAGGGCTACATGGAAATGTACGCCGCCGACTGGTTCCGCGCCTGGGAAAACCTCACGCGCCTGCGCATTCCCGTCATTGCCGCGGTGTCCGGCTTTGCCCTGGGCGGGGGCTGCGAACTTGCCATGATGTGCGATTTCATCATTGCCGGGGACAACGCCAAGTTCGGCCAACCGGAAATCAACCTCGGCGTCATTCCCGGCATGGGCGGCTCCCAGCGGCTGACCCATGCCGTGGGCAAGGCCAAAGCGATGGACATGGTCCTCACCGGGCGGTTCATGGACGCCGAGGAAGCCGAGCGTGCGGGACTTGTTTCCCGCGTCGTGCCGGCAGATTCCGTGGTGGAGGAGGCTCTGAAGGCCGCCGAAGTGATCGCGTCAAAGTCCAAACCGGTTGCCATGGTGGCCAAGGAAGCCGTCAACGCAGCCTTCGAAACCGGCCTGTCCCAGGGCGTTTTGTTTGAGCGCCGGATCTTCCACTCACTGTTCGCCACCGAGGACCAAAAGGAAGGCATGGCAGCGTTCACCGAGAAGCGCCAGCCGGAGTTCAAGCACCGTTGACCCATCGATTGCTCCCCACCGGCACCCTAACCTCGCAAGCTCGGCCAGGGAACCCTGCCGGCGTGGGCCCAGTGCCGTTTTGCCGGCTCAAAACGGCACTTACTCAGCAACGGATGGCTCTGATCAGTCCGTAAAGTCCCCCGCCGCCTTGCGGAAGTCTCCCAGCACGCGGATCAGGTGCTCGACGTCGTCGTCCCCGAAACCGGACTGGCCGAACACCTCGTTGTTGAGTGCCGTCGTCGCGCGTTTCGCGAGGGTGCGGCCTTCCGCGGTGAGCTCGATCAGCGTGGTGCGCCCGTCAGTGGGGTGCGGGGAGCGGACCACGAGGGCTGCCTTCTCGAGGCGGTCGACGGCGTTGGTCACGGACGTCGGATGCACCTGGAGCAGCGCACTGGCTTTGTTCATCGGCAACGCGCCGCTGCGGGCGAAACTCAGCAGTGCCAGGAGCTCGTAACGCGCGAAGGTCAGGCCGAACGGCTTCAACACGCCCTCGATCCGCGCCAACAGGATCTGCTGCGTGCGCATGATCGCGGTGATGGCCGCCATGGGCGCGGCGACTTCGCCCCAGCCGTGGCGTTCCCAGTTTCGCTGGGCGTCGGCGATGGGGTCGCGGGGGAGCGGGCTTCCCACGGTGCCTCCTGACATTGGTTGGCTGTCTATTCTTTCAGACTCGGGAACTCGTCCTCGGTGTACTCGACGCCCAGGCCGGCAGGCAGCGGGCCGTCTCCGTGACGGGCCACCTCCGTGCCTCGAAGTTCGACACGGCGGATCTTGCCGGAAATCGTCTTGGGCAACTCGCCGAATTCGAGCCGACGGATGCGCTTGAAAGGCGCCAGGTGCTGCCGGCAGTACCTGAGGATGTCCTCAGCCACGGCCGGACCGGGCTCGTACCCCGCGGCGAGCACCACGAAAGCCTTAGGCACCGAAAGCTTGACCGGATCCGGAGAGGGCACGACGGCGGCCTCCGCCACAGCGGGATGTTCGATCAGGACGCTTTCGAGTTCGAAAGGCGACAAGCGGTAGTCGGAGGACTTGAAGACATCGTCACCGCGGCCCACGTAGGTAATGACGCCGTTCCCGTCCCGGCTGGCCATATCGCCCGTGTGGTAATAGCCGTCACGGAAAGCCTCGGCCGTCTTTTCCGGGTCGCCGAAGTAGGACTTCATGAGCCCCACGGGGCGGGGGTCCAAGCGCAAGCACAGCTCGCCGTCGTCGGCCTCTTCGCCGGTGGCAGGATCAACAAGCACGACGTCGTAGCCTGGCAGCGGCCGTCCCATCGAGCCGGTCTTGACCGGCTGGCCGGGGGTGTTGGCAATCTGGACCGTTGACTCCGTTTGGCCAAAACCGTCGCGGATGGTCTGGCCCCAGGCCCTCTCCACTTGCCCGATCACCTCGGCGTTGAGGGGTTCGCCCGCAGAAACTACCTTGGTGGGCGGGGTCTTGAGCAGGGTCAGGTCCGCCTGGATGAGCATGCGCCATACGGTGGGCGGGGCGCAGAAACTCGTGACGCCTTCACGCCCCATCTGTTCCATGAGTGTCTTGGCATCGAAGCGGTCATAGTTATAGACGAAAACGCAGGCCTCGGCGATCCACGGCGTGAAAACGTTGGACCATGCGTGCTTGGCCCAGCCGGGGGAAGCCACGTTGAGGTGGACGTCTCCGGGTTCCAGCCCGATCCAATACATCGTGGAGAGGTGCCCCACGGGATACGACGTGTGGGTGTGCTCCACCAGCTTCGCCCGTGACGTGGTGCCCGAAGTGAAGTAGAGGAGCATGGTTTCGTCGGCAGCGGTGGGTGCATCCGGGACGAACACGGTCTCCGCGGAATCCGCTTCGGCATAGTGGAGGGCATTGGCGGTCGGGCTGCCGGTGTTCTGGGCTCCAGCCGGGCCGCCGTCGCCCACTTCAATGAGGGTGTAGTCGCCCGGTACCTCCGCGAACTTGGCAATATTGGCGCTCCCGACGGCGGCCCAGCGGGCGCCCCCGCGCTCGACGCGATCCGTGATGTCGCGCGGACCCATGAGCGTGGTGGTGGGAATCAAGACCACGCCGAGTTTGATCCCGGCGAGCATGAGTTCCCACAGTTCCACTTGGTTGCCAAGCATGATGATCATGCGGTCGCCACGGTGGACGCCCTTGCCGCGGAGCCAGTTGGCAAGCTGCGAGGACCGAGCGGAGAGTTCGGCGAAGCTGCGGCGGGTGGAGCTCCCGTCCTGCTCGACGATGACGAGCGCCGGGTTGTTGGCCTTGGCGGGATCCGCTGCGATCTGGTCGAACCAGTCGAGGGCGAAGTTGAACTCGCTGAAGCGGGGCCACTGGAAGTCGCTGTATGCCTTGGCGTAATCGGTGCGTAGCTCAAGGAGCCGGTCGCGGGCTGCGCGGAAGTCGTCGGTGACTGTCATTGTCTGCCTTTCGCCCTGCGTGGAATCGGTAGGCGCGGACCGGAAACGAGCTGGCCGTGTGATCCGCCTCACCTGCAATATACTAGGACATCCAAGGGTTTGGAAGGGGCAGTGCGGCGGGGATACGTCCCGTCACGCCGGGCAAACTTTTGCGGGATAACGACGGCGGCGCCCCCGCCACGGCGCGGCAGGCCGCCGTCGTGCGCTGCAAAAAGTTGCCCAGCGTGACGGAGGACCCCGGGTTCAGGCGAGTGCTACTTCCACCATGTGTCGAAAATCGTGACCGGAACAGTGCGCTTGTGGCGCGTCCGCGTGTACTTCTGCTCAATCAGCATCGCTGCGGCCTCGGGGATGTCACGGCCCTCAAGGTAGTCGTCGATCTGGTCGTAGCTGACTCCGAGTTCATCCTCGTCCGTACGTCCGGGCGTGCCGTCCAGGAGGTCCGCCGTCGGAATCTTTTCCCAGACCCTGGACGGGGCGCCCAGCTCGGCGAGGAGTGCGCGGTTCTGCCGCTTGTTCAGGCCGAAGAGCGGCAGGATGTCCGCGCCGCCGTCGCCGAACTTGGTGAAGAATCCGGTGACGGATTCGGCTCCGTGGTCGGTGCCGATCACCAGGTAGTTGTATTCGCCGGCGAGGGCGTACTGGGCGGTCATGCGGGCCCGGGCCTTGGTGTTGCCCTTGTGGAAATCCGAGATGCGTGCGCCGGTGGTCTTTTCGAACTCGTCCTCGAAGCCGTCGACAGCCCGGGAAATGTTGAAGGTCCACTCCGTCTTGGCCTGGATGAAGTCCAGTGCCGCCCGGGCGTCGTCCTCATCGTGCTGGGTGCCGTAGGGCAGCCGGACCGCCACGAAGTTTGCTTCGACGCCCTCGGCCGCGAGCTCTTCGACGGCCAGTTGGGCGAGCCGGCCGGCGAGGGAGGAATCCAGTCCGCCGGAAATACCCAGGACAAAGCCCTTGGTTTGCGTGGCCTTGAGATATTCCTTCAGGAACGTGACGCGTTTACGGACCTCCTCGGCAGGGTCGATCCGGGGCTGGACGCCCATTTCCGCAATGATCGTGGCCTGGAGTGTGCGCATGTCCCCAACACTAGTAACCAGCACTTGAAACACTCAACTGTGTCACCCCATGTGTTTTACCCCCGAGTGCCTGTGTCACCCAACTGGTCCCCACCGGCTCCCAGCCTTCGCAAGCTCAGGCAGGGGCCCTCGCCGGCGTGGGCCCACGCAATTGTTGTCGTTTTGAGCGCCCATAACGACAACAACTGCGAGCTAGTTGGGCGCGATACGCCGCCTGTTCAGCGCACCGGGGCGGCGCCCGTCGACGCCCGGACCGTGAGGTGGGTGGGCATGACTGCCAAGCGCCGGCCGGTGCCGCCGTACTGGGGATTCAGCCTGGACAGGAGCATGGAGACGGCCACACGACCGGCTTGTTCAATGGGAGACGCCATGGTGGTGAGGGGAGGGTTGCAGAAATCGGCTCCGAAGATGTCGTCGCAACCGACGATGCTCATGTCCTCGGGCACCCGGATACCGCGTTCGCGCAGCCGCTGCAGCATCCCGATGGCCAACAGGTCATTGAAGACGATGCACGCCGTGGCACCAGTGTGTGCCGCGGCGTCCGCTGCGGCAGCGCCCGAGGTGGTCTTGGGTGCGAACGGTCCCACGCTGAATGTGGTCAGCTTCCGTTCCGTAGTTTCTTCCTGGAATGCTTGCCACCGCTTGGCGTTGGACCAGGAGGTGGCCGGGCCTCCGACGAAGCAAATCCGTGTGTGCCCCAGCGAGACCAAGTGCTCCAGCGCCTGGATAATGGCCGACGGCGTATCGATCACCACGGTGGGTGCAATTGCCGGGGCCCGGTTGATGGTGACCAGGGGCTGCTGCGCCGCCGCTTCGGCCAGCTGTGCATCTGTCAATCGGGATGCGGCAAGGATGAATCCGTCGGCCGAACGGCGCATCTTCTGCAGGGCATCTGCCTCCATCTCCGCTGATTCCTCTGTGTCTACGAGCAGCTGCGTGTAGCCGGCGGCCTTCAACTGGTGCTGCGCCCCGCGGATGATGTCGAAGTAGAACGGATTGGTGATGTCCGGAACCAGGACGGCAACGGTCTGGGTGCGTCCGGAGCTGAGCCCGCGGGCCTGGGAGCTGGGAATGTAATTCAATTGCGCGGCCGCTTCTTCGATCCGCTCGCGCGTCACGTGGTTCACCCTCCCCGGATTGCTCAGGGCTCTCGAGACCGTTGACGTCGCCACTCCCGCGAGCTCCGCGACGTCGCGGATCGTGGGCTGCTTGCCCGGTGACTGGAGCTGAAGTTCTGCCATCGTCTAGGTGTTCCTCATCTGCCGCAGCCTCTCCACAACGAGTGACTTGTCCCACAATTGCAGCACCGATGACAATTTTTGGCAATCGCTTGTCATCCATGTTGCGCGTGCCTAGACTCGGAGCAATCACCCCGATGTGACGCGCACCACGCCAATGAGGCCCATCGGGCTCCAGGGAGGAAAACAATGAAGTTTGCATCGTCCGCCAAATTTGCCGCTGTCGCCGTAACAGCCGCCCTAGCCTTGACCGCCTGTGGAGGCGGCAGCACCAGCTCCGGGGGGAGCGTCGGGCCTGTTGACGGGAAGGGCAAGAAGCTGAGCGTCCTGGTCAACTCCAGCGCCGCCTATCCCGCCCAGCAGAAGCAATGGTTCACCGACATTGCGGCCAAGTTCAAGGCCCAGACCGGTGCCGACGTCCAATTCGAAACCTTCGCTTCGGCCAACGATGAACTGACCCGCATCCAGACGTCCGTCGTCTCCGGACAGGGACCTGACGTCTACAGCCTCGGTACCACCTTCACGCCCACCGCGTATGCAACCAAGGCCTTCGTGACGTTGTCCGACGACGACTGGAAGAAGGTCGGCGGGAAAGACAAGTTCAACCAGGCCGCCCTCGGAATTTCGGGCCCGGACGCCCAGCACCAAGCGGGCATTCCCTTTGTCAGCCGGCCCTTCGTGATGGCGTACAACAAGGACATCCTGAAAGCGGCCGGGATCGACAAGCCCGCCACCAGCTGGGACGAGCTTGCAGCCCAGGCCAAGAAGATGACCGATCCGTCCACGGGCACCTTCGGCCTGGCCACCGGGTACAAGGACAGCTTTGACCCCTGGAAGTTCATCTGGGCAATGTCCGTCCAGGCAGGAAACCCGCTCGTGGACGGCAAAACGCTCAAGCTTGACGACCCGGCCGTCAAGAAAGCCTACGAAACCTACTTCGGCTGGCTTACCAAGGACAAGGTAGTCGATCCGGCTTCCATCGGGTGGAGCAACAGCAATGCCGTTGCCGCCTTTGCCTCGGGCAAGGCCGGATACCTCATGATGACGACGTCGAGTTCCCTCCCGACTCTGGACAAGTCGGCTGTTGCGGGAAAGTACGCCTACACAGCCATGCCGACGACGGCGCCGGGCCAGTCGTCTCCGCAGGGCGATGGCGCGAAGGCGGCCAGCATCCTGTCCGGTGACAACGTGGTTGTTGCCGACTACTCGAAGCAGAAGGACCTTGCCTTCGCTTATATCAACCTGATCACGTCCAAAGATGAGCAGTTGAACTACCAGAAGATCTTCGGGGACCTGCCGGCCAACGCCGAAGCCCTGAAAGCTTTGGACAACCCTGTCCTCCAACCGGTTGCCGACACTGCAGCGAAGTCCAAGGCCACCCCGTTCACCGGGGCTTGGGGCGACATCCAGCTCGCCCTCCTGAACGTCGTGGTCCAATCGATCCCCGACCTCTCCAAGGGTTCAATTGACGACGCCAGTCTCCAGGCGCGCCTCAAGGACGCACAATCCAAGGGCCAGGCCTCACTTGACCGGGCATCGAAGTAAGTAGGAACCAATATGTCCACCGATTCATTGACTGCGGGAAAGTCCACGCGCCGCAAATCGTCCCGCGCTGCAAAGCCGGACCCGCAGTCGCCGGACAACACGCCCCGGCGCCGCAAGGGGTTGAGCGAACGCAACCGCCCCTTGTGGATGCTGATTCCAGGCGGCCTGCTGATGGTGATCATCATCGTGGTGCCGCTCCTCCTCGGCATCTTCATGTCGGGGCTGGACCTGGACCAGTATTCACTGCGCCAATGGGTCAGCGCTCCGTTCATCGGAGTCCAGAACTTCGTCGAAGCGCTGACCGCGTCGCCTTTGCTCCACGCCATCTGGCTCAGCGTCAGCTACTCCTTGCTCGCCATGGTGGTCACTATCCCGCTCGGCATCGCCGGCGCCGTCGCGACCCAGAACGCGTTCAAAGGCCGCGCCGTGATCCGTTCCATCTTCCTGGTCCCCTACGTTCTTCCGTCCTTCGTGGTGGCCACGGTGTGGCGGACGATGTTCCAGCCGGGCAGCGTGATCGATTCGGCGCTGCACTCGGTAGGCATCGATCCCGGCCTGTGGCTCAACGGTCCCCAGTCTTATTGGACCTTGATCCTGGTCCAGATCTGGGCATCGTGGCCGTTCGTCTACCTGCTTGCATTGTCCGGGCTCCAGTCCGTGGACCATGAGGTCCACGAGGCCTCGGCCCTTGACGGTGCGCTGTGGTGGAACAAGCTGCGCTACGTGGTCTTCCCGTACCTGAAGGGACCGCTCTCCTTGGCGTTCCTGATCGGCATGCTGCACCACATCAACAACTTCACCTTGCCGTTCGTCCTGTTCGGGGTACCCGCTCCGTCCGATGTGGAGCTGCTCCCGATCCTCACCTACGTCACGAGCTTCCAGAGCTTCAGGTTCGGGCTCAGCGCAGCTATGGCGTTCGTTTCGCTGATCCTGATCGCGATTCCCCTGTTCGTCTATCTACGGGCCGTCAAACTCGATGACGCCGAAACTCCCGGAGGCAAAAAGTGAGCACCGCAACTACCGCCGTCGGACGCCAATCGAGCGAAGACTTCCGCCCGGGCTCCAAACGCCAGCACGAGGTCACCAAACTCTTGCCGGGGCCCATGCTCGCCATCATCCTGACGGTGTTGTGTGCCCTGGTGCTCATTCCGGTGGCGTACATCTTCCTGGCGTCCGTGAACTCGGACATCGGCGTGGCCCGGGGCGAGTTCTTCCCGTCCAGCGTCTCCTTTGAGAACTACTCCACCATCTGGTCGAGTGTTGGACTGGCCACGGGCCTGGCCAACAGCGTCCTCGTGGCCGGTTCCACCGCCGTGGTCTCCGCGCTGATGTCGATCGCAACCGCCTACGTCCTGGTCCGCTACCAATTCCGTGGCCGCTTGACGATCCTTCGCGGGCTCCTCGGACTGCAGTCGGTTCCGGGCACCCTCATGGTGCTTCCGGTCTTCGTCCTGTTTTCCTCGTCCGCCACCTACTTGGGCATCCAGGTCATTGGCACGCAATGGGGCCTGTTCCTGACGTACCTGACGTTCGCGATGCCGTTCTCCACTTGGGTGATGGTCACGTATCTGCGCGGCCTGCCGCGCGAACTCGAAGAGGCGGCAAGGATCGACGGCGCCAGCAACCTGGGCGTGCTGGTGCGGATCATCCTCCCGCTGAGCTGGCCCGGCGTCGTCGTTTCCGGTATTTTCGCCTTCCTGCTCGGCTGGAACGATGTCCTGTTCGCCTCGGTCATGACGCGGCCCGAAAGCCAGACGGCCGCCGTCGCGCTCCAAGTCTTCGGCGCCTCGCAAGAAGGCGGCGCGATTCCCTACTACGGCCAGATGATGGCGGCTTCCCTTGTGTGCGCCGCCCCGGTGGTCATCCTGTACCTGATTTTCCAGCGTTACCTAGTGGGCGGCCTGACCGCCGGAGGAGTCAAGTAACTATGAGCACGCCAGCTGTCGAATGGGAGCTCTCGGGCTTCGGCGACGAGATCGACGACGACCCCAAGATCCAGATTGCCGTGATGCAGGCATTGGGAGCCAAGCACATCGAGGTCCGCAGCGCCTGGGGCACCAACATCGTGGACCTGGATGATGCGCAGCTCCGTGAACTGAAGTCCTTGCTGGATGCCGCGGACATGAAGGTTTCCGCGATCGCCTCGCCGATCGGGAAAGTAGACGTTTCCCTTCCCGTGGAGCACGAGGTGGAACGGCTTCGCCGGGCGGTCAACGCCGCCCAAGTCCTGGAATCCCGCTACATCCGGATCTTCTCCTTCTACTACGGCGAGGACGTAGCGGTGGAGAGCATCCGGGATGCGGTCATCGAACGCATGCGTGCGCTCGCGGACGTGGCGGAAGAGGCCGGCGTCGTGCTTCTGCACGAAAACGAGAAGGACATCTACGGCGATATCCCCGAACGGGTCCTGGACATTGTCGAAACCGTGGCGTCTCCCGCGCTCAAAGTGGCGTGGGACGCGGCGAATTTCGTCCAGGTGGGCGTCAAGCCTTTCGACGACGGCTACGCCAAGCTCCGCCCGCACCTTGAGTACCTGCAGGTGAAGGATGCCTTGTTCTCGGACGCCACCGTGGTCCCGGCGGGCGAGGGCGACGGCGATGTCCTCCGCACGGTTCAGGCCCTGAAGGCCGACGGGTACACCGGCTTCGCGAGCCTCGAGCCACACCTGGCCGGCGCCCATGGACTGGGCGGATTCTCCGGCCCGACCGCGTTCGGCATTGCAGCGAGGGCGTTCGCGAAAGTCCTCCATGAAGCAGGGGTGGGGACGAAGTGAGCGAGGCCTCAAAAGCTCCCGGCGCTTCGGAGATCCGGGCCGCGATCGTAGGGTGCGGGGTCATCGGCCGCACCCACTCGGCGGCGATCCGCGAATTCCCGGAGGTGGCCATCACGGCGCTTGTGGATGTGGTTGCCGAGGCTTCCGAGGCGCTTGCCGCGAAGATCGAAGCCCAAGGCGACCCTAGGCCTGCGGTCTTCCCGACGCTGGCCGCGGCGCTCGCCGCCGCACCGGTTGACGTGGTCATTATCGCGACCCCCAGCGGGCTCCATATCCAGCAAGCGCTCGAAGCGCTCGACGCCGGCAAGCACGTGGTGATCGAAAAGCCGCTTGACGTTGACTTGGGCAAGGCGGACGAAATCCTGGCTGCGGCCAAGGCTGCCGAGGCCAAGGGCCTGGTGGCCACCGTGATCAGCCAGCACCGCTTCGATCCGGCCAGCCGGGTGGTGGACGAGGCCCGTCGAGCCGGGCGCTTCGGCACACTGACCTCGGCCGTCGCCTCCGTCAGCTGGTGGCGGAGCCAGGGCTACTACGATTCGGGGGCCTGGCGCGGAACCTGGGCCATGGACGGCGGCGGGGCCATCATGAACCAGGGCGTCCACACCGTTGACCTGCTGTTGTGGTTCCTCGGCCGGCCCCTCGAGATCAGCGCCAAAACCGCGCTTCTCGCACACGAAGGCGTTGAGGTGGAAGACACCGCCGTAGCTACTGTCACCTTCGAGTCAGGCGCCCTTGCCGTGTTGCACGCGACGACGGCGGCGTACCCGGGCTTGACGGTCCGCCTCCAGGTGATGGGGAGCAAGGGTTCCGCAGTGATCGACAACGACGACCTCGCGTACTTCCACGCCTCCGACGCCGCGGATCCTTCCGAAAGCAGCGCCATGGGCATCCTCGGCGGCGGGAACCAGGCCGCCGTCGAACTCGCCAAATACCCCGACGACACCGTCGAAGCACTGGACCCCACGGTGTACCCGGCCGGACATGTCCGGCAATACCGCGACATCATCGCAGCGATCCGGGAAGGACGCCCCGCGGGCGTTACCGTCCGGGACGCCGTGACTGCTCTGGCTACCGTGCGTGCCCTGTATGTCTCGGCCACCTTGGGCCAGCCCGTGCTGATCGCCGACGTCATTGCCGGCAAGTACAACAATGTGGAGGTCCGCACCGGCGGGGCCCCTTCCCACCCGGAAGCCCCCACTGGCTCGCACCGCGAAGAGGTATCGGCATGAAGTTCTCCGTCTTCACCGCATCCACGCCCGAATGGTCGCCGCAGGAAGCCGCCACCAAGCTTGCCGCCCAGGGGTGGGACGGCATCGAATGGCGCGTCACCGACCAGGCGGAGGCAGCAGAACCAGGCTTCTGGGCAGGGAACCGTGCCACCTGGCCCATGACAGGCTTGGAGGATTCGATCCCGGAGATTGCCCGCCTCACCGCGGAATCAGGGCTGGAATTCTCCGGACTCGGCGGTTACGCCCGCTGCGACAACCACGACGACGTCGATCGGGTCCTCGCCGCGACCGCAGCCTTGGGTGCAAAGCAGGTCCGCGTGAACGTGTTGCCGCTGGGCAACTCGAACATGGGCGGCCAGGAACCCACCGGCCTGTCCTACCCGGAACTCTTTGCCGCCACCCGGGAACACTACGAGTGGGTCGCATCCCGCGCGGCACACCATGGCGTCAAAGCACTCGTGGAACTGCACCATGGAACCGTGACCGCGTCGGCCTCCTCGGCCCTGCGATTGCTGGAAGGGCTGGACCCCAAGCACGTCGGCGTTATCCATGACCTCGGCAACCTGCTGATCGAGGGCTGGGAATCGCCGTTGCCCGCACTCCAGCTCCTCGGGCCCTATTTGGCACATGTCCACGTGAAGAACGCCCGCTGGGTCCGCACCGAGGGGAAGGACGAATCGGGTGCGGCCGTGTGGGTCAACGAATGGGCCCCCCTGGTCGAGGGACAGGGCAGCGTCCTGGGCTACTTCCGGGCGCTCGCAGAGGTCGGCTACGACTCCTGGGTGACGCTGGAGGACTTTTCCACCGAGCTTCCGTTGGAGGAACGGACCGCGTCGAACCTGGCGTATGTCCGCAAGGCAGCAGCGTTGGCGGGGTTCGCCGTCGTCGATCCCGCTTCGGCAACTTGACCGGGCCGCTCCTCGACCATTAAACGCTCCTCGACCATTAAACACAGCAGCAGCCGCTTGCCTTTCCGAGGCAAGCGGCTGCTGTGTTGTTTGGAGGTTCCTAGATGGTGCGAGTTGCCTTGGCCAGGTTCTCCTTGAGTTCGGCGGCGTTCTGCCGGATCACGTAGGCCGGGCGGTCACGCTCCACGCGCCAGCTCTCGTCGAGCGGTCCGATGTTGACAGTGTCGAAGCCGAACTCGTCGTAGAGCTTCGCTACGAGTTCGGCGGCCTCGGGGTAGTCGCTGGCGGTGGCCAGCGCGCGGCGGTTCTCGGAGCCCGCAGGGGTGCCGTCGGTGCCGATCTCCTTCGCCATGATGTGGTTGAAACCCTTGGCCACCTTGGACGTGGGCAAGTGCTTCTGCAGCAGGCCCGACGTGGTGGCCTCGCCCTTGTCGACCTCCGGGATGCGGCCGTCCCGCTCCCAGTAGTAGTTGTTCGTGTCGATCACAATCTTGCCGGCGAGCGGCTCCACGGGAATGTCCTGGTAGCTCTTGAGGGGAACAGTCACGACGACGAAATCGCCTGCCGCCGCTGCCTCGGCCGGCGTTGCGGCCCGGGCACGAGTGCCAAGCTCCGCCACCAGTCCCGCCAGGGTCTCCGGTCCCCGCGAGTTGCTGATCACTACGTCATAGCCGAGTTCGACCGCCTTGCGGGCGATTTGGCTGCCAATGTGTCCTGCACCGATGATTCCGATTGTTGTCATATGTGCGGGAACACCGTCTGCTGCGCAGATATTTCACAGGTTACGGCCAGTGACGCGGGCGCACCGCGGACTTTCCATGACGCCGCCCATTCCCTCGCGTCCAACGGCTTTACGTAGAATAGGCACCATGACTGTCGCCTCTGATGCTGCCACCGCCACTGCCGCCGCCCGTGCCCGCCTCCTTGAATTGATCAAAGAACTGGCGGTCGTCCGCGGCAAGGTGATCCTTTCCAGCGGTGCCGAGGCGGACTACTACATCGACCTGCGGCGCATCACCCTCCACCACGAGGCTTCGAAGCTGGTTGGCCAGGTCATGCTGTCCATGATCGACGACGCCGGAATCGCCGTTGAGTGCGCCGGTGGCCTGACCATGGGGGCGGACCCGGTCGCTACCGCTGTGATGCACGCCGCCGCAGACGCCGGCCGCGCCGTGGATGCCTTCGTTGTGCGCAAGGCGCAGAAGTCCTACGGCATGGGCCGCCAGGTGGAAGGTCCCTCGGTGGAGGGCCGCAACGTCGTGGTTCTCGAGGACACCTCCACCACCGGCGGCTCGGCACTGACCGCCGTCGAAGGCGTCCGCAAGGCCGGCGGCAACGTGGTGGCGGTGGCCGTCATCGTGGACCGCAACACTGGCGCCAAGGAGAAGATCGAAGCCGAAACCGGCGTGCCGTACCTCTTCGCCTTCGGCAAGGACGAGCTGGGACTCGACTAAGCTTCCCGCGCTAGGCGGGGCTGAACGGGCCCGTGTGCCCGGCGGCCGAAAAGCCTAAGCTGGCTGCGTGAACTATCGGGCGGGAAAATTTCCCCGGAAGCAGCAACGCTGGCAGGACCCGGGCTCCCTCGCCCGGGTGCTCCGCCAAGCCGCCGAGCTGAAGAGTTTCTCGCGTCGCTCCTTCCTGATTGGAGCGGGTGCTTCCACGGCCCTCGCAGCGGACATGCTGTTCACCCGCCAGGTCCAGGCTGAACGTCGCACCACCAAGATCCTTCCGGTGGGGGACGATTTCGCAGAGTCGTACTACCCCAACTCGGGTTGGATTCTCTTTCCCGGCTACAAGACCAGCTGGGAAGAGGCCCAATGGATCCTCAACTCGATACGCGGTTCGCTGCGGCAGCGGGGCCAGATGGCCGCCGTCGGATATTCCAACCTGGGGTTGGAAGTCACCGAGGTTGTGGACGCCGTGCTCGCCTACATCAATGCGCGGAAGCTGAACACCCTCTATTTCTACGGCCACAGTTTCGGCGGGATGTTGGCCACCGAAGTGGCGGCGCTCCTGCGCGAAAGGAACGGCGTCAGCGTCAAGCTGATCCTGTTGGATTCTTCGCCGTTCAGTAAGTACGACATCCTCGACCAAAGCTGGTTCGACGGCGTGGTGTTCTTGTACGAGAGCGGCTTCCAGGTTCCGTCGGTCCTCCGCGGCGGTTACGAACTGGGGGAGCGTGTGGTGAACAAGCATGAACGCACGTGGGGGCAGATCTGGAACCAGACCCTGGAGCAGCTCTCGCCGATCGCGCCGTCGAGCGTGCTGATCCAAAGCGAATCGGACTACATCTACCACTTCGACGGCACGCGCTTTGTCGACAGGCTGGGGGACACCCGCGTGGCCTTTATCGGAAACCCGAATGACGACACCGTGAACTACGGAACGGCCCGGGCAGCGTGGGCCAAGACATTTCCCCTCAACATCGCGTCCACGGGCCGCAGGACCGACGGCGCCCGCCCCGCCCACGCGAGCCCCCAGTGGAATCCCTTTATCTACAATCCGATCATCGAGGACCTGGAGAACGAGCTCTTTCCGCTGCCCCGCGCAGGCTCGCGGGTGGTGTTCTACTGAGCGGTTCCTAAAGAAAGAACGCCGCTACCTGAGCCGCAATCCATCCAGCTCGGAACCACTGAGCCCGGCGTCGCGCAAGTAATCCCCCGCGCTGCCGAACTCCTGCCCGAAACGGTCCAGGAAGTACTCCATCGCAGCTTCGGGGGATTGCAGCAGCATGAGCGAGGGACTGAATGCCTCCTCCGGAACCTCGGGGACAGCCAGCCGCCATGCTGCTGACATGGTTTCCAGCATCGCGGGGAGGGCAGCGGTGCTTGCGGCGTAGTCCGCCACGACAGCCGCGTGGTCAGCGCCCGTCGCGAGGAGAGCCAGAGCGGCCACGACGCCGGTGCGGTCCTTTCCGAGCGAGCAATGGATGAGGGTCCGCTTGCCTTGGGCCGCGGGACGCAGCGATTCGGCCACCCAATCCGGGCGGGCTCGCACCCAGCCGAGATAGAGCTCGCCAAGGTCTTCGGCTGTGTGGATCGACTGAAGCCCCTCGGAAGCGGTACGCGGATCGAGGGGGTTCTCCACGAGCTCCACTGGAGCCTTGGACATTGAGCCGTTGGCCAGTTGCCAAGGCACAATGGCGCGTTCAAATTCGCTTCGAAGATCCACAACCGCCTGGATGCCATGACGTTCCAGGAAGGCGGCCGTCGCCGCGAAGTCCATGCCAAACGGCTGGCTGCCCCTCAGAATACGGCCACCGGCCAGGGAACGGAGGTTCAGCACAGCCATGGCAGCAGCCCTTCTTCTTAGATCTGGCTTTTGAGATCAGCTACCGAGTTCAGGACCTGGTTCGGCCGGAACGGGAAGGCCGCGATGTCCTCGCGCTGGGTGATGCCGCTGAGCACCAGGACGGTGTGCAGCCCGGCTTCCATGCCCGCGATGATGTCGGTATCCATGCGGTCACCGATCATTGCCGTGGTTTCCGAGTGGGCGTCGATCTGGTTCATCGCGGAACGGAACATCATGGGGTTCGGCTTGCCCACAATGTATGGTTCGCGGCCGGTCGCCTTGGAGATGAGCGCGGCAATGGCGCCGGTGGCGGGCATCGGGCCGTCCTTCGAGGGGCCGGTGGCATCCGGGTTGGTGGCGATGAAGCGCGCCCCGGCGAGGATCAGCCGGATGGCCATCGTGATCGCTTCGAAGGAGTAGGTGCGGGTTTCGCCGAGCACAACGAAGTCCGGGTTCTGGTCGGTGAGGATGAACCCGGCCTCGTGCAGCGCCGTCGTGAGTCCTGCCTCGCCGATGGTGTAGGCCCGGTTCCCGGACTCCGAGCCCCGCACCTGGTCCTTGAGGAACTGCGCCGTGGCCAGGGCTGATGTCCAGATGTTCTCCTCCGGGATTTCCAGGCCGGAAGAGCTCAGCCGCGCCGCCAGGTCCCGCGGGGTGAAGATGGAGTTGTTGGTGAGGACGAGGAATCGCTTGGAGGTGTCCACCCAGCGCTGGATCAGCTCAGCCGCCCCGGGAACCGCCTGGTTTTCGTGGACGAGGACGCCGTCCATATCCGTGAGCCAGCATTCGATTTCGTGTCCGTTGCGGTAAATGGCTGAGCTTGTCGGGGCCTCGGTTGCGTTCTCCATGCTTTTCCTCCGCGTATTGGCTGCTTCTCGTCCCAAGTCTTTCATCTTTCGGTCCGGGAGACACCCGGGTGTCCTGCGTTACGGTGGCCCGGGCTAGTGTTGAAGAGTGACTGACCGGCCCCAGTACCCTGCCCCTACCGACGCCACTGCTGTCTCGTCGTTCGTCTCCTCCACCGAGGGGGAGTCCGAAGCGAAACCGGAGGTCGGCGTCGGGCCGTGGGAAGGCGACTGGCCGGAAGGCGGGCATTGGGACCCGGACCTGCTGGCGGATGGCGACCGCCGCAACGTCGTGGACAAGTACCGGTACTGGAAGCACGAAGCGATCGTCGCGGACCTGGATGCGCACCGGCACGATTTCCACATTGCCATTGAGAACTGGCAGCACGACTTGAACATCGGCACGGTGGTTCGCACGGCCAATGCGTTCCTCGCCAAGGAGGTCCACATCATCGGACGACGCCGGTGGAACCGTCGCGGGGCCATGGTCACCGACCGCTACCAGCACGTCCGCCACCACCCCACCGTGGAGGATTTCGTGGAGTGGGCGCAGGGGGAAGGGCTGGCCATTATCGGCATCGACATCTTCCCCGATTCCGTGCCGCTGGAAACCTACGACCTTCCGCGCAACTGTGTGCTCGTGTTCGGGCAGGAGGGCCCCGGCCTGACTCCCGAAGTGCACGACGCCGCCGTCGCCACGCTGTCGATCGAACAGTACGGTTCCACCCGGTCCATGAACGCGGCGTCGGCTGCGGCAATCGCGATGCACGCCTGGATCCGCAGGCACAACTTCGGCCAGCGCGTCTGCTGACGCGGGGTTCCTTCTTTTCGGATCGGCAGCGTCCTGCCGGCCGCTCGGTAGCCCGAGCCGTTGGCAGCGCTTCGCCGTACAATCGGGCATATGGGTCTGCTCGCGTACGGCAGGGACTTCAGCGGAGCCAAAGGAGCCTTGATGAAACTCATCCCACTGGCGTTGACCGCTGCGTCCACTGTAGCCACGGCTGCGGCCGGCTCGGTGGCGGCCGATCCGGAGGGCAGCTGGTACCGGCAGTTGCGCAAACCAAGCTGGCAGCCCCCGGCCATCGCCTTTCCCTTGGTGTGGACGGCGATCTACGCCGATCTCGCAGTGAGTTCAGCGGGGGCGTTAGCCAGCGGCGACGCGCCCGGCGCCCCGGGCAGCAAAGCCCGGCGCGAGGAGTCAACCGCCTACCGAGGGGCCTTTGCGGTGAACCTCGTGCTCAATGCCTCCTGGAGTTGGCTCTTCTGGCGTGCCCGACGGCCCTGGCTGGCTGCCGCGGAGTGTGCCATGCTGACAGCGAGCAGCGCCGACTTGGTGCGGCGAACGTACAAGCTGAACCGCAGCGCCGGTGTGGCTCTTGCCCCTTACGCACTCTGGTGCGGATTCGCCACGGCCTTGTCGACCGCAATCGCAAGACTCAACCACGAAGAAAACATTGGCTGATCCCGCACCTGAAGTTCCAAAGACGTAGCGCCGAATGCCTTCTGAGCTCAAGGTCCGCAAGTGTTACCCGTCTCCGTGACCGGAAACACGGTGCCGGATTCGAAGTCGCTAGGATGGTGCCTAGCCGTATAGGTCTACTCCAGGGTCAACAAAACCCACAGACGAAATCAGCATAGGAGTCAGCATGCCCATCGCAACCCCAGAGATTTACTCCGAGATGATCGACCGCGCGAAGGCCGGTGGATACGCGTTCCCGGCAGTGAACGTCACCTCGTCGCAGACCCTGAACGCCGCCATCCGCGGCTTTGCCGAGGCCGAGTCGGACGGCATCATCCAGGTCTCCACCGGTGGCGCTGCTTACTGGTCCGGCGCATCCGTCAAGGACATGGTTGCCGGCTCCTTGGGCTTCGCGGCGTTCGCCCGCGAGGTCGCGAAGAACTACAACGTGAACATCGCCCTGCACACGGACCACTGCCCGCAGGACAAGCTGGCTGATTTCGTCCTGCCGCTGCTGGCTGCTTCCGAGGAAGCCGTCAAGGCCGGCAAGGACCCGATCTTCAACTCGCACATGTGGGACGGCTCGCACGAGACGTTGGAAGACAACCTGCGCATCGGCCGCGAACTCCTGGAACGCGCAGCCGCCGCCAATATCATCCTCGAAGTTGAAATCGGCACGGTCGGCGGCGAGGAAGACGGCGTCGAGAACGAGATCAACGAGAAGCTCTACACCACCACCGAAGACGCCCTCGCCACCATCGAGGCACTCGGCGCCGGCGAGAACGGCCGCTACCTGACCGCCCTGACCTTCGGCAACGTCCACGGTGTGTACAAGCCGGGCAACGTCAAGCTGCGCCCCGAACTGCTCAAGCAGATCCAGGCTGAGGTCGGCGCCAAGATCGGCAAGTCCAACCCGTTCGACCTCGTCTTCCACGGCGGCTCCGGCTCCACCGAGCAGGAAATCGCGGATGCCGTTTCCTACGGCGTCATCAAGATGAACATCGACACCGACACCCAGTACGCGTTCACCCGCCCGGTTGCCGGACACATGTTCTCGAACTACGACGGCGTCCTGAAGGTCGACGGCGAAATGGGCAACAAGAAGGCCTACGACCCCCGCGTCTGGGGAGCCTCCGCAGAGGCCGGCATGGCTGCCCGCGTCGTGGAAGCCGCAAAGCAGCTCGGCTCGGTAGGCAAGACCTTCTAATGTCCGACGAATTCCGCAAGAACCTGATGGGCCCGGAGCCGACGCTCCTGCCCGCCGAGACCGAGGTGTACCAGCACCTTGCCTTGGGGCAGGAGGCCCTGGACCTCGTGGCCAAATACCCCACGTCTTCGTTGCTGTGGGCGATCCTGGCCGAGGAAGCCTGGGCCGAGGGCCGGACCATCGACTCCTACGCGTATTCCCGCGTGGGTTACCACCGGGGACTGGATTCGCTGCGCCGCAACGGTTGGCGCGGCGTCGGGCCCATCCCATGGGAGCACGAGCCCAACAGGGGATTCCTGCGCGCTCTGTACTCTCTCGGCCGGGCATCCGCCGCCATCGGCGAAGCTGAGGAACCGGAGCGGATCGAGAAGTTCCTGAACGACTCCGACCCCGCCGCGAAGGCAGCGATCGAAGGCTAGGACAACTGGGTTAAACGCCGACGGCGGCCGTCCCACTCAGGTGGGGCGGCCGCCGTCGCGCTTTCCCACCCAACTAGCTCGCATTTGTTGTCGTTATGAGGCGTCAGAACGACAACAAATGCGAGTCAGTTGGGCTTGGTGGGTCCTAGGAGACCGGGGTGAGCCCGGTCCGGGCCATGGCCTCGGCGTAGGCGCCATGGATGAGGTCCAGGTACTCCTGCTGGCGCGTGGGGGAGCCGGCGAACGAGCGTCCACCCAGCGAGCGGACCTTGAACGTCTTGAAGCCGCGGCGGTGGATGCTCTGTGGCGCGGATTTCATGAGCTGGTCCGCCAAACGATGGGCTTCATTGCCGTGGGCTACCAGCACGGAGGTGCGCGGCACGATCGCGAGGAGGCGCAGGAGCGGCTTGAGGCCTTCGGTGATGTTGGCGGGAGTCAGCTTGCCCGGCTCGCTGTCGGGCTCGATCCACGGGTAAACGTTCCACGGCATCATGAGTTCCGGACGCAGGCCCAACTGCCACTGCATGCCCACCATGCGGGCGGTGGCATCCGCGTCGCCCGCGACGATGAAGCCCGAGCCCTCAGTGGTGCGGGTGTTGGAGAAAAGGCTGATGATGCGGCACTCGTCAACGCTGTGGGCAGGGTCTACGTAGAGGACTTCGCTACCAGGCTTCTGTTCTTTGAGGGAATCGCAAAGCCCCGTGACCTCGGCGATGTGGGGTTCGAAACGTCGGTTCCAGAGCTGCACTTCGGGTGTTTCAGTCGCCAGGTCTTGCATATGGGCTTGGGTCTCCTACGTGTAGCGAGGCGCACTTATCCGGCCGGGAGCGGTTTGCCGCGACCGGTCGGATTGGGTGCAGTGTTGGGGGCTGGTTAACTCTACCGGAACGGCGGTGAGCTGTGGGGTGAATCGGGACTTCTGTGTTGGGTCTCTCGACGGCGGGAGCCGGATTCGGGCCTGAAGCGGCCCTGCTTTAACGGAAGCCGTGCCTTAACGGAAGCCGTGCTTTAACGGAAACGGCACCGTCCCGATGGATTCGGGACGGTGCCGTTTCGACAAGCGCCTGCTACTGCTGGTTCTCGTTCTGGTCGTCGCTTTCCTTGGTCTTGGAAACCACGGTGCCGTTCGATTCGTTGAGGATGAGCTTCACGTCCCGCCCGTTGTCGAAGTTGAACATCGCGTTGATGGAGCCGGCCTTGGCGTCCGCCGAGGAGTCGCCGATCTGGCCGGTGTGCCAGTTGTCCTCGATGAAGCGAAGGATGGATGACTGGTCCGTCTGGGTGTGGTCCACGAAGTTCTTCTTGGCGAAGGGGGAGATCACGACGAGCGGCTGGCGGGGGCCGGGGCCGCAACGGTCGGCATAGCCTCCGGCCATCGGCACACCCTTGTTGTAGGCGTTGAGGCACCACGCGGCGTCGTCAGTGGTGTTCGACGAGTTCTTCACACCGGCAGCGACGTGGTCGTACCAGCCGTCCGAGTCATCGTAGGCGAGGACGATGGCAGTGTTTTCCCAGTTCTTCGAGTTCTGGATGGCGTTCACCTGCTGGGTGATGAACTTCTGCTCGTCCAGGGGATCGGAGTAGCCCGCGTGGCCGTCCTGGTAGTTTCCGGCCTTCAGGAAGGAGACGGCAGGCATGTTGTCCGAGTTGACCACCTTGGCGAAGTCCGTGGTGTCGTACTGGTGGTTGGCCTGACCGTTGTGTCCGATCTCGTCCACGCTGGCCGGAGCAAGGTGGTGCGGGTTGGACGTTGACTTGTAGTACTGGAACGGCTGGTGGTGCGGGTTGTAGTCCGTTACCGTGGCACCGGCAATGTTGGTGTGGGTGGTCATGCACGCTGCCGGAGTGGTGTCCGTGGCCGGCGTCGTCGGGGCGAAGCCGCCCTGGAACCAGCCCCAGCTGACGCCCTTGTCGTTGAGCAGGTCGCCGATGTTCTTGCCCTGCATTCCGGCAAGGTTGTTCTTGCTCGCGTGGCTCTTGTTGGAGCAGTCGTCGTAGACCGGATCAGGGTCTTCCGTCATGGTGCCCACGCCGTTGGCGTCAGGGAACTTGACCGTGTAGTCGCTGCTTGCGGGTTTGACCGGCTGCCCGGCGGCAGTGAACTCGGTGACACCGTGGGTCTGGCCGGACACGAGGTTGAGCGCGCCAGGGCTGGACGGGCCGAACACGGTGCTGAAGTGTGAGTCGCTCATGGCGAAGTTCTGGGCGTAGTTCCAGATCCCGGTCACGGTATTGCCGTCGTAGTAGTCCATGGTGAGACCGGGACGGCCGAACTGGCCACCCGAACAGGTATCCATGCTCGTGTTTTCGACGAACTTGTTCATCAGGCCACTGTTGTAGGCCTTCTGCTCCGCGGTGTATTCGTGGTCCTGGTCGCACGTGATTGCCTGGCCGGGCGTCAGCCGCTGGGGCTGGACCGAGTTGGGATTGTTCGGTGCCAACAGCTTGTCGTTGGCGAGGGTGGCGATGTTCTTGGGGGTGTTCTTGGCTGCCGTGAACGCGGGAGCCGCTGTGCCGCTGCCTTGCTGGGTTTCGCCGGCCGTGTTGGCGGCCTGCGGGTATGTCGCGAAGTAGTGGTCGAAGGAGACGTTCTCTCCGAAAATTACGACGACGTGCTTGATGGGCGTGCTTGTCCCGTCGTCGTGGCCCTTGGCCGAGGCCGGCGTCATGCCGAACCCGATCAGACCGGCAGCGATCGTGGACGCCGCGAGAGCGCTCACTCCTGCCGTTGACAAAAGACGCTTGTTGCGAAAATTCATGGATTTCCCTTCAAATTCACGGAAAGGTGTGGGTGGGGATTCACAAAGAATGTAGCCGGTCGTCCGGGGCCCGGCGGGCGATTTGGCGGCACAATGCGGACTGTTTGGGAAGAGTTCACATTCTGCTAACAGGGACTTCGAGTGCTCCCTCCTTGTCTTCATTTCGCCCTCCGGCCGTGTGGCAACAGGTCCAAGAGCCGCATCGGCTAAACTTGGCTGGTAAGAGCCCCGGAACTCTTGCTGATCCCGCCGGTGAACTTTTGCGAAAGTCTGCGGGCAGGACCGAAAAGATTCGGGGCGTTCTCATGAACGGCGCTGAGCCTTGGTGATCCCGCCAGGACCGGCCCGAAAGAATGGGGGAGGATCCCATGCCAGCTATCGTGATCGTCGGAGCCCAATGGGGCGACGAAGGCAAAGGCAAAGCAACCGACCTGCTCGGTGGCCGCGTTGACTACGTGGTCAAGCCCAACGGCGGCAACAACGCCGGGCACACCGTTGTGGTGGGCGGTGAGAAGTATGAGCTCAAGCTCCTTCCTGCCGGCATTCTGAGCCCCAACGCGATTCCGATCATCGGCAACGGCTGCGTGGTGAACCTTGAGGCGCTGTTCCAGGAGATCGACGGCCTGGAAGCCCGCGGCGCGGACACGTCCCGTTTGCGCGTCTCGGCCAATGCCCACCTCGTAGCGCCGTACCACCAGGTGTTGGACAAGGTCACGGAGCGCTTCCTCGGCAGCCGAGCCATTGGCACCACAGGCCGGGGAATCGGACCGGCCTACATGGACAAGGTGGCCCGCCTGGGCATCCGCGTCCAGGATGTCTTTGACGAATCGATCCTCCGCCAGAAGGTGGAAGGCTCGCTGCGCCAAAAGAACGAGCTCCTGGTCAAGGTCTACAATCGCCGCAACGTGGTGGTGGACGAGATCGTGGAGTACTTCCTGTCCTACGCCGAACGCCTGCGGCCGCTGGTCATTGACAGCACACTTGTCCTCAACAACGCATTGGACGAGGGCAAGGTGGTCCTCATGGAAGGCGGCCAGGCCACGTTCCTGGACGTGGACCACGGCACCTACCCGTTCGTGACATCTTCCAACCCGACCGCCGGGGGCGCGTCCGTTGGCTCGGGCATCGGGCCCACCCGGATCTCGCGTTCCATCGGCATCATCAAGGCCTACACCACCCGCGTCGGCGCAGGTCCGTTCCCCACGGAGCTCTTCGACGAGATGGGCATGTACCTGCAGAAGACCGGCGGCGAGTTTGGCGTCAACACTGGCCGCCCGCGTCGCTGCGGTTGGTACGACGCGGTCCTGGCCCGCCACGCATCCCGCGTCAACGGCTTCACGGACTACTTCGTCACGAAGCTGGACGTTCTGACCGGCATCGAGCAGATCCCGGTCTGTGTGGCCTACGACGTCGACGGCGTTCGCCATGACGAAATGCCCATGACCCAGACCGAGTTCCACCACGCCGTGCCGATCTTCGAGTACTTCGATGGCTGGACCGAGGACATCACCGGCGCCAAGACGTTGGAAGACCTCCCCGAGAACGCCCGCCGATACGTGCTGGCCCTCGAGAAGCTCTCCGGCACGCGCTTCTCCGCGATCGGCGTCGGCCCGGACCGGGACCAGACGATCGTGGTGCACGACCTCATCGAGGACTAGTCACCAAAGCCGAATCACGACGACGGCGGGCGGCCCTTTCAGGGGCGGCCCGCCGTCGTGCGTTCCGGCTATTTGGCGCCCAGTATCTTCCTGTTTCCGATCGATGACTTGAGCTGGACAAACGTGATGAGGGTGTTCAGCTGTTGGGTGCAAGGACCCTTGTCGGGAAAAAACTTTGGAATCCGCGTAACCCTTTGGGGTGCCCCGACGATTACGTCTTTGAAAGGCCGAGCTGAAATTTGTCCCCCATCATGTTTCAGCTCGGCCTTTCATGTCTGAAGGGGTTTCGTGGATGTGCAGAAAGTCCGGGAGAGGCAAGCCTCCGGAACCGAAGGCTGGTCCTTGGGCATAGCGGGAGCTGCGGTTAGGCTAGGTGAGGTTGCCCGGCCCTGCGGCGTTTGGGCGGCACCGAGGATCTCGCTTGGATCCGGACATTCGCTCCCCGACGAAAGCCACGTTTCAGTGACCGACGCCTTGACCGATGCAGCATTGCTTGCCCTCCGCGGCCGGGAGGCTGAGCTGTTCAGCGCCGTGTACCAGGCCTTCGCGGGCCAGGTGCTCGGCTACCTGACAGCAAAGGGGGTCTCGGATCCGGAAGCTCTCACCCAGGACGTCTTTCTTGCCGTCCTGCCGCGCGTTGAGACGATTACTGGCGGCGTCAGCGGCCTGCGGACCTTCGTATTCTCGGTGGCCCATGCCCGGATGGTGGATGACCACCGTCGGCAAAGCAGGGCGCCCGAGCACCACGAGTTTGAACCTGAGCGTGACACGCGCCAATCGAGTTCGGCGGAAGCCGAAGCGATGGACCGTGTGGCGCCAGCCGAAGTGATGGCGCTGCTGGATCTCCTTCGGGAAGATCAGCGGGAAGTCCTGACGCTTCGCATTGTTGCCGGTCTGACTGTGGACCAGGCAGCCGAAATCATGGGGAAAAGCCAAGGCGCAGTCAAGCAACTGCAGCGCCGGGCGTTGAATGCACTCCGCGAGCACTCGGTAGTAAAGGAATACGTGGCCCCATGATGCGTTGGGATTGCAAGGACATTGACCGCGACGCGATCATCCTCGAGCTCATGCTTGAAGCTGGCCTCACGGACGCCCCCGAACTCACGGATTCGTTGAAAGCACTGGAATCGTTTGGGTCCATGCCGCCGCCGGTCCCAGGGCCCGCACTCCCGGCGATGCTGTCCGGCGCGGCCGTGGGTGAGACCCTTCCCCACGACGAACTGGGCAAGCGGCGTCAGTTGCGCAAGCATCGCCCCGTCGTCGTTGGTGCCGCCGTCCTGACCGCCATGGGCCTGGGCGTTGGTGGCGTTGCGGCCGCGAGCGGCGGATTCAGCAAGGGAACCCCGGAATTCATGCAGACACTGCTCTCCGGCTGGGCGCCCGCTTGGACCACTGCTCCGCCGTCGCTTGTTCCTCCTGCCCCTCCCCAGGACTCCCCGAAGGTTATGACGCACCCGGCTCCCGTCGATCTGCCGCCGGCCGCGCCTCCAGTGGCAGGCCCTTCGGCGGACCCGGCGCCTCCCGCTCCGGCCAGTACCGGTAATGCGGCGCACGAGCCTTTAGCGCCGCCCGCCCCGGCACGCCAACCAAGCGGAATGCCCGAAGCTCCGAAGGCAGTGCACACCGAGCCAAAGACCGACTCGCAGGGTATTCCGCAGCCCAAAACTGCTATCCCATCGACCCCGACGGCGAAGGACCTCCAGAACGGCGTTCAGCCAGTCGCAAACGCCAAGGACGACGTGTCCCTGGAGCCTGCCGGGACGTCGCTGCGTTGGCTCTTTGGACTGCTGTCCCGCTAGTAGGCTGGGGTTATGACACACGTCAACGATCCGGCAGTCATTGACCGGCTTATGCGAACAAAGGGTCGCTGGGCAATCGTGGGACTCAGCACGAATGAGTGGCGCTCGGCGTTCGAGGTAGCTCTTTATATCCGTGACACGATGGGCATGGAGATCATCCCGATCAACCAGAAAGGTGATGACGTCCACGGCGAAACCGGCTACAAATTCCTTGCCGACGTCCCCTTCGAGAAGCAGCCCATCGACGTCGTCGATTGCTTCGTGAACTCCTCGCGCGTCGGCGCGGTAGTGGACGAAGCGATTGCCGTGGGAGCGAAAGCCGTGTGGCTCCAGCTCGGAGTCATTGACGAGGACGCAGCGGAGCGGGCCAAAGCTGCGGGCCTGGACGTGGTGATGAACGCTTGCCCGGCACAGGTGGGCTGGCGCAGCGGCATCTAGCGTCGCTTTCTGTTAACCGGCCGCTGGTATGTTCCGGGGACAACTGCCCCTCCGACACCCAAGGAACCCCATGTGTGACGAACACCCCTCCACCGCCAGCCGACGCGCCGCGCTCGGTTTCCTCGGGGCTTCCCTCGTGGCCGGGCTGGGGGCATGCGCGCTACCGGGAAACCCGTCCGCAGAGAGCCCGACGGCGGCTCCCGGCACTGCGGGCCCCTCGCCGTCGTCGTCAGCAAGCACAGCGATGAGCCCCCCACCAAGCCCCGCGGGCCCCGGGCGGCTCCGGAACCCCTTCGAGCCGGACTTCACGCTGCCGCCGATCCAAGGCGGGCTGGCTCCGGTGATCACCAGAATCCCCACCAAAGATCCCGTGGTGTTCCTCACGATCGACGACGGGCTGGTCAAGTCACCGGAAAGCGTCCGGCTCCTCAAGGAGAACGGTTATCCGGCCACCCTGTTCCTGACGAGCAACACGGTCCGCGACAACCCTGCATTCTTCAAGGCCTTCATGGCGCAGGGGAGTCTGGTGGAAAACCACACGGTCAGCCACAACGTCAACATGACGACCCAATGGGGCTACCAGCGGCAGCTTGAGGACATCGCGGGCATGCAGGATTTCGCCGTCCAGCAGTACGGCCGCAAGCCGACCCTGTTCAGGCCTCCCGGAGGTGCCTATTCGACGGCCATGCGGCAGGCCGTGGCAGCCGCCGGTTTGAAGGCCATCATCACGTGGGAGGCCAAGGCGAATGCCGGGCGCATGGATTACCAGTACGGCAATTCCCTCCGGCCCGGCGACATTGTCCTGATGCACTTCCGCCCGGAATTCGCGGCGGACTTCGAAGCCTTCCGCGCGGCGCAGGTCGCGGCCGGCCTGGAAGTGGTGCTCCTCGAGGACTTCCTGGACGTTGCGTGAGGCGGTCGGTCCGCTGATCGTCGCACTCCGCTAGTCTCGCTACATGGACGCTGCCACACTCCGCCAAATCTGCCTCGGCTTCCCCGGGACGTACGAAGACTTTCCGTTCGGTCCGGAAACGTCGGTTTTCAAAATCCGGTCCGCCGTGTCCGGTGGATCCAAGCAGGAAGGCAAGATGTTCGCCGCCTCTGCCATGGACGACCACAACCTGGCGGTAAGCCTCAAATGCGATCCCACATTGGCCGTGCAACTTCGCTCGGCCCATCCGGAAATCACCGGCGCCTGGCACATGAACAAGACGCACTGGAACGGCGTTCGCCTGGACGGCGCCCTCCCTGACTCCATGGTCCGGGACATGGTGGAGGACTCCTATGACCTGGTGGTTTCCTCGCTGAGCCGCAAGCAGCAGGAGCAACTGGGCTGGGCCCGGCTCGCCAAGGACTGACACGCCGACCCTGTCGGCTGCTTCGGCTAGATTGTCAGTGGACTGCACCTTCCCAGCCGCAAAGCAATCAGGAGGAGCCAGATGCTGAAACAAAAGACCCTCGATGAGCTGTGGAATTTTGAGGACCCCGCGTTGTCGGAAGCCCGCTTCCGCGAAGCCATGACGGATCCCGCCTACGATGCCTTCGAACGGGCCGAACTCGCCACCCAATTGGGCCGGGCCATCGGCCTGCAGGGCCGCTTCGAGGAAGCGGATGCGCTCCTGGACGGGATCGACGCCGAAGAGGAACCGACCGTTGCGGTGCGGATCCTCCTGGAACGGGGCCGCCTGCTCAACTCCGCCGGCCACCCGGCCATGGCCGTTCCGCTCTTTGAGCAGGCCGCCGAGATGGGAGACCTCCTGGGCGAAGATTTCCTCGCCGTTGACGCACTTCATATGCTGGCCATCGCGGACTCCGGCCACCAGGAATCATGGACGCGCAGCGCGCTTGAATACGCCTCCGCCGTCGAGGATCCCCGCACCAAACGGTGGATGGTTTCCCTGCACAACAACCTCGGTTGGGCGATGTACGACGACGGGCGGCGCACCGAGGCGATGGTCGAGTTCCAGCTCGCCGAACAATGGGCTGAGCGGGTAGGAACCGAGCAACAGCAGCAATGGGCGCGCGAGGCCATCGCCCAGTGCGCAAAATCCTTGAATTTACGGGCCTAAACCACCCAAATCACCCCTCCGCACGGGCAAGATCGTCAGATCACATTTTGACAAAAGTTGATTGAAACTGCCCCCAAATATTGCTTTTCAATCACTCGTGGTGAAGTATGTCACACGAGGGGCACGCGTCGCAGCGGCGGTGCCCGGACCGATCGACTGCCGGCCGAGGCGCCGTCAACGTGAGGTACTACGAGTCTCTGGAGGGTTTTAGGATGAATGTTCAGCAGCAGTCCTTTGCACGGCGCGGTTTCCTTCGCGGCGCGCTTGCCGCGGCCGTGCTTGTGCCGTTGGCCGGCTCGATGGCCTCCTGCGCGGCCGGTGGCGGCGGAGGAAGCACCGGTCCTACGGGCGCCGTTTCAGATACCAATCCGTTCGGTATGGCAGACAAGTCCACCGTTGACGCAGTGATTTTCAAGGGCGGCTACGGAATCGACTACGTCGACTTCGCGGGCAAGGCCTTCGAGAACGCACATTCAGGTTCCACCGCCAAGATTTCCCCGTCCACGGACATTGCGCAGGAACTCCAGCCGCGATTCGTCGGCGGCAACCCGCCGGACCTGATCGACAACTCCGGTGCCAAGGCAATCGGCTTCAGCACCATCCTGGCCCAGCTTGAAGACCTTACCAGCGTGGTCAACGCCAAGAACCTTGAGGGCAAGGTCATCAAGGACACCCTCTACGCCGGAGTGCTCGCTCCGGGCACTTTCAATGGCAAGCTGGCGGCCCTGAACTACGTGCTGACCGTGTACGCCATGTGGTACTCGGATTCATTCCTAAAGGAGAACGGTTGGACCGTGCCGAAGACTTGGGATGAGATGTACACCCTTGGCGAGCAGGCAAAGGCCAAAGGCAAATACCTGTTCGTCTGGGGCAAGGAAGCCGCCACGTACTACCAGGAAATGGCGATCGCTTCCGCCATCAAGGAAGGCGGCAACGACGTTCGCCTCGGCCTTGAAAACCTGAAACCGGACGCCTGGTCCCACCCGGCCATCCAGAGCGTCTTTACCGCGCTGAACAAGATCGTCAAGGCGGGCCACTTCAAGCCAGGTGGTTCGGGTACGCAGTTCACCGCAGCGCAGGCGCAGTGGAGCAACGCCCAGGAGGCCGTGTTCTACCCGTCCGGCTCGTGGATAGAGAACGAGATGAAGGACCAGACCAAGGCCGGATTCAAGATGACCGGCGTCCCCGTTCCTACCGTGACCTCGGGATCCAAACTTCCTTGGGAGGCTATGCACAGCGCTTCCGGAGAGCCATTCGTTGTTCCGTCCCAGGGCAAAAATGTTGCTGGCGGCAAGGAATTGCTGCGTGTCATGCTGTCCAAGGATGCTGCCACCAACTTTGCCAAGACCAAGCTGGCCCCCACCATCGTCAAGGACACAGTTCCCGCCGATGGATTCGGGTCTACCGCCCTGGTTTCCCAGACCAAGCTGCTCAGCGATGCCGGCTCGAACATCTTCACGTGGAACTTCGTTGACCTCTACGGGATGAACAAGGACCAGTTGGTTGTGTGGAACACCTTCCTCGATGGAAAGTCCGACGTCGCCACCCTGACATCGGACCTGCAGAAGATTACCGACAAGGTCCGCAACGACAGCTCGGTGACGAAGATTGAAGTGAAGTGACTTCAGTGAAAGCAAAAACACTCCGGGTCGGCGACGGTGCGTCCGCCGTCGTCGTTCCGGATACCGCACCACCGGTCTACAAGAGGCGGCGCAAGCCCCTGACGTTCGACAAGGTCAGTTTTTTCGTGGTCTTCCTGGGCCTGCCCCTGGCGATCTATCTCCTGTTTGTGATTTGGCCTTTCATCCAGGCGTTCGGCTACTCCCTGACTGACTGGAGCGGTTTCTCACCCGACCAGAACTTCATCGGACTTGAGAACTACCGGAAGCTCTTCACGGATGACATCTTCATGAAGGCCATGGGGAACAACATCCTGCTGGTCATCTTCCTCCCCATCATTACCATCATCCTCAGCCTCGTGCTGGCAACCCTGGTGACCGTGGGCGGCAGCAGCAAGGGCCAGATCAAGGGCTTGCGCAACTCCAGCTTCTACCGGGTTGTCTCCTTCTTCCCCTACACGATTCCGGCGATTGCCATCGGCATCATGTGGGGCCAGATCTACGATCCTTCCGGAGGCCTGCTGAACGGCATCCTCACCTCCTTGGGGCTCGACCAGTTCAAGTCCTACGCCTGGCTTGGGGACAAGAACACCGCCATGATCGCCACGATGTTCGTGATCGTGTGGGGCTTCATCGGCTTCTACATGGTGTTGTTCGTGGCGGGCATCAAGGGCATCCCCGCGGAGCTGTTTGAGGCGGCGCGGATCGACGGAGCAGGACGCTTCCGCACCGCCGTGTCCATCACCATCCCGCTGATCAGGGACAACATCCAGACGGCCTACATCTATATGGGCATCCTGGCACTGGACGCCTTCGTCTACATGGCCGCACTGAACTCCGGCGGCGGCCCGGACAACTCCACCCTGGTGATGTCCCAGCAGCTCTTCTTCACCGCATTCACCAAGGGCCAGTTCGGCCTGGCCAGCGCAATGGGTGTCGTCCTCGCCGTAGCCACCCTGATCTTCTCCGGCCTCGTGTTCCTGGTCAACAGGCTCACTGGCGGCGACAAGGATGTGTCCCTCTAATGTCTACCAAAATTGCCAGCCAGGAAATGAAGGCGCTGCATTTCAACGCGCGCAAACCGGCCATGACCACGGGAGACAAGGTGGTAGGCGCCGTTTCGCACGCGGCCCTGACCATCTGGTCGCTCATCGTGATCCTGCCCTTGTTGTGGACTTTCATGTCTTCCTTCAAGACGTCCAGCGAGATCTTCGCCTCGCCGTTCGCCTTGCCCTCGCAATGGCGCTTCGACAACTACGTCCGGGCCTGGACCGAGGCCGGAATCGGGAGCTACTTCCTCAACTCTGTGATCGTCGTAGGGTCCGCCTTGGTGATCGTCATGGTCCTCGGAGCCATGTGCGCCTACGTCCTGGCGCGCTATGTCTTCTTCGGCAGCAAAGCGATCTACTACCTCATGCTTGCCGGGCTCACGTTCCCGATCTTCCTCGCCATGGTGCCTTTGTTCTTCGTCATGAAGAGGATCGGCCTCCTGAACACCCTGCCAGGCTTGACCTTGGTGTACGTCGGCTTCGCGCTGCCGTTCACCGTCTTCTTCCTGTTCTCCTTCTTCAAGTCGCTTCCCCACGAAATCACCGAGGCTGCTGCTTTGGACGGGGCCGGGGAGTGGCGGACGTTCTTCCAGGTCATGTTGCCGATGGCCAAGCCGGGACTCGCCTCCGTTGCCATTTTCAACTTCCTGGGCCTGTGGAACCAGTTCCTGATTCCGGTGGCCATCAACGCGGCCGGGCCGCGTGTGCTGTCCCAAGGACTGGCCGCCTTCGCCGGCCAGATGGGTTATGCCGTGGACTTCGGCGCGTTGTTCGCAGCCGTCACCGTCACCGTGGTTCCGGTGTTGATCGTCTACATCATCTTCCAGCGCCAGCTTCAAGGATCCGTGTCGCAAGGCACGTCCAAGTAGCACGACTAAGCTAAATAAGCGCCGGACGGCGGTTCCCACCCTAGGTGGGGGCCGCCGTCGGGCGTTTCTGCCAGCTGCGCCCCGTGCCAACTGACGCGGGCCGCCGTCAGATCCTCTGGTAACGGGAGCGGAACAAGGAGTAGACGCCGTAGGCCATGAGTCCGACGCTGACGAACCCCAGCACCCATCCGCCAAATGGTTGTTTCAGGAAGGCCTTGAGCGCCGAATCGAGGCCCCCTTGCTGGGAGGGGTCGTGCGCCGCGGTAGCGATCAGGATGAGCAGGCCGACGGCGCCGAGGGCCACCCCTTTCGCGCAGTAGCCCACCACGCCCAGCACCGTAAACGCATCTCCGAGGGCGCCGGACGGCTTTCCCCTCAGGTTCTTTTCGTACTTGCGTGTGATCCCCAGGAAGACGTACGTGCCGGCTGCCGCCAGGAGCGCCACCCCGATGATCACCAGGAGGACGGTGCCGGGACCGCTGGACATGAGGTCTGCGCTGGTCGTACGTGATTTCTCGCTGCTGTTGCTTGGATGGCTGAGCGCAAAACTGCCGAAGGTCACCGCGGCCACAGCGAAGACGATGGCCTGCCCGACTGCCTTGAGCCGGTTCATCCAGGGCTTCGAGCTGCCCCCGCTCCATCCCATCACGGCGTCGCTCGCCATGTAGAGGGCGAGGACACCGCAGGCGATCAGCCCCGCCCACAAAAGGACGACCCCGCCAGGCGTGGCGGCCATCTGGCTGACCGCTCCGCTTTGGTCGGCTTGGCCGGATGAGCCCAGAGCGATCCCCAAGGCGATAACCCCGATCAGGATGTGTATCAGCCCTACGGCGACGAAGCCGGCCCGCGCCACCGCCCGGACGGTCCGTGAATCCCTTGCGTCGTCTACGGCGTTTTCCACCGAATCGGCGCCGCGGGATACTGCGTTACCGGCCTTGTTCGTACGATCGTCTGCGCCCATGGAGCTCCTTTGGTCTGCCCTCATCTTGCCACTGCGGGCTCCGAAGCGGGAGGGCGCGCCACTACTGGATACGATGAGCGCATGTGGATCGCGTGGATCGAATTCGACATCCTCCTCGGCGAGGTGCACAGCCTGAAGGAGAAACGCTCCCTGGTGCGGCCGGTGATCGGCGAGTTGAAACGGCGTTTCGAGGTCTCTGCCGCCGAGACCGGGCACTTGGACCAGCATCGCCGTGCCCTCATCGGCGCGGGCGCGGTGGCAGCAGACCGGGCGCATCTCGTGGAGGTGCTCGACGCCGTCGAACGCTTCGTTGCCGCGCGCCCCGAACTGGAGCTGCTGAGCGCCCGACGCCGGGACCTCCACAGCGAAGACTGACCCTTTTTCACACCGATTGCTGAGCAAACGTCGTTTTGAAGGCCCAAAACGACCGTTCTGGAGCAATCGATGGAGGCTGTGGATAACTTCTGCGAGGTAGGCCGTTTTCTGCTCTGATGAGGTCATGAAAACCCCGCGTCGCCTCCCAATGAGCCTCGAGACGCGGCCGTTCACTATTGCCGAGGCGGCCCGGGAAGGTGTCAGTCCCAGGCGTCTGCGGCACGGCTCTCTGAAGAGACTCGGCAAGGGGATCCGTTCGGAGAGCCCGACGGCGGAGCTCCCCTTGTGCGTCCGTGTGCGCCCTTTCATTGAGGTCAATGAGCGATGCGCCGCATCCCACCTCACAGCGGCAGAGCTCCTTGATCTGCCCCGACGTCGCCAGAAGGAGCCAACACAGATGTTCCACGTGATTAGACCGGAGGGCGCAGCCCATCTCAACCGTCCACATGTCGTCGTCCACCGCATGAAGCTCTATGAGGACGAGCTCACGACGGTTGATGGCCTCCCTGTCACAACCGTGGAGCGCACCTGGCTGGACATGGCCGAGATGCTGACCGTGGACGAATTGGTGGTGATGGGGGACAGCTGTGTGCGGATGCCGCGGGTTGAATTCGAAGCGCGAGACACGCCGTTGTGTGCTCTCGCGGATCTCCAGCGGATGATCGATCGCCACAAAGGCAAGCGCGGCCTGCGCAAAGCCAAGGAAGCGCTCCGACTGATCCGGATGGGCTCCGATTCACCGCAGGAATCCTTGCTCAGGTTGGCCATCGTGAGGGCGGGCTTACCGGAACCCGAACTCAATGCGCCGATTGAGGCTAGGGACGGCGGGAGGTTCCTGCAGCCTGACTTGTCGTACAAGAAGTACAAGATCGGCATCGAGTACGAGGGAGAGAACCACGGCAACGAAGCGCAAGTTGTGCGGGACATTAGCCGCTCGGAACGGTATGAGGCGCTGGGCTGGACGGAGGTCCGGATTTCAAAGCGCCACATGGTGAACAGCTCCAAGTCGGCCGTGGCGAAGATCCGGACGGCACTCATCCAAGCCGGTTGGCGCCCGGCCCGTTCTTAAAACGATTGCTCCGTAACTGCCGTTCTGAAGGTTCAAAACGGCAGTTACGTGGGGCCACGCCGGCGAGGGCCCCGGCCTGAGCTTGCGAAGGCTGGGAGCCGGTGGGGAGCAATCGATGAGCCCCGCGTTGGATTAGCCGAAGTACTTCGGCAGCGTGGCCTCGTGGGCTTCGCTGAGAGCGTCCAAGGAGAGCTCGTCCACGCCGTTGATCTCCAGCTTGCCGCCGGCAGCGTCGACGACGCCGATCCGGAGGTGGGCGAAGCCGCGGGCGGTGCACATGTCCTTGAAGCGTATTTCCTCGGAGCGCGGAACGGACACGATGGCCCGGCCCTGGGACTCGGAGAACAAAGCCGTGAACAGGTCCACGCCGTCGCGCTCGACGAGTTCGTCCAACGCAATCCGGGCTCCGACGCCGTAGCGCAGTGCGGATTCCACCAGAGCAGCGGCAAGGCCGCCCTCGGAGAGGTCGTGCGCGGCGTCGATCATGCCGTCGCGCGAAGCGTTGATGAGGATTTCGCCCAGCTGGCGCTCGATGGCCAAGTCAACCTTCGGCGGCAAGCCACCGAGGTGTCCACGCAGGTTGGACCATTCCGAACCGTCCAGTTCCGCAGCCGTGGTGCCCAGAAGGTAGATGGCTTGGCCGTCTTCCTTCCAGCCGGACGGGGTGCGGCGCGCGACGTCGTCGAGCTTGCCCAGCACTGCAACCACAGGGGAGGGGTGGATCGGCACGGTACCCGTCTGGTTGTACAACGAGACGTTGCCACCGGTGACCGGGACGCCCAGCTCCATGCACGCGTCAGACAGCCCTCGAATGGACTCGGCCAGCTGCCACATGACGTCCGGGTCCTCGGGGGAACCGAAGTTCAGGCAGTCGCTGACGGCCATCGGGACCGCGCCCGAGGTGGCGACGTTGCGGTACGCCTCGGCAAGTGCCAGCTGCGCGCCGTGGTACGGGTCGAGATAGGTGTAGCGGCCGTTGGCGTCGGTGGCCAGGGCCACGCCAAGGCCGGTTTCCTCGTCCACGCGGACCACTCCGGCGTCGTCCGGGAACGCCATGGCGGTGTTGCCGCCGACGTAGCGGTCGTACTGCTTGGTGATCCAGGCTTTGCTGCACATGTTCGGTGAAGCAATGAGCTCGGTGATGGCAGCGGCCAGTTCCCCGGAGGTGGAGGGGCGGCCGGCGTCCTGCACGGAGCCCGTGAAGGTATCGGCCTGGACGGAATCCTGCCATGAGGGTCGGGCAAACGGGCGGTCGTAGACCGGGCCGTCGTGGGCAACGGTGCGCGGGTCGACGTCGACAATGACTTCGCCTTCCCACGTGATGATCAGGCGTCCGGTGTCGGTCACTTCACCAAGCCAGGAGTACTCCACGGCCCACTTGTCCATGACCGCTTCGAACGCGGCGACGTTCTCCGGAGTGACAACGGCCATCATGCGTTCCTGCGACTCGGACATCAGGATTTCGCCCGGGGTCAGCGTGGGGTCGCGGAGCAGCACGGAGGTCAGCTCAACCTGCATGCCGCCGTCGCCGTTGGAAGCGAGTTCGGACGTGGCGCAGGAGATGCCCGCCGCGCCGAGGTCCTGGATACCCTCAACCAGCGAACCCTTGAACAGCTCCAGGCAGCACTCGATGAGCACCTTTTCGGCGAAGGGGTCGCCTACCTGGACAGCGGGGCGCTTGGAGGGCTTGGTGTCGTCGAAGGACTCCGAGGCCAGCACCGATGCGCCGCCGATGCCGTCGCCGCCGGTGCGTGCACCGAAGAGGACTACCTTGTTGCCCTTGCCGGAGGCGTTGGCCAACCGGATGTCTTCGTGGCGCATGACGCCGACTGCCAGCGCGTTGACCAGCGGGTTGCCCTGGTACACGGAATCGAAGACCATTTCTCCGCCGATGTTCGGCAGGCCGAGCGAGTTGCCGTAGCCGCCGATGCCGGCAACGGCACCGTGCATCACGCGGGCCGTGTCCGGGTGGTCGATGGCGCCGAAACGCAGCGGATCCATCACGGCCACGGGGCGGGCGCCCATGGAGATGATGTCGCGGACAATGCCTCCGATGCCGGTTGCGGCACCCTGGTAGGGCTCCACGAACGACGGCGAGTTGTGGGACTCGATCTTGAACGTCACGGCCCAGCCGTCGCCCAAGTTGGTGACGCCGGCGTTTTCGCCGATGCCCACGAGCATGTCCTTCTTCATCTCTTCGGTCACCTTTTCGCCGAACTGGCGCAGGTGGTTCTTCGAGGACTTGTAGGAGCAGTGCTCGCTCCACATGACGGAGTACATGGCGAGTTCGGCGCCGGTGGGGCGGCGGCCCAGGACCTTCACGACCTCGTCGAACTCGTTCTGCTTGAGGCCGAGTTCGGCCCAGGGGAGCTCGGTGTCCGGCGTCTTGGCCGCGTTCTCGACGGTGTCGATGTTGAACTTCTTGCCGACGGTTTCAGCTGAGGTAGTCACTGTGCGCCTCCCACGATTTTGTTCAGGACGGAGGTGAAGAAGCCCAAGCCATCCGTGCCGGCATTGGACTCGGGGCCGAATCCTGGCTCCACCGCGTGCTCCGGGTGCGGCATGAGGCCCACCACGTTGCCGGCGGCGTTGCTGATGCCGGCGATGTCGCGGCGTGAACCGTTCGGGTTCCAGCCGACGTAGCGGAACACGACGCGGCCCTCGGCCTCAAGGGCGTCCAGGGTCTTGTCGTCGGCGATGTACTGGCCATCCTGGTTCTTCAGGGGAACCGTGATTTCCTCGCCGGCCTCGTAATCCGAGGTCCAGAAGGTCTTGTTGTTCTCCACGCGTAGTACCTGGTCGCGGCACAAGAACTTCAAGTGGTCATTCTTGATCATGGAGCCCGGGAGCAGGTGCGACTCGGTCAGGATCTGGAAGCCGTTGCAGATTCCCAACACAGGCAGCTTGGCGTCGCTGTTGGCAGCATCGATGATGCGGGACATCAGCGGAGCGAAGCGGGAAATCGCCCCGGCGCGCAGGTAGTCGCCATAGGAGAAACCGCCCGGGATGATGACGGCGTCCACGTCGGCGAGGTGGGTGTCCGCATGCCAGAGCGCGACGGCGGTGCCGCCTGCGAGGCGTACCGCACGGGCGGCGTCGCGGTCGTCAAGGGTGCCGGGGAAGGTGACGACGCCGATCTTGGCCCCGAGCAATTGGGGTTCGACGGCCACAGGGGCTCCGCCGATCAAGGGAAGTTCAGTCATGTCAGGCCTCGACGACCTCGACGTTGACGACGTCTTCGATCACCGGGTTGGACAGCAGGGTCTCGGCGGCTTCGCGGGCCTGGGCGAGGATGGCGTCGGTCACCTCGCCGTCGACGGTCAGTTCGAAGCGCTTGCCCTGGCGGACTGCGCTAAAGCTGGTAAAGCCGAGGCGGGGCAGTGCGCCCACGATGGCTTTCCCCTGAGGGTCCAGAATCTCGGGCTTGGGCATGACGTCGACGACGATCCGGGGCATCCGGTAACTCCTGTGCGTGAGCGTTGGTTAAACCTTGGTTAAAGGCTGCCGCGGAGTGGTGCCGTCTCACGCCGGAACTGCCTCCAAACAGTGTTCAGCAACAGTGTTTAACGGCAGTGTCTTACGGAATAAGGGGGGCGCTCCGCGAGCTTGCATGCCCATTCTACCGGCCAAATCGCTACATACCCTATTTGCGGGAGATCGGTGAAGAGGTGGCAACCAGGCAAAAGGTACGCGCCAATTCGCGGCGGCGCCCCGCCGACGTCGGGGGTTTTCAATGCCCGACGTCGGCGGGGCCCTGAACGACAGCGGCTCTGGCCGGGGGTGGTTTGCGTCACTAGGATTGCGGCATGGCCGAGAACGCTAAGTCGATGGTTTTGCCCGTGGTCCTTGCCGCTGTTTTTGCCGGCCTGGGGAGGATGGTTTTCCAAAGGATCATGGCAGACCGGGCTGCGCGGGAAAACCGTATATCCGTCCCGCCGGATGCATCGACAAGGGCCAAAATCAGCGACGCGTTGCGAGGGATCCATTCTTAGCGCGGCCCGGGGCGCTGATACCGCAGGGAGCGCAATAGGGTACGCGCAAATGCGCTAATCCTCCGGGTTAAAGGGGCGCATTCGGGAGTAGCTTGGAATTGCTGTCAAGGAAATTCCCCGCCCAACAGGAGGAGCAATGACCGAACACGTCGCCGAAGTGTCCGCATGCAGCGTTGGCAGCTGCGGATTCAACCACCATGGCTGCACCGCGTACGGGATCACGATCGGCGGAACCGCGAACCACGCATCCTGTGCCACCTTCATTGACACGACGCTCATGGGAGGACTCCCCAAAGTCCTGGCGCATGTAGGTGCCTGCCAGCGCTCGGAATGCACCCACAACAACAACCTCATGTGCGAGGCCCACGATGTCCGGATCGGCCCCGGTGCCGAAGCGGCCGATTGCTTGACGTACCAACACGCCTGAGGCTCTTTTCGACCCCGCCTTCGTCATCAATATCTGAATATCCGCACAGCGGGCACGTCCCTTCCGACGGGGGCGTGCCCGTTGCTGCGCGCGGATGTATTCTGATGCCGAATGACATGACAAAAAACGTGAAATGTGTCCTATGTCATATTCAGCTATCGCTCTGTACTCTATGAATCGGCTGGGACTTACCTGATTACAAGAACTGTCAATCGGTGCCCCTCCTTAGTTGATTGATCTTGACATAACCGCCACGATCGCCCGGAAAGGTGCAATCACTCGTGAATTCACAAGGAAAGAGCTTCATTGGGAGCGGGGGGCTTCGAAAAGCTGCGGCGTTGGCCGTCGGATTACCGTTTCTGCTCTCCTCGGTGGCATTGACACCCGCCCAAGCTGCGCCCGCTTCCGGCTCAACGGTCTTCGGATCAACGGCTGGGGGGGTTGCCCGGAATGTCGACCCCAAGTCTTATCAGGATGGCCGCTACGTGGTGGTGCTGGCAGAGAAGCCAGCGGCCACTTACGACGGCGGAACGCCCGGCTATGTGCCCACTAAGCCGCAAGCCGGCAAGAAGCTCGACGTCGGCAAGGCCGAAGTGAAGCAGTACCAGGCCCACTTGCAGCAGAAGCAGCAGGACGTGGCCAAGCAGCAGAGCGTGAGCATCAATCGCGACTACACCACAGCCATCAACGGCTTCAGCGCCACCCTGTCCGCGAACCAGGCCGTCAATCTCGCGAAGAACCCCGATGTTCTCCTCGTGGCCCCGGACACGCAGTCGGCTCCGGACTACTCCACTACCGATTTCCTCAACCTCAGCGGACCGAACGGCGTCTGGAATACCCAGTTCGGCGGCCAGGACCAGGCCGGCAAGGGCACCGTGGTCGGCGTCATCGACACCGGCTACACGCCCACAAGCAAGTTCTTCGCCGGCGATCCCGTCCAGCCGCTTGTCGGAGACCCCCAGGTGGGCGTCCCGTACCGCACGAGTGACGGCAAGATCGCCATGCTGAAGGCCAACGGAGATACCTTCGTAGGCGAGTGCCAGAAGGGTACCGACACCGGGGCGGCCTTTGACGGAACTGCCTGCAATTCCAAAGTCCTCGCAGCCCACTACTTCGCAGATGCCTTCCTCCAGACGGTTCCGCCAGCCCAACGGGCACCCAAGGAGCAGATCTCGCCCATCGACGTCGTGAGCCACGGCACGCACACGGCCAGCACCGCTGCAGGCGACTCCGGTGTGGAAACGTTCGTGGATGGCCGCAGCTTCGGCAAGACGAGCGGCGTGGCACCAGCTGCCAAGCTCTCGATCTACAAGGTCTGCTGGGAAGACACCGACCCCAATTCGGGCGGCTGCTACAGTTCCGCGGCCATCGCCGCCATTGACCAGGCTGTTGCCGACGGCGTGGATGTCCTGAATTACTCCATCTCCGGCGCTACGGACACCACCACGGATCCGGTCTCGCTGGCGTTCCTCTCTGCCGCGTCGGCCGGCATTTTTGTCTCAGCGTCGGCAGGTAACTCGGGTCCGCAGGCCAGCACCGTCAACCACGGCGCACCCTGGATGACCACGGTTGCGGCTACTACCTTCTCCCAGGAGCTCCAGGGAACCGTCGAATTCTCCGACGGCACCAAGTTCCGCGGAGCGAGCATCATGAACCGCCAGGTGAGCGGGGCCGGCGTCGTTCTCTCCGCAAACGCTGCCTCAGGTGCCGGCAACGCAGCACTCTGTGCGCCAGGGTCCCTGGACCCGGCGAAAATCGCCGGCAAGGTAGTGGTGTGTGACCGTGGGGTGGTTGACCGCGTCGCCAAGAGCGCCGAGGTGCTCCGAGGAGGCGGCGTGGGCATGGTCCTCGTGAACCTCACCAGTTCCTCGTTGGACACGGACAAGCACGCAGTGCCGACCGTTCATGTGAATCCTCCGGCCTCGCAGGCGATCAAGGACAAGGTCGCGGCGAACCCGGGAATTACCGTTTCCCTGGTTGACCACGACACCACCGGGCTCCCGCTCGAGGCCCAGCCGCAGATCGCCGGATTCTCCTCCCGCGGCCCGCTCGTCGCCACCGATTCGGATCTCCTCAAGCCGGATGTCTCGGCTCCCGGCGTTGCTGTACTGGCAGGTGTTTCGCCGATCGGCAGCAACGGTGATGAGTACGGATTCATGTCCGGTACTTCCATGGCATCCCCGCACATTGCAGGTTTCGGAGCCTTGATCCTGGCGAAGAATCCCGATTGGTCACCGGCGATGGTCAAGTCGGCCATGATGACGACGGCGAGTGACGTCAAGCTGGCCAACGGAAGCAAGAACCGGGACGTCTTCGCTACGGGCGCGGGCGAAATGAACCCCGCAAGCGTGCTGGAACCGGGCCTGGTCTACGACGCGGGAACCGAGGACTACCTGAAGTTCATCCAGGGCACCGGCGTCGATCTCGGCAAGCCGGGACTTGGCGCGACACTGCCGCGCGATATGAACCTCCCCTCGTTCGCCCTCGGTAACCTCGCGGGCAAGATCGAGGTCACGCGCACCGTCACCGCCCTGACCCCGGGGCAGTACCGGGCGACAGCCGATGTTCCCGGCGTTGACGTCAAGGTGACCCCGTCCGTGCTGAACTTCAAAGAAGCCGGCCAGAAGAAGACCTTCACGGTGACCTTCGAGAACAAGAGCGCGCCACTGGGTACCTTCGCGATGGGATCGTTGAAATGGGAAGGCGCCAACAAGTCGGTGGTCTCTCCGATTGCGGTCCGCCCGCAGTCAGTACTGGCATCCAAGAGCGTCGCCTTCACGTCACAACAGGCAAGCGGATCGGCCGACATCAACATCGTCTCCGGTTCCGACTCACCCACGGCTGTGACCGTTGACGGCCTATCCAAGGCTGATTCCTCGGCCGCGGAGCTTGTTCCCGGTCCCGTGGCTGTAGCGAACGATGCCTCGAACTTCGTCAAGACCGCCACCGTTGCCCCCGGAACGACGTTCGCGAGATTCTCGGTGATTTCCTCCGATCCCACCGCCGATTTCGATCTGTATGTTCTGTCGCCGTCGGGTCAGTTGTTCACGGCTGCGACGCCGAGTGCCAGTGAGTCGCTCTCGCTCGACAACCCGGAACCCGGGACGTACACGATCATCGCGAACCTGTATGCCAGCCCCAACAACCGGCCCACCAAGGCCAGCGTTGATGCCGCGATCCTGGGCGCAAACCAAGGCAACGCCACGGTCACGCCCAACCCGATCAACATGAAGAACGGCAAATCCGGGAAGCTCACCTTCGCGTGGAGCAAGCTGACTCCGGGCTCCTACATCGGCCGACTCACCTTTGCCGGCACCAGCTCGCCGACATTCGTGTCCGTCCTGGTCTCGGCAAACGGCAGCGTGTCCGTCGCGCCGAATGACGACCAGGAAGGCCAGCATGGCAAGGGCAAACTGCAGAATGACGGGGAAGACCAGTCGAACAACGCGCTTTAGTGCGGCAGTGATGGTCTGACAGATATGCAAGGCAGCGGCCGGCGGGATATCTCGCCGGCCGCTTTCTTGTGATCTCCCCGGAACGCCCGCTCACGTATGTGGCCCTTTTGGCGGACGCCCGCTCACGTATGTGGTCCTTTTGGCGGACGCCCGCTCAGGTATGTGGCCCTTTCGGCGGACGCCCGCTCACGTATGTGGCCCAACGGCCGGAACCGTGTTGCAGATTAAGTGAGCGGGCGTTCGGCTCGGGAGGGGTTGTTTGTGAGCGGGCGTTCGGCTCGGGAGGGGTTGTTTGTGAGCGGGCGTTGGGCTAGATGTCGCCCGTGGATCCTGCTACGCCGCCGAGGAGTGCGGCCATGGTTCGCCAACGGGCGATCTCGCAGCCGTCCGTCCGGCTGAAGCGGCTGCTGACCTCGCGACCGCGGAACCGGCCCGTCACCACGGCCACTTGGGGACCGCCGTATTGCTGGGTGCAAATGCGGTCCGGCCGGGGAACCGGAAAGAAGATCTCTTCGCCGAACTGCTCGACGGCGGCAAGCGCCGCGCGCGGGTCCGGAAGGGTTGAGCCTTCGGAGACTTCGCCGCCCGAGCCGAGCAGGAGGAACTCATAGTCCGCGGCGCCTGGTGCCTCCGTCAGCGTGATGGTGAGTTCGACGTCGTACTTTCCATTGCTTGAAGTCATCGTTGTCCTTCGCGAGAGGGTGTTTGTGCCAGGATCTCCAGGAGCGGCCGCACTTCGTCGAGCACCCGCGCACGCAGCGCCTGGGCCTCGGCGGCGAATGCCCTCTGATACTCAACGTACTCGGCCTTGCCTTGCGGCGTCTCGATCCTGATGGCCGGATATCCCCACTCTTCAAGGTCGTAGGGCGAGGCCTGCATGTCCATGGCCCGGATGCGCCATGACAGTTCGAAGCAGTCCATCACCAGTTCGCTCGGCAGGGCCGGCGCCAGTTTGTATGCCCATTTGTAGAGGTCCATGTTGGCGTGGAGGCAGCCAGGTTGTTCCATGGTGCGCTGGTTGTCCCGCGTAGGGGCGAGTTCGTTGAGCGGGACGGCGTCCGGAGTGTAGAAGCGGAAGGCGTCGAAGTGCGAGCAGCGGATCCGGTTGTCTTCCACCACGGTATCTGTCCCTTCGGAGCCCAGCCGCAGCTTGAGGTACTCGTGGCGAAGATCGAACTTGTCCTGGCGGTAGACCATGGCCCACTCGTGCAGTCCGAAGCAACCGAACTGGGCAGGCCGCGCAAGGGTTCCCCCGAGGATGATGCCGGCGAAACGGAGGGCCTCGGTGCGGTCGGCCGCGAACTTTCGGCGATCGAAGGTGACAGCAACGGTACCGGCGGGCAGGCCCGCGGCCGCCAGCGCGCCGTCGTCGAGCGCTTTGTAGTACTTCCACCCGGTCCGCTCCGCCGCTTTGGGGCCGGAGAGGACGATGCCGTCTCCCGGGTGCCACCGCAGCAGCTGGCCGGGCTTCTGGGTGTAGTAGGTGAAGAGGAAATCTTCCACGGGGTGCTTCTGGCCTGCGGAGCGCCGGGCCAAGTATGGCTTGGCGTAGCGCTCAACGCGGGCGTGGTGGGCAGCCTCCAGCGCAAGCCAATTCTCTTGCGGGAGGTGCCTGTAGTTAAGCTCCGGCACCGCTGGAACCCAGGATGTCGGCGACTGCGGCCCATGCGGCGATTTCGCAGCCGTCAGTGAGTTTGTAGGAGGAATCGACGCCCACGCCATCCACCGCCCCGGTGACTGTTGCCGTCTGGGGGCCACCGTAGCGCTGGCTGCAGACTTGGTCGCTAGGGCGTGGCGAGCGCGTAAGCAGGGCCGGGTTCTTTTTCAGGGCCGCGCACGCTGCGGCTGCGGTGGGGTGGTGGCTTTCCGCAGCGGAGACGCCGCCGGTGCAGACGAGCGTGTAGCTCTCGGGGGCCGCAGTAGGGGAGAGCTTGACGATGATGGAAAGCTCGGCATCTCCATGGCCGGAAGAGGTGGGTGTACCCGGGGTGATGGATGGGGCCGGTTTGGGAGATTCGGTCTCGTCCGGGAGGAGTCCGGAGGGGCTGCTCGACGGCGAGGACGAGGTGCTGCTGCCAGGCGCCGTGCTGCTGGGCGAACCGCCCCCGGGGCCGGGCGTGCAGGCAGCAAGACCAGCGAGGGCGAGGACGGCCAGCACAGACCGGACTATTCGCAGGCGCATGGGTTCTCCTTGATTTATGCCAGTTTATCGCCCGGCGGCCGCACCGGGGAGTTGAGTGGCCGCGATGAGCCCGGTCATGGCCCGGTGAAGTTCCGCTACTTCGGCCCGGCTGAGCTGGAGCCGCTCCATGATGGTTCCCGGCACGGACGTCGCCTGTTGCCTGAGGGCGGCGCCGGCTTCGGTCAAGGCAATGGCAAGGGCCCGTTCGTTTCCGTGGATGCGGTTGCGGGTGACGAATCCTGCTTCTTCGAGCCGACGCAGGATGGGTGAAAGGGTGGCCGGCTCGTGCAGGAGTGCCTCGCTGATGTCCTTGAGCGTGCGGGGGCTGCGTTCCCACAGGGCGAGCATCACGAGGTACTGCGGATGGGTCAGCCCCATCTTTTCAAGCACCGGCTTGTAGACCCCCACGACGCTCCGCGACGCCACCGTCAGGGCGAAGCACAATTGACGCTCAAGCAAAAGGTCGTCTTCCGGCGAGGCAGTGGTTTCTGCGGCAATGGGTGTGCTCGCGGCAGCCATAGCTTGCTCCGTTCCGTGTCGGCGACCGGCCGTACCGGTCGATAGTTAGTGCACTAATTGTTAGTGTACTCTTAAAGCACAACATCCTTTGAGAGAGGGTAGACCAGGTGGCCAAAGAGACCATGACCCAGAGATTCATGCGTGCAACCGGCAAGCTGCGGGTGATTTTCGGTCCGGCGCACAGCAGTTCCCTGGATCATGAAATGACCGAGGAGAACAAGCACCTCCTCGCGCAGCGCCAGGCCGAAGCGCAGCAATGGGAGACGATTCGCAGGCCCGACGGCAGCACCTACGTGGTCCCCAGGAACCCGGACGACAAGTCCCTTCGCTAAAGGCTCCTGCCTCTCAGCGATCGGCGCCGACCCGGGCCTTTTACGGGTTCCGGGCGTAAAATTGGCCTCACTGGAACCACTCAGCTCCAACCGCACGGCTGGACCTCGCAGCGGGGAAGGAGGTGGGAATTGTGGGACATGCACTCGATAGTTTCATGAAGGTCACAGATCGACTGCGCTTCTGGTTCGGCCCGGCAACCCGGGGTGACATCGATACGCCCGTAGTCCACAAGCATGACGACTTCGAGAGGGCGTCGGAAGAAGAACTGGGGCATTTCGTCGTCGAAACAGACGACCAGGGCCACCACTACGGAATCCGCAAGGAAGGCACCTGAAGCAGCTCAGCGGCTCCAAAGCCGCAGCAATGCAAAAGAACCGGAGCATCAGCTCCGGTTCTTTCACGTTTAAGTACTTCAGATCCCGACGGCGGGTGCCCGACGGCGGCGGCCGGCTAGCGTCCGGCTAGCGGCCGGTGCCGCCATAGACAGTTGCCTCGGCTTCGCCGTCGAGCTCGAACGCCTTGTGGATGGCGCGCACGGCGTCATCCAGCAGATCGGCGTGCGTGACCACGGAGATGCGGATCTCCGAGGTGGAAATCATGTTGATGTTGATGCCGGCGTCGGAGAGCGCTTTGAAGAAGGTGGCGGAGACGCCGGGGTGCGAACGCATGCCGGCACCGATCAGGGAAAGCTTGCCGACGTTCTCGTTGTATTCGATGCTTTCGAAGCCGATTTCAGGCTGCGCCGCACGGAGTGCGGTGAGGGCGTCGGCGCCTTCCACGATGGGCAGGGTGAAGGAAATATCCGTGCGGCCGGTGCCGTGGGTGGACACGTTCTGAACGATCATGTCGATGTTCGAGTGTGCCTTGGCGATGACCTGGAAAATGGCGGCGGCCTTGCCGGGAATGTCCGGGACGCCGACCACGGTGACCTTGGCTTCTGAACGGTCGTGTGCAACACCGGAGATGATTGGCTGCTCCAAGGCAACTCCCTCTTGAATCGTGATCTTGTCATCGGCGCTGGGCAGGACCCAGGTGCCTTCGTTCTGGCTGAATGAGGACCGGACGTGCAGGGGCACGCCGAACCGGCGGGCGTATTCCACGCAACGCAAGTGCAGGATCTTGGCGCCGGAAGCTGCCAATTCCAGCATTTCCTCGCTGGAGATACGGTCGATCTTCGTGGCAGTGGAGACCACGCGCGGGTCGGCCGTGTAGATGCCGTCGACGTCCGTGTAGATTTCGCAGACGTCCGCTTCGAGCGCGGCGGCGAGCGCCACGGCGGTGGTATCGGATCCGCCGCGGCCAAGGGTCGTGATCTCCCGGGTGCTCCGGGTCATGCCCTGGAAGCCGGCCACGATAGCGATGTGCCCCTTGTCCAAGGCAGTACGGATGCGGTGGGGGTCGACGTCGATAATGCGGGCCTTGCCGTGGATGCCGTCCGTGATCATGCCGGCCTGCGAGCCGGTGAACGACTGGGCGGAGGCGCCGAACTTGTTGATGGCCATGGCGAGCAGGGCCATGGAGATGCGCTCGCCTGCGGAGAGTAGCATGTCCATCTCACGCGCGGGAGCAGAATCGGTGACTTGGGCGGCGAGATCCAGGAGCTCGTCCGTGGTGTCTCCCATGGCGGAAACCACCACGACAACCTCGTTGCCGGCCTTTTGTGCGTCAACCACGCGGCGGGCAACACGCTTGATGCCTTCTGCATCGGACACCGAGGAGCCGCCGAACTTCTGCACGATCAGCTGCTTGGTCTTGGCAGTCTGCGCGGGCAGGTCTTCGGTTTTCACATCGGTAGTGGGCAAACTCATGCGCGCACCCTCACTGCATCAATTGGGAATCGTACGTTGCGTGGCCAGGTGGCGGCACGGCTACGTGGCTTATGTGGCCAGTTTATCGCCGGGCGCGGCGGCCGGGGGAATTGTGACCAAATCTCGGCCCTTGGGTGGCCACCGGATGGTTTCCGCGTGGCGTACGATCAAGAAATACGCAGCCTGCGGGCATGTGGGCTCACGGGAATTGAAGCGTACTTGTTCTGTTTGGGGGAAACAGGTGAGTAGAGCATGTCGATAGCTGAAAGTCCAAGAGTCCCGGGCAGCGGCGCCCTCGGGGTATCCGCGGAAGGCGTCTCACGCCGCTTCGGTACGGTCCACGCGGTGGAGCACATCGATTTCCACGCTCCGGCCGGGAAAGTCACGGCGCTCATCGGGCCCAACGGGGCCGGCAAAACGACGCTCCTTCTCATGCTTGCCTCGCTTCTGCGGCCCGACTCCGGGACCGTCCGGATCGACGGCCTCGATCCTCTGCACGACAGCGCGGCCGCCCGGCTTCGGATCGGCTGGATGCCGGACACCCTGGGGGTATGGGAGTCTTTGACCGCGCGCGAAATCCTGGTCCAGATGGCCCGCTTCTACCGTCTGCCCAAGTCCGGTATCGCCCAGCGTGTTTCCGGGTTGCTCGAACTTGTCCGGCTGGACACGCTTGCCGACCAGCCGGCCCGGGTCCTTTCCAGGGGCCAGCAACAACGGCTCAGCCTGGCCAGGGCCCTCATCCACGACCCCTCCGTGCTTTTGCTCGACGAGCCTGCGTCCGGCCTCGACCCGGGATCCCGGGTGGAACTCCGTAACCTGCTGCGCCGCCTTGCCGCGGAAGGGAAAGCCGTGGTGGTTTCCTCCCACGTGCTCAGCGAGCTCGATGAAATCGCCGACGGAGCGGTGTTCGTCAGCCAAGGCCGCACCGTGAAACAGCAGACCCTCGAGGAGGCGGCCCTGCAGGGCCGACGCTACGCAATCACAGCCCTCGACAACGGGGCCCTCACAGCAAAGCTCAGCGAACTCGGGCTGGAATACCGTGTAGAGGCGGGCCGCCGCTCGTCGGTCACCTTGCTGTTGACGCACGACGACGGCGCTGCCGCCCTCCTGGGCGAACTCGTCCGGTCCGGCATCGGCGTGGTTTCTTTCGCCCCGGCCGCGGGCGCCCTGGAAGAGACGTACATGAACCTGGATACGGAGAGGCGATGAGCAACGTGACTGAAGCCGTCCCAGGCCCGGCGGGACCGCAGGGAATTACGGGGGGCGGGAACGCCGTCGTCGGCTATCTTGGCGGGATACGCGACGTCGTGGTCCTTGAGATGAAACAACGGTTGCGCTCGCGCGGCTGGTACATCATGTTGGGCATCTGGTTCTTTCTGATTGCGGTAGTGACGTGGCTGACCTGGCTTGCCTGGAACGCCAGCATGGAAGCGCGTCGTTCCACAATGCCTCCGTCGGCGCTGTCGCCGCAGGACGGGGCCGGGTCGATGATCTTCGAGGTCGTGCTGGCTTTCGTGCTCCTGTTTGCCCTGCTTGTGGCACCCGCGCTGTCCGCCAATGCCATCAACGGAGACCGGGCCGGAGGCACACTGGCCATCCTGCAGATCACGTTGCTGACTCCGGGCCAGATCCTGTGGGGCAAGTTCTGCGCGGGGTGGCTGGCGGCGCTCGCCTTCCTGGCGACAAGTTCTCCGTTCCTTGTGTTCGGAATGTTCCAAGGCGGGCTGACCCCGGGGCACGTCGTGGTTTCCCTGCTGATGCTGGCCGTGGAACTGGCCGTTGTCTGCGGGATCGGAGTGGGGATTTCGGCGCTTGCCGGTCGGCCCTTGTTCTCGATCGTGGTGACCTACTTGGTCGTCGCCGCATTGGTGGTTGGATCGTTGATTTCCTTCGCACTGGGTGCGCAACTGGCGCAAGGGACGGTGTTGGCCAACTCTCCCGCTAGCCGTTCCGTGCTGTATGCGCCGGTGCAGCCGGATCAACAAGGGCAGCCGATTGAACCAGCGCAGCCGGGCTACAGCTGCGAGGGGCCCTTGGTGGAGCACCCGGCCGTACGGACCGAACGCGTTGCTTGGATGCTCGCATTGAATCCCTACGTGGTGGTGGCCGACGCGATTCCGTATCCGGACCGGAGCGGGACCGGGTTCTACACGGTCGGGATGATCGAAGGCATCAGCCAGGGTGCCAGGTCTGCGCTCGCCGGCCCGGATCACACTTACCTATGCGCCAACGGCGTGCCGCAGCCGCAGTACCTCGAGCAGACGACGCCCTTGTGGCCGCTGGGACTCGGCCTGCAACTGCTCCTGACGGGGCTGCTCATGTGGCTCGGCTGGCGTTCGCTGCGGACGCCCGCAAGCCGGCTCGCCAGCGGCACACGGATCGCGTAAGCCGGGCGGGTTGCGTAAGGGTCCGCAACGGCGTCGGGGGTTTTCCGGGAAGCGCGCTGCCTACATGAGGGCGTTGCGGCGGCCCTCGAAGGCCCTTCCGAGGGTAACTTCGTCCGCGTACTCCAGGTCTCCGCCCACCGGGAGGCCGGAAGCAAGCCTGGTGACCGTGATGCCGATCGACTTCAGCATGCGTGCCAGGTAGGTGGCCGTCGCTTCGCCTTCAAGGTTGGGGTCGGTCGCGATGATGATTTCCTGGATGGCGCCGTCGTTGAGCCTTGTGAGGAGTTCCCGGATACGGAGCTGCTCGGGCCCGATACCGGCGATCGGATTGATCGCGCCGCCGAGGACGTGGTAGCGGCCGCGGAAGGACCGGGTGCGTTCCACGGCCAGGACATCCTTGGATTCTTCCACCACGCAGATCACGGAGGGGTCGCGCCGCGGATCGCGGCAGATGTTGCACAGCTCCTGCTCGGTGACATTGCCGCAGACAGTGCAGAACTTCACCCGTTCTTTGACTGTGGTGATGGCCGCGACCAGCCGCTTCATGTCCTCGGGATCGGCCTCGAGGATGTGGAAGGCCAGGCGCTGCGCCGACTTCGGCCCGACGCCGGGGAGCCGGCCGAGTTCGTCGATCAGCTCTTGTACTGCGCCTTCGTACACAATGTCCTCGTTCGTTTGGTGTGGACGCCGCTGCTGTTCGGCGGCGTCGCGGTTTGGTGGCACCTTTTGCGGGCGCCGGCGGGCTCTCAAGCGGGGTTCCAAGAGGTTCCCCGCCGGACCCCGTGCGTGCCCGGCGCAGGGTGCTGTTACGGCGTCTCTTTATTAGCGGCGCATGCCGTCCAGCGACCGTTCTTCCAGTAGCTTTCCGCCCAGAATACGCTCGACGGCGGCGCGTCCAAAGACTCCCGACTCCTCGATAGTTTCGTCGTCGGCACTCGGGATGTCTTCCACCACGATGCCGGGCGCGACGGCGGTCCGTGCCGGTGCTTTCTCGCGGCCTGCCATGGCTTCGGGGCTGTTCGAAAGCCGTTGGTAGAGGCTCTGCTTGCCGGTTCCCGAGGGAGCGGGCTGCGCAGGGGCCGGGGCCGTTTGGGCAGGGGCCGGCGGAGCGGGTTGGGCAGGGGCCGGAGCCGGGGCCGCTTGGGCAGGGGCCGGCGGAGCGGGTTGCGCGAGTGCTACGGCCGAGTGCGCGGTTTCGCCTCCGGGCGTCGCTGCTGCCGGTGAAGTGCCGGCGGGCGATGTGCCCGCCGGGGGTGTACTGCCTGGTGATGTGCCTGTGCCTGTGCCTGTGCCTGTGCCTGTGCCTGTGCCTGTGCCGGAGGCCGTGGACTGGGGCGCCGACCAGGTCGTTGACCAATCGGTGGCTGGTGCCGTGGCCGCGGGCGGTGCCGAAGCCTGCGGCTGGTTTGGAATCTGGGCGGCGGCCGGTTCATAGACGGGACTGGGTGTCGCCGGCGCGGATGAAGCGGCCTGGCCGCCAGGGACCGCAGAGCCCGCGGAACCGACGTTGGACTCGGTGCCGACCACCCACGAGCCCGGCGCCTGCTCGACAGCCCTGGACCATGGATCTTCCGAGGCCTCGGACTTCTTCCCCGCAGGTGCCTGGATGGAGCGCTTGATCTTGGGGGTAGAGGTGTCCGTGGGCATCGCGGTGAAGCCCGGGGACGACGGCGGCTCCCAATCCATGGGCGGTTCTTCGTCCAGCGGGGGAGCGTCCTCGTCCCGCGGGGGACCCCAGTCATCGTCCGAATAAGAGTAGTCCGCGGCCGGGTCCGTCGGTGCCGTTGCGGCTGCTGCGGTGGACGATGCCGGGGCGGCTGCTGAGGCCGGAGCCTGTGCAGCAGGAACGGGTTGGGTCGGAGCGCCGGGCGCGGAAGGAACCGGCCCCGACGTCGCCGGTGCCCCTGGTGTTCGTGCCGTAGATGCTGGTTGCGCCGTTGGGGCTGGTTGAGCTGTTGGTGCTGGTGCCGGGTCGGCTTTGTCTGCTTCCGGGGCAGCAGGGATCTGTGTCGCAGGGGCAAGTCCCCATGCGCTGTCCACAGCGGACGACACAGCTGGAGAGGCGCCAACCTCTACAGCGGGCGCCGGGTCAGTAGGTGCTTTTGGGTTTGGTTCAGAGCTACCTGAGCTGTTGCCGCCAACGAACGAAGTGATCTGGCAGTCGATGCCGATTGTCTTGTGGATGGCCTGGCGTAGGTTCTCGGCATGGTCTGCGCGGCTGAAGGCGCTCGCAAGGCCGTCAGTGCTGAATGCCAGAGTCAGAAGTTGGCCGTCGAACTGCGCCACCTGCGCGTTTGCTCCCACCAGTGCCCAACTGCTGCGCTTGATCTTGGTCAGCGTCTGGAGGATCTCGGGCCAAGCCCGCCGGATCACCTCTACATCGGCGCCACCGGTAGCGGGGCGAGAGGCCAGCGAGGGTGCTGGGGGTTGTGCGGGCGCCTGGGCGGGCGCGGGCGCGGGCGTGGGTGCTTGGGCCGGTGCCGTTACGGCCTGGGCGCGTTCCTGATCGGTGGCTGACAGAGCCGCCGGCGCCCTGTCAACTGGCTGCGTCGCAGGAGCTTGAGCGGGGGCATGCGCAGCTGGTTCGGGAGCGGGGCGGCTGGCCTGTTGCCTGGTTTCATCCACGGGCCAGTCCGTAGTAGAAACGCGGGGCGGTGTCAGTTGTTCCCTGGACGGTTCCCCGGAAACAGGCTGAGGGCCGGAAGCCGGAGCCTGGGCGACCTCGACGGGCCTGGATGTGGGTGCCTGGGGCGGGGGTGAGCCGAGGCTTGGTGAGTCGGAAACGGCGCTGGCGGCCGCCGTCGGGCGTTCCACTGGTTGATCCGCCGGGCGGGAAGTCGGCGCGGCGGAAGCGGAAGGAGCCGAAGCAGCTTCCACGGGAGGGAGTGCGCCGCCATAGTTGAGGCGGCGTTCGACGCGGTCGATCCGGGCCGCGATGCCGCGTTCGGTCTGCTCGGAACTGGGCAGCAGGATCCGGGCGCAGAGGAGTTCGAGATGCAGCCGGGGCGAGGTGGCGCCGGTCATTTCAGTGAGCGCGGTGTTGGTGACATCGGCGGCACGCGAGAGCTCAGCGGCACCGAGGTTGTTGGCCTGGCTACGCATGCGGGCGATTTGGTCCGCCGGCATGCCGCGGAGGATAGCCTGGGCGCTTTCCGGCATGGCTTGGACGATGATGAGGTCGCGGAACCGCTCCAGCAGGTCTTCGACGAAGCGGCGGGGATCGTGACCGGTTTGGATGACGCGGTCCACGGCGCGGAAAACGGTGGCCGAATCGGATGCGGCGATTGCCTCCACGACGTCGTCGAGCAGTGAAGCATGGGTGTATCCAAGCAACGCGACAGCGAGTTCATAGTCCAGGCCGTTGGGTCCGGCGCCGGCCATGAGCTGGTCCAGCACGGAGAGGGAATCGCGCACCGAACCACCGCCGGCCCGGATGACAAGGGAGAGCACGCCAGGAGCTACGGGCACGTTCTCCTGTTGGCAGAGAAGCTCGAGGTACTGCATCAGGGGCTCGGGCGGCACCAGCCGGAAGGGGTAGTGGTGCGTGCGGGAGCGGATCGTGCCGATGACCTTGTCCGGCTCAGTGGTGGCGAAGATGAATTTGATGTGTTCCGGCGGCTCTTCGACGATTTTCAGCAGCGCATTGAAGCCGGCAGAGGTGACCATGTGGGCTTCGTCAATGATGAAGATCTTGTAGCGGTCCCGGACCGGGGCGAAGGTGGCGCGTTCGCGGAGATCGCGGGCGTCGTCCACCCCACCGTGGCTGGCGGCGTCGATCTCGATGACGTCGAGCGAACCGGATCCGCCGCGGGCCAGCTCAACGCAGCTGTTGCATTTTCCGCATGGAGTGTCCGTGGGGCCTTCGGCGCAGTTGAGGCAGCGGGCAAGGATGCGGGCGGATGTGGTTTTTCCGCAGCCGCGTGGGCCGGAAAAGAGATAGGCGTGGTTGACCCGGTTTTTGCGCAGGGCCGTCATGAGCGGCTCCGTGACGTGTTCCTGCCCGATAACGTCCGCAAAAGAATCGGGGCGATATCTGCGGTAAAGAGCAGTAGTAACAGTCACAGGGAAAACCTACCTATAGGGACTGACATTTAAATAAGAGACCCCTCATGCACCCGCCAGAGCCCATCTACCCTTGCTACCTTCCGGTCCTGGGGGAGTTCAACAGGATGACGCCACATGAGGGGCCGTCGATAAGCTTACCCGAAGTTGTCGGGCCCTCCGAATTTGCGGACATGTGCCTTGTGAGAGCCAAGAAATGGACATGTCCCCTCGGTGCCTGGTGGTTCCATGGGACATGCCCCCTGTGAGAGCCAAGGACTGGACATATTCGTATTCTGTCCAGCGCTCGAGGGGTGGGGAGGGCATGTTCAGTTGCGGGGAGGCTCTGTCCAGCTGCGGGGGAGGGCATGTCCAGTGCTCGAGGGTTGGGGAGGGCATGTCCAGTGCTCGAGGGTTGGGGAGGGCATGTCCAGTGTGTGGGCTAGCGCCAGCCGTTCACAGGCCACGTCATGAATGCCGGCTCCTCATAAGGGTGGGCTGAGCGCAGGGCCTGCACTACGGCGTCGAGCAAGTCCGCCTCAACTAAGCACTCGACCCGGATTTCCGGCACCTTTTCCCCTTGCCCCACGGCTCCGATGAACGGTTGTGCACCCGGCAATGGTGTGAATCGTCCGGTGCCGGGAGTGGTGAAGGAGCAATGTGAATAGTCGCCGATTCTGCCGGCCCCGGCATCGCCGATCGCAGCCAGCAAGCTCTCGCTATGCGATGCCGGAACGTAGACGACGAGGGCGTGCAGTTGGCTCATGGCACCATCCTCCCAGTGCTCGCCGAAAAACAGGTCAGAGGATGGTTCTTAATCTCCATTGCCAAACCGCTGAACGGAGCGGACTATGGGTATGTACACCGATTGGGGCAATCTCAAGATTGTGAGCTGCAGGGCCTGGTTTCAGGGGCTGGACCCAGCAGCTCAACGGAGTGCCGGAGGAATGGACGCATTGGGGGCGTCCATTTTTACGTTTAAGGGCACGGAGGGCAAGCATGGCATCATGAAAGTCCCGATTGGGCTATGCCGAAAATCTCGGGTACAGTGGAGTCTGCTTTTGATTCAGAAGCATGGAGAATTCGCCTAGCGGCCTATGGCGCACGCCTGGAACGCGTGTTGGGTTAACGCCCTCGGGGGTTCAAATCCCCCATTCTCCGCGTTTCGGCCCCGGTCCTTGGACCGGGGCCTTTTTGCATTCAAGCTGCATTGCTGAAACCCGGGATTGTTTCCGGGACCGGCTCCTATTGCGCCCGGATGAGAAACAAGCGCCGGGGCGGGCCCGCCGAAGCGCCGGAGTTGGCCCGCCGAAGCCTCGGGCTCGGCCCGAACAAGCCCGGCTCGCCTCGAACGCCCTACGCCCGTTCCGCGGCCACCCGCTCCAGCACCTCCCGGCACGCCAGGATTGCGGGGTGGATCCGGCCTGCGGTGCGGGTTGAGGTGAAGACTGTCCGCTTGGGCAGCCCGGGCAGGTCCAGCAGCTGCAATGGCGTGGTCCGTCCCGTCCAGACGAGGTCCGGCATGAGGGCCACGGCATTGCCGGATTCGATGAGCCGGATCTGTGCCTGGAGGTCGGCGGTTTCGTAGCGGACGTCGGGCTCGAAGCCTGCGGAACGGCATGCTTGCTCCGCCCAGTGGCGGGACGCCGCACCGCGCGGTTCCATGACCCATGGCAGAGCAGCGGTGTCCGCAAGCGAGGAAATCGATTCGCCGCCGAGGCCAACCGGGGGAGTGGCCAGCCTGATGGCGTCGCTGGTCAGGGTGGCCCTGTCCAGGCCGGGGTGGTGCGGGGCGGCGTGTCCGGGGTATTGCTCGGCCACCACGATGTCGAAGTCGCGGGCCCACGTTTCATAGAGCGCAGTCTCCGGTTCGCGTTGGATCATCTCGACGCGCACCTCGGGATACTCGCTCTTCATGATGGTGAGGAAGTCCGGCATGAGAGCCAAAGCGGCGGTTTGGAACACGGCCAGCCGGACTGTGCCCGTGACCGTGGAAAGCGAGGCCGCCAAATCCGTCTCCGCCCGCTCAAGGGTGGCCAGCAACGCGGCCGCATGCTCCACCAGGATCTCGGCCTGCGGGGTGAGCTGCACGCGTCTTCCCGATTTCCGAAGCAGTTTCACGCCGGCTTCCTTCTCCAGCAAGGTCAACTGCTGGGACACCGACGACGGGCTGTACTTCATCGCATCGGCCACTTCTGCGAGCGTTCCGCGGATCTTCAGTTCGTGCAGCAAGCGCAGCCTGCGGACATCCAGCATTCGGCTCTCCAGAAGGTTCTAGAAATCTAATGAATATTCTTCAGAAAAGATCGCTTTTCCTAATCTGATTGTAGATCCATACTGATGGAAACAAAGCCCTCTCCGCACCAAAGGAACGAAGCGCATGAGCACACCAACCCGGGATTCGAGCATCGACGCCAGGACGCAGTCCACCCTGGAATCCGGTCACCTCCAGGAGTTGGCCGATGAAGCCATCCAACTTGTCCGACACTGGCTCACCGAAGCCTCGAAGGTGCCGGTTGACGTTTCCGCGCAGCGCCTTGCCGGCGTCCTGAAGGATCCGAACGGCCTGGACTTCACGGTCGGATTCGTCGACGGCGTCATCCACCCCGAAGACCTGTCCGTCGCCGGCCGCAACCTGGCCAAGCTTGCCCCGAAGGTCCCCGCCTTCCTGCCTTGGTACATGCGCGCTGCCGTACGCACCGGCGGCGTCATGGCGCCGGTCCTGCCGCAAGTGGTCATCCCGATCGCCCGCAAGGTCCTCCGTGACATGGTGGGCCACCTGATTGTGGACGCCACGGATGCCAAACTCGGTCCGGCCATCGCCAAGATCAAGCAGAACGGCGTCCACCTGAACGTGAACCTCCTGGGCGAGGCCGTCCTGGGCGAACGCGAAGCCAGCCGCAGGCTCCAGGGAACCCTCAAGCTCCTGGCTCGTGACGACGTCGACTACGTCTCCATCAAGGAGTCCTCCACGGTGGCCCCGCACTCGCTGTGGGCCTTCGACGAAGCAGTGGATCACGTGGTGGAGAAGCTCACCCCGCTCTACAGGCTGGCTGCATCATTCCCCAAGCCCAAGTTCATCAATCTGGACATGGAGGAATACAAGGACCTCAGCCTGACCATGGCCGTGTTCAAGCGCATCCTGGACAAGCCCGAATTCAAGAACCTCGAGGCCGGCATCGTGCTTCAGGCGTACCTCCCGGATGCGCTCTCTGCCATGCAGGAACTGCAGGAATGGGCTGCGGTCCGCCGGGCAAACGGCGGCGCTCCCATCAAGGTGCGCGTCGTCAAGGGTGCCAACCTGCCCATGGAACAGGTCCAGGCCTCCATCCAGGGCTGGCCGCTCGCAACGTGGGGCACCAAGCAGGATTCGGACACCAACTACAAGCGCGTCCTCAACTACGCCCTCACCACCGAGCACATCGATGCGGTCCGGATCGGCGTCGCTGGCCACAACCTTTTCGACGTGGCGTTCGCCTGGTTGTTGGCCAAGGAACGTGGAGTGACCAAGGGCATTGAGTTCGAGATGCTTCTCGGCATGGCCACGGGCCAGGCCGCGGCTGTCCGCAAGGACGTCGGCAGCCTCCTGCTGTACACACCGGTGGTCCACCCTGGCGAGTTCGACGTCGCCATCGCCTACTTGATCCGCCGCCTTGAAGAAGGCGCCAGCCAGGACAACTTCATGTCGGCTGTGTTCGAACTCAGCGAGAACGAAGCGCTCTTCGAGCGCGAGAAGAACCGCTTCCTTGCCTCCCTCGCGGCCTTGGACGACTCCGTTCCGCTGCCCAACCGCACCCAGAACCGCAACAAGCCAGCGGCGCCGGGGCCCACGGACCGTTTCGTCAACACTCCGGACACCGATCCTGCCCTGCCCGCCAACCGGGCCTGGGGCCGCGCCATCCTGGACCGCGTGCCGGGCTCCACCGCCGGCAACGCGATCGTTGAAGCCAGCAAGGTCAGCGACCCGCAGGAACTGGAACGCATCATCGCCACTGCCGTCGAGGCCGGCGAAAAATGGGGCGCCATGCCGGCTGCGGAGCGCGCAGCCATCCTGCACCGTGCGGGCGACATCCTGGAATCCCGCCGCGCCGAGCTTCTTGAGGTCATGGCTTCCGAGACCGGCAAGACGATCGAACAGGGCGACCCCGAAGTCAGCGAAGCAATCGACTTCGCGCACTACTACGCCGAGCGCGCCAAGGACCTGGAAAAGGTCGACGGCGCCACGTTCGTCCCAGCGAACCTCACCGTTGTGACCCCGCCCTGGAACTTCCCGGTGGCGATTCCTGCGGGTTCCACGCTCGCGGCGCTCGCGGCGGGATCCGCCGTCGTGATCAAACCCGCAAAGCAGGCCCGCCGCTCCGGTTCCGTCATGGTGGACGCACTGTGGGAGGCCGGTGTGCCGCGCGAAGTGCTGGCGCTTGTGCAACTCGAAGAACGCGAACTGGGCACCCAGCTGGTCTCGCACCCCAGCGTTGACCGCGTGATCCTCACCGGCGGTTACGAGACCGCTGAGCTCTTCCGCTCCTTCCGGCAGGACCTCCCGCTGCTCGCGGAGACGTCCGGCAAGAACGCCATCATCGTCACTCCGCACGCAGACCTCGATCTCGCCGCCAAGGACGTCGTCTATTCGGCTTTCGGGCACGCCGGGCAGAAGTGCTCCGCGGCTTCGCTCGTGATCCTGGTGGGTTCCGTTGCCACTTCCGAGCGCTTCCATAACCAGTTGATCGACGCTACACGTTCCCTCAAGGTGGGCTACCCGGAACAGGCCACCACCCAAATGGGCCCGATTATCGAGCCGGCCAACGGCAAGCTCCTCAACGCGCTGACCACCCTCGGCGACGGTGAGACCTGGGCCGTGAAGCCGGAGAAGCTCGACGAGACCGGCCGCCTGTGGTCCCCGGGCATCCGGTTCGGCGTCAAGCGCGGCTCCTACTTCCACCTGACCGAGTTCTTCGGCCCGGTCCTCGGCGTCATGACCGCTTCCACCTTGGAAGAAGCCATCGCCATCCAGAATGAGATCGAATACGGCCTCACCGCCGGACTGCACTCGCTCGATTCCGATGAAATCGGCGTCTGGCTGGACACCATCCAGGCCGGCAACCTCTACGTGAACCGCGGCATCACGGGCGCGATCGTCCAGCGGCAGCCGTTCGGCGGCTGGAAGAAGTCGGCCGTGGGCGCGGGCACGAAGGCCGGCGGACCCAACTACCTCGTCGGACTGGGCAGCTGGCTCCCCGCAGAGCCCGGCGCGAAGCGCGGTGCCACGCTCAAGGGCGCGGCGGCTTCGATCCTTGCCGCTGCCAAGGCCGCAGGCCCGCTGGTCGAGGCCGGCGAAGCAGAATCCCTGCAGAAGGCGCTCTTCAGTGACGCCGCGGCATGGTCAACGGAATTCGGCACCCGCAAGGACGTCTCCGGCCTGAGCGCCGAGCGCAACGTCTTCCGGTACAGGGCCGTCCCCGTGACCATCCGCTTGTCCGAAGGCGGGAAGCTCGTCGACTTGCTTCGCGTCGTAGCAGCCGGGGCAGTGGCGGGTTCGGCACTCACGGTGTCCTCCGCCGTCGAGCTTCCCGAATCGGTTGTGGCAGCGTTCGCGGGGCTCGGCGTGAGCACCCGCATCCAGAACGACGCCGAATGGCTGGCTTTCGCGGCAGGCATCAACGGTGGCCGCATCCGCCTGATCGGCGGGGACAGCAGTGCGCTGAGCGCCGCCACCGGCGGTCGTCCCGACGTTGCGATCTACCACGGCACGGTGACCCCGGCCGGACGCATCGAGATGCTGCCGTTCGTGCACGAGCAGGCCATCAGCATCACGGCGCACCGCTTCGGCACTCCGAACCACCTGTCGGACTCGCTGATCTAGCGATTCGTCAAAGAAGCCCGGCGGGACGGCCACAAGCATTTCCGCCGGGCTTCTTTGCGTCTATGCCTCGTACCCCAGGCGCCGCAACCGCTGGCGGGCGGCCTGTTCGCTGGGGCCGCTGCGGCCCAAAGTCAGGCGCACGACGGCGAGGACCACCCGCGCGGCGAGAATCGACGGTAGCGGGATGGGGCCAAAACGGGCCTTTTCCAGCCCCAACAGTTCCCGATACCGGGGTTCCAGGCTGGCTACGGCCGCGGCGAACAAAATCCGGTAACCGGGTTGCAGCGACGCTTTCAACGGGGGATACCGGATGAATTCGATGGTTTCCCTGAGCCGCTCGTCCGCGCGGAGATGGCCGGAGGCGTACCACTGTTCCATTTCCGACGCCACCTCGGCGAGGCTCAGGGGAGGGTCCTCGACTCCCATCAAGCGGCCGGCCTGGGCCCACTCGCGGACGTACGCATCGGTGCCCCCGGGGATGGCGCCTCCCCAGATCCGGTGCGCCGCCACGAATGAATCCGCGTATGCAACGTGGACCCAGCGCAGAAGCTCGGGATCGTTGGCTGAATACTCGCGGGTGCGGCCCTGGGCGTCAACGTAGCTGCCCTTGACGGAGTCGTGCACCCGCCGCACGAAGTGGGTTGCGGTTTGAGCGGCATCCATGGAGCCGTAGCTCACGGTGAAGATCCAACGGATCGTATTCGCCAGCCGGCCGAGGGGATCCCTTTTGAAGCCTGAATGGTCGTACACGCCCGCCAAGGCGCCGGGGTGCAGGGACTGCATGAGCAGCACCCGGATTCCCGCGACGATCGTGGACATGGACCCGTGGACAGCCCAGACGGCCGAGCCGGGAAGGTGGTATCCGGGGTCGTTTCCCTCAGCAAGCCGCAACACCCAGTCGGGAGTGGACTGCGGGTGACCCGTGAAAGTCATCCGCAGTTCCGCTTGCCACTTCTTCAGGAAGTTGACCATGGTCCATTGTTGCGCAGCATTCTGTTGGCGCAAGGTGCGGCCTTGTTTACACAAAAGTGCCGGCCCGCTGTGGAAACAGCGGGCCGGCACCTCTCACGCGAGTCCGCTTAGGCTGCGGGTTGCTCCGCAAGTGCCCGACGGCGGCGCGCCGGGGACGCTGCCACCAGCAGGGCCGCGATTGCCACGGCAGCGCTCAGGACCAAACCGGGACGGTACTGATCGAGCATGGCTGCCGCACTGAGCGTGCTGCTCGTGCCATTGGTGCCGTGCCCGCTGACGATCGCAGTGGTCACGGCAAGGACAAGGGCTGCGCCGACCTGTGTGCTGGTCTGGATGAGTCCGGCGGCCAGCCCTTGCTCCGAATCCCGGATGCCAGCGGTGGCTTGGACATTGATGGACGGGAAGGCCAAGGCGAAACCTATGCCCAGCAGGATGACCGAGGGAAGGATGTCCAGGACGTAGTTGGGCGAGGTTCCAACGCGGAGGAACAACACGTAGCCCAGTCCCAGCGATGTCAGCCCTGTGAGGATGAGCTTCGGGGCCCCGAATTTCTCGATGAACCTGTCCGCGAAGGGGGCGCTTGTTGCCACCAGGAGCCCCGTGGGAAGCAAGGCAAGCGCCATGCCCAAGGGGGACCAGCCGAGAACCGACTGCAGGTACATGGTGAGGATGAACTGGAAGCTCAAATAGGAGCCGAACAATCCGATGGCGCTCAGGTTCGCACGGGCCACCCAGCCTTCACGAAGGATGCCGAAGCGGATGAGCGGGTGCTTGACGCGGTTTTCGATGACGGCGAAGGTTGCCAGCACGGCAGCGGAGATAGCGAATCCGGCGATTGTTGCCACAGATCCCCAGCCCTTCTCCGGAGCTGAAACCAAGGTGTATACGAGGCCAAGCATGCCGAGCGCGAGGGTGACCGCGCCCCAGACGTCATGGCCGCTCTCTTGCATGGATGGCTTGTCCCGGGGAATGAACAACATGCCGAGAAGCACAACGGCGACCGCGATCGGTACCGACACCAGGAAGGTCCAGCGCCAGCTCAAGCTGGTCATGAGCCCGCCGACTACCAGCCCAAGCGAAAAGCCGCTCGCGCCGAAAGTGGTGAAGATGGACAGAGCCTTGTTGCGCTCGCGGCCTTCAGCGAAGTTGGTGGTGATGATGGAGAACCCGGTAGGGGCAGTGAACGCCGCGGCCAGGCCTTTGACGAAGCGCGTGGCGATCAAGAGCGTTGGATCATTCACGAGGCCGCCGAGGAGTGACGCCGCGGCGAACACGGCCAAGGCGATCAGGAAGATCCGGCGCCGGCCGAACAGGTCGGCGAGCCGCCCGCCGAGGAGCAGGAGGCTCCCGTAGCCCAGGACGTAGGCGGAAACGATCCACTGCAGGGAATCGGTTCCGAGGTGGAGTTCGTGGCCGATGGAGGGAAGGGCTACGCCCACCATGGAAACGTCCAGGCCGTCGAGGGCCAGGACGGTGCACACCACCATCAGCAGCAGCCACTGGGCTCTGGTCCAGCGGACGGCTGTATGGAGCTGCTCGGCAGATCTAGTGAGGGTGCTCGGTGAAGTCATGGAATCAATCTATATGACACGTCATTCAATGACAAGGAATATGACTAGGAATCTTATGACGTGGACTTTATTTGGCGTTTCGACTAGAATCAGGACATGGCAACAACGCAGGATCGCCAGCTGGTTGAGCAATGGCGCAGCATCCAGAACTCGTACTTCCGCACCGCGGCCGCCATAGACCGCGCCCTCGAAGCCAAGTTCGACATCGGCCTGAACGAATTCGAAATCCTCGATCTCGTTGCCGAAAGCGTCGACTCCGCCTGCCGCATGAAGGCACTCGGGGAGCGGACTCCCATGACCCAGAGTGCCGTCTCCAAGGTTGTTGACCGTCTGGAGAAAGCCGGACTCGTCTCCCGCGCCACCTGCGCGGATGACCGCCGCTCGCTGTACCTCGAGCTGACCGACGCCGGCCGCGCGCTCCATTCGGATGCCGCCGTCGAGCACCGCGCGCTGCTGAAAGCGAACCTCGGCGAGTAGCCCGGCACGGTCAGGCGAGTATTCCGCGGACAGGCCAAGTATGAAGTCGAGTGTTCCCATTCGATTTCATAGCGGCCACAATGGGACAAGCGCGCCCGTACTACTGGGAATGAGCGCCTGTCTCAGGAGCTGCTGTGGGAAAGCATCATGAGTCTGGCCGGATTGTCGATCTGGTGCTCACAAGAAAACTTGGCCGGATCCTTTCGGCTTGCTTCCTCGCTGTCGTGGTGATCCTCGCTTTTGGTTTCCAGGGCCCGCGCCTGGGCGGTCCGGCAAGCGACGGATCATTGGCGACGGGCCAGGTTGAACCCGGCATGCTGCCCACGGATAATGCCACGGCGAGCGCGCAGGAGACCGTGCCTCAAAGCCCGTCATTGGCCCCGGTGCAGGCAGGTGACAAAGCCACGGTGTCCTTTGAGCGTTCCCCGGTCCAAACCCTCGACAAGAACGGCGTCGGCGCCCTCAACGTCTCCTCGAGTTCGCTCGACCGGCCCCCTGCCGGGAAACTCTACGCGCCGCTCGAAATGCTGCTTCCGAGCTCTCCTTTCGGGTTGAGGATCGATCCTTTCACCGGATTGCCGGGGGAGTTCCACTGGGGCCAGGATTTCGCCGCGGCTTGCGGCACGCTCGTCTACGCAGCAGACTCCGGCGTGGTCCGGGCCGTGGGCTGGCATCCATGGGGCGGCGGCAATCGCGTGGAAATTGATCATGGCAACGGTCTCGTCACCACGTACAACCACCTGCAGGGAATCGCGGTGACCAAGGGGCAATCGGTCCGCGTGGGCGAGGTCATTGCCAGGGTGGGAACCACGGGTTCCTCAACTGGTTGCCACCTGCACTTCGAGACCATTCTCAACGGCGTCTACACCAACCCGATGAACTGGACGTTCCTGCCAACCAAGCAGGTGGATCCCCTCGGCGATATCCCGATGGTCAGCTACCAGCCAGGTTCCGCGACCGCGACCTCGGCGGGGTCGGTCTGGTCCATCCCCGGGGCCGTGCCGACTGACCCGGGAGCCGCGCCCCCTGGACAGGCAGTCACCGGCGGGGTGCAGGAGACGAAGGTGATGCCTCCAAGCCCGTCTGCTACGGGCACGCAAACGCCGACGGCGTCACCCACCGGGACGCCCAGACCGAGTGCGACGCCGACGGCGCCACCCACGGGGACGCCCAGACCGACGCCGACTGCCACCCCAAGCGCGACGCCCAGACCGACCGCGACGCCGACTGGCACCCCAAGCGCGGCGCCGAAGCCCTCGCCGAGTGCGTCCCGCACGCCAAGCAGGACAGCGAGCGGCACTCCGGGCCCTTCCGTGACGCAGGCTCCTACCAGGACGCAAGCGCCTGTGGTGACATCGACGCCCACAGTGTCAGCACCGCCTGTGGTGACCGTACCGCCCACGGTGGCGCCGACGTCGGGCCTCCCCGCTCCGGTCCCGACGGTCACGCACACCCAGTCAGCCCCGCCCCCGCCGGCGACGCCGGCACCTGCCAAGCCCACGCCGTCGGCGCCCGCGAGCCCCACGCCGTCGGTTACCGCCACCACCAAAACCACCCCTACGGCCCCCCGGCCATAGAAGTCATCGCTTTCCTGGAGCCCGTTCAGGCGCACTGCCGCGCGTAGACTCGGACGCGGCAGTCTGCCGAGGTCCCCCGTCGTAAGGAAGCGATTCAATGTCCCCGCTCTATAGCATCCCCCTGACGTTCAACGACGGCTCCGAAGCCGATTTTGGGCGTTTCGAGGGCAAAGCCGTACTGGTAGTCAATGTGGCTTCGAAGTGTGGTTTCACGCGCCAGTACTCGGGACTTGAGGAGCTCTACGGCAAATACCGTGACCGCGGATTCGAGATTCTGGGTGTGCCGTGCAACCAGTTCGCCGGCCAGGAACAGGGGTCCGACGCCGAGATCGCGGACTTCTGCCAGCGCAATTTCGGAGTCTCGTTCCCGCTCGCGAGCAAATCGAAGGTCCGGGGCAAGCAGCAACACCCGCTGTATGCCGAGCTGACCCGGACGGCCGATGGCTCCAAACCGCAGAAGGTGAAGTGGAACTTCGAAAAGTTCCTCGTGAGCCGCGAAGGCGAGGTGCTCGCCCGCTTCCCGTCCGCCGTCGAGCCCGATTCCGAAAAGCTCATCGAGGCCCTCGAAGACGCCCTGGCCTAAGCAGGCTGGAACGACCCCCGGTTGACTCCTCCGGTGCGGGCCTGGCTGTTGTCAACAACGACTTCTCCGTCGACAACAGTCAGGATCACCGGCGTCTGCGCGAACTCGTCCGGCGCGGTGGTCAGGGGATTGTGTCCAACAATCGTCAGATCGGCGCGGGCGCCCCTCTCCACGATTCCGCCTACTTCGCCAACTGAGCGCCAGTATTGGCTCGTGTAGCCTTCGAGCGCGGCACGCGCGGACAGCGACTGCTGGGGCTGGACGGGCTCGACGTCGGGCCGGCCGGCCGGGCGGCGCGTCTGGGCTGAGGCGATGATCGCCCGCGGGTCGAAAGGCGCGATGGGCCAGTCCGATCCGAGGGCGACGATGGCTCCGGCGTCTCGGAGATCCCGGGTCCGCCACGCATGGTTGGCCCGTTCGCTGCCAAGCCTCCGGGACCAGTTGTCGCTGTGGTCGGCGCGGCTGTAGAGGGCGCAATGGGTCGGCTGCAGGCTCGTGGCAGCCCCCGCGCTGATGATTTCCGCCAGGACCGAATCCGGGATGGACTCGATGTGCTCGATCCGGTGGACCGTGCCGTTCTTGGGAAGGGCCCCGATGGTCCGCGCGACGAAGGACACCGCTTTGTCGCCGATGGCGTGCGTGGTGGTGGGGATCCGGTGTTCGTGGAAGAACTTCATCGCTGCGCCGAGGGCCTCAGGATCGTGCCAGAGCGGGTGGAGCGATTCTCCGTGGGTGTCGGGTTCAAAGAGCCATGCCGTGCCATTGTCGATGGTTCCATCCATCATGAGCTTGATGCCGTGAACGTGCCAGCGCCTGCCGTGCCGGCCCTGCATCGCCAGCATGGCCTTCAGTTCTTCCTCGGTGGCACCGGGCATGACCCACGGGGAGATGCGCAGCCGGATGGCGAGCTCGCCTCTGCGTTCGAGGGCCTCCAGCACTTCCAGGGTGTCCGGGGCCCCGAAGTCCAGCATCTGGCCGGCTACCAGTCCGGCTTCGGCCATGGAATGCAGGAGTTCCCCGAGTTCGTCGACCCGCTGATCGAAGGAGGGCCGGGGGAGGATGCCGCGAACGAGGTCCTGGGCGGCCATTTCGTAGAGCATGCCGTTGGGCTTGCCGTGCTGGTCGACGCCGACGTAGCCGCTGCTGGGAAGCTCTTCCATTCCGGTGATCCCGGCGAGCTTGAGGGCGGCGTCGGAGACGAGTGAGGCGTGGCCGTCGAACAGGGTGATGAATACGAGTTCGTCGTCGAGGATGCCGTCGAAGAGGGAGTTGTCGAAGACGGCATCCCCGAAGATGACAGGGTCCAGGCCCCAAGCGAACAACCAATCGGAGCCGACGGTGTGTGGCGTTGACGCGGCGTGCCGCGCAAGGGCGGCGCGGACGGCGTCGAGTTCGGTGACCCCGCCCAGGTCAAGGCCACGGGCGATTTCCGCCCCGTGGATAGGGTGGATGTGGGCGTCGATCAGGCCGGGGCAGATTGTTGCGTCGCCGACGTCGATCACATGTTTGGCCCGTGCGGTCCATTCGGCGGCGCGGTTGGCTGCCTGCTCGCCGTCGGCGCGGCCGACGTGCGCAATGCGGCCATTTGAGATGGCGACGAAACCGGCGGTCTCAGTGAGCGCCTCACCGTGGAGGATGCTGGACGAGAAGATGACGAGATCGATGGGCTCGGGCGTGGTCAAGATGTAACTCCTTGTGGTGTTCGGGTTTCCGACGCCGGCCCGGTGAGGATCAGTCGTCGTCGATAGCGGCCTTCAATCCTGCCGAGAGGACATCGGCCAGGAAGGCGAAGCGGTCTACAGGGTGCTCTGCCACGGCTTTCTTTGCCGCGAACAGATGCGGATAAGTGCCTTCCTCCTCTTCGTTGATGCTCCATGCTGATTCCATCGTCAATGCGTCGAGGCTCGCGCCGATCGCTGCGCTGTCGAGGGCTTCCAATGCCGGGATGATGAGGTGCCGTGGCGTCCCCGCGATCTCGAACGCTTCGACAAACTGGTCGTAGCGCTCCAGGGCTGCCGGGTGTGACACCGGCTGCGTGAGCAGGAGGGGAAGGAGCGCCGGCACCATGCTGTACGCCTTGCGGAGCGAGTCGAAGATCTTGCGGATGACGTCGTCCAGGCTGCCGGCCGGCAACTCGGGCATCGGAGCTTTTTCCACGAGCGCGCCACGGGCCAGTTCGATGATCTCCTGGCGACCGGTGACGTGCTTGTAGAAAGATGACTGCCGGACGCCCAGGCGTTCCGCGAGCCGCGGGATGGAGAGGCTCTCTTCCTCTTGGAACATCTCGAGTGCCGCGCGGCCGATCGCCTTCCGCGAGAGCCGCGGTGTCCGGGGCCGTCCTAGCTGGCTGGTTTTGCTGGGAGTCTGCATCCCTCAAGACTAGGCTCCGGGATCACTCGGCGTGGCCGATCCGCTGGTAGGCGGCCGGGTTGACCTTGCGCAGCACGAGGGCCAGTACGGTTCCAGCGGCAAACAGGATCGGCGCGAACACGAGGAGCGTGGTGTTGACGGGGTCCCCGGCCGGGAGGCCTGTGAGCAGTTGGGCATTGTTGGCCATCAGGTAGGTCACTGCGCACATGATGATGGTGGCGAGCACGGCGGAAGGGACGACGTACCAGCGAAGCCCGTGGTCCCTGAGCCGGGTGAAGAAGACCACGACGCCGACACCCGTGAGGGCCTGCAGGAGGAGGATGCCGATCACGCCCGGGGTGTTTGTCCAGATCAGGAACTGGGTGAAGGGGTCCAGCTGGAATAGGGCCGCGCCGATCACGAGGGCGAGCGCGAGGAGGGTCTGGTCGAAGCCGGCCACGGAGGGAGTGCGGTATCGGGGGCTGATGCGGCCGGACCGTTTCGGGAAGATGCCTTCGCGGCTCAGGGACAGGGTGTAGCGATTGATGGTGTTGTGGAAGGAGAGCTGGGCGGCGAAGATGCTCGTGACGATCAGGACGCTCATAAGGTTCACGCACCAGCCGCCCGCGAAGTTGCCCGCTGCGATGTAGGCGGTGTCCCCGGCGTCGAGGTGGCCCGCGGCGAACGCTTGGACGGCGTCCGCTCCGAAGGCCTGGACGATGATCCAGACGGCGAAGGCGTAGAACGCGCCGATGAAGGCGATGGAGATGTAGGTGGCACGCGGGACGCTGCGGTCCGGGTCCCGGGCCTCTTCCCGGTACAGGGCTCCGGATTCAAATCCCATGAAGGCGGAGAAACCAAGCCCAAGGACTGCAGCGAACTGCGGGGAGAAGATGGCCTGCGGGCTGAATGATTCGAAGCTGATGCCGTGTGCGCCGCCTTGGGCAAGTACGAAGGCGGCGACGATGGCGACGATCAGGGTTTCGAGGGTGAGCAGGACGGCGAGGACCTTGGCGCCGACGTCGATCCCGCGCCAGCCCAAGTAGCAGACGGCCCCGATCGACACGATCGCGTAGAGCCACCAGGGAAGTTCCACGCCGGTGAAGGACTTCACAGCGAGGTTGGCCTGGATACCCAGCAGGCCGTAGAGGCCGATCTGCAGGCCGTTGTAGCTCATCCAGGCGGTCAGGCCGGAACCGAGGCCGACCACGCGGCCGAGGGTTTTCGAGATGTACCCGTAGAACCCGCTGTAGGACCGGACGTGGCGGGTGAGCGCCATGAAACCGATGGCGAACAGGCCCAGGCCGATAGCCGCGGCGATGTAGATGGAGGGAGCGCCGACGCCGCCCACAGCGAGGGCGAGCGGGGCGATGCCGACCACGATGGTCAGCGGAGCGGCCGCTGACACCAACATGAACACAATGTCGCGAGTGCCGATTGCGTTCTTCTTCAATCCAAGCTCAGGGCTGGACGTTGCGGGCGGCGCCATTGCCGCTGTTTCTTTAGTGAAAGCCATTCACTTATTGTGAGGGGCGGCACATGTTTGAGTCAAGAGGCTCTGTTTCGTGGCTTGTTCCCGGGCCAACGCAAACACCGACGCTCGCTCACTTATGTCGCGTTTTGGTCTAACGCTCGCTCACCTATGTCGCGTTTTGGTCGATCGCTCGCTCACCTTTGGTGAGCGGGCGTCGTCGAAAGTTGCCCCATAGGTGAGCGGGCGTCGTCGAAAGTTGCCCTATTGGTGAGCGGGGATCGCCGCGGAAGGTGAGTAATTTTCCAACATTCCGCCCGTAAGTTACCCTGCGTTAGCCTTTTGTCTGGTTGGATTGGGTTTATTGGGGCAGACACTGGAGGCGCCGTCTCCTACCGACCCGAAGGTAGTAATGGAGCTCATCGAGGCCGAATATCCTCGGCCAGGACACGTCCTTCTGCACCTTAGCGACTCCCATTTGTTGGGAGGGTCGGAGCCCCTTTACGGCGCGGTCGATAGCGAAGCCCATCTCAGGCAACTATTTTCGGAAGTGCACGCGTCAAAGGTCCGTCCCGACGCCGTGATCTTCACCGGGGACCTCGCCGATCAAGGTGAGCCGGGCGCCTACGCCAAACTCCGGTCGATCGTCGAGCCTGCTTGCCGAGAGATGGGAGCGCGGGTGATCTGGGCGATGGGAAACCATGACGATCGGGCGAACTTCCGTGCCGGCCTCTTCGACCAGAGCGACAATGACGCCCCGGTGGATCACAGCTACTTCGTCAACGGCCTGCGGATCATCACGCTCGATACCTCCGTGCCCGGCTTCCATCACGGTGAGATAAGCCAGAGCCAGCTCGACTGGTTGGGATCGGAGCTCGCGACGCCGGCTCCCGACGGCACGATCCTCGCACTCCACCATCCTCCGGTCCCGAGCGTCCTTGACCTCTCCATCCTGGTGGAGCTGCGCGGCCAAGCGGCGCTGGCCGACGTCGTGCGCAATTCCGATGTCCGTTCCATCCTGGGCGGCCACTTGCACTACTCCACCACAGCCACTTTCGCGGGCGTGCCGGTATCAGTGGCTTCGGCGAGTTGCTACACACAGGACCTCAACGTTCCGCAGGGCGGTACCCGCGGACGGGACGGCGCCCAGGCGTTCAACCTGGTGCACGTTTACGAGCAGACGATCGTGCATTCAGTGGTGCCATTGGGAAAATCGCCGACTGTCGGTGAGTACGTCAGCCCGGAAGCCACCAGGCGCCGGCTCGCCGAAGCGGGCATCCGGATTCCCCAGCGAGCTACGCACGAACGCGGTTCCAGGGCCGATGCGAAGCGCCCGGAGATGACCCGCCGCTAGAGCACTACTTCTCCCACGGCGCCTTGACCGGGAAGTACTTCTCCATGAAGTCCGTCACGAGTCCGGCCCGTTCGTCGGCAGCCACCTCGGGGAAGCTGCCATCGTTGAGGCAGAAGAAATCCACGTTGCGTTTGGCGAGCAAGGTGGGCAGGTAGTGCAGCCCGGACCATAGTGTGGTGTCCACATACCTGACCTTGGCTGCCGTCTGCGTCACTGCCCGGCCCGTGAGCAACGAGTAGTAGTGGTAGAACGAGTTGGTTACCGAGATGTTGTCCGCCGCGCGGAACCTGCTGCCCGCAGTCTTGGCGAATTCGGCCGGAAACTCGCGCTCCATCTCTGCGATCACGCTGCGGCGAAGGGGCGCGGCGGTGTGCTCCAGATGGCGAGTTGTGATGCGCCCGAACCGCTCCCAGAGGAGCTTCCTGTTGACGCGGGCAGCGTTCTCGAAGCCGCTGCGTTCGGCGTCGTTCTCTCCCAGTCCGATCCGGGTGGAGGCTTCGATGAACTTGGTGATTCCGCCGGGAGTGAAGAACATGTCCGGTGCTACGGGCCGGCCGAAGAACATGTCGTCGTTGGAATACAGGAAGTGCTCGGAGAGTCCCTCGATGTGGTGTAACTGGGATTCCACGGCTTGGGAATTGTGGGTGGGCAACACTGTGGGGTCCTTGAAGAACTCCTCGCTGCGCATGATCCTGACGCTCGGGTGCTCGGCCAGCCACTCCGGCGCGGGGGAGTCCGTGGCGATGTAGATCCGCCGAATCCAGGGCGCGTACATGTAGACGGAACGCAGGGCATATTTGAGCTCGTTGATCTGCCGGAAACGGGCCTCGTGGGCGTCGCCCTCGCCCACGATGACGTCTTTCATCTGCTCGCGGCGGGCCGCAATGTACGCGGGATCGTTGCCGTCCACCCACGAAAAGACAATGTCGACGTCGAAATCGATGTCGCTCGCGTGGTCCGCGAACATGTTCTCGATGGTCGGCCAGCTCAGCCCGTGGCGTTCCACCGTGCCCCGGACAGCGTCCTGGCGCAACATGGTCCGCCGGGTCAGGGAGTTTTCCACCGGCAACACGAGTTGTTCGCCGTCGAACTCCCACAATTCCAGTTGCACGCCCAGCGAGGGGCCGTAGGTCAGCCCGCCGCCGGGTTCCACGCGTGGACGGAAGAGCCGGAAGATCCGGGCCTTCCGGTTGCTCGAGAGCTCGCCGTCGGCGACCAGCAACGTGGATTTCTTCCGCGCGTCGACGGTCATGGAGTAGAACGGCTCGTTCCGGAAAGCCGACACCAAAGCCTGGCGCAGTTTCTTCCGGAGCTTCCAATCGACGGCGATCACGGGCCGGTGATCATTGCCGCGGACCAGGATGAAGTCCAGCCCGGCCGCGTCCAGTGCGGCGCGGATCACGAGGAGGTCTTCGACCATCACCTGCTGCGGGGTGCGGTTCTGGTTCAGCAAGCTGTATCGGCCGCGATGGCGGACGACGTCGGCGCGGTGCTTGAGGCGCGCGTCAACTGCGGGCGATGTCGGTTCGGGAACGACCGCATCGTCGTCGGAGGCGGGGCTACCGAAGTAGATTGCTTGCTGGTCCATGACTGTGATGGCTTTTCTCCGAAAGGTTGTGGTTCGCGCGGGCCTGGTGACCTTAGCCGACCAACGCTTCACGCCAACTGCGCAGGAATGCGCCTCCGGCGTCGTCGTGAATGACGTCCTCGCCCAGGCCGAGGTCTGTGGCTGTAAGAACATCGTAGGGCTTGTTGGGCACGCCGTCCGCGGGCCGGACGTCGACGTGCTTGACGCTGTGGTCGTTATGGTGGAGCCAATCCGCCATGGCGTAGTCCGTGCGCGAATCTCCCACCGTCCGCCAGGCCTGCGGCGTGATTCCCTGGGCGGCGAGGAGTTCCACAGCGCGGCTGGCGCCGAGATCCTTGCCAAGCCGGATGGACTCGATGTCCGTGGAGATGATGGTGGGATCCAGGCGGTAGTCGGCGGCGTCGTCGGACTCTGGTGCGTGGTGATCCAGGAGAGCGGCGGAGAGCCCGTGCCTGCCCATGAGCTCCAGGGCATCGGCGTCGAAGAGCTTCTGCTCGGCCAGGTAGTCGTCATTTGAGACATCCAGATGCTGCTCCACGGATACCATCGCGCGCTTTGTCTCGTCGAAGAACATGTGCGTCGCATAGTCCTCTGCCACCATGCGGCGGACATCGTCGCCGTAGGCCTTCGGAACAGCAAGGTCATGGTCCACATGGATGGGTCCCGGGCCGCCTGAGGTGTAGCTGAACCAGACAGCGCCCTTCTCGCAGATCGCGTGGACTACCGTTCCGGCAGGCATTCCGGCGGCGATCATGGGTGCCATGACCTGCTCGCGGATGAAAGCGTCTGAGCGGCCGGTGTTGAAAATGACGGGGATGCCTGCGGATGCCAAGCCCACGAGGTCGGCGATGATTTCCGGCTTCACGTCGCGTGTCACGGGACTCGCGACAGGGCCGTCGACGTCGAGGAGAAGTGCGAGGGCGGGAGCAGCCGGGTGCGTGCTTGGCATTGAAGCGGTCATGAACCCATTCTGTCAGTACGGCGTGATGGCGGCATCGGTGTGACGGCGACGGCGGCAGGCGGCGCCGTTTCTGCGCGCACCGTCCGTCAACGGTTACCTTTTGGCCACAACCTTGGTCACCGACTTCTCACAAGTTCCCTTGGACGCCTTACTTCTTTAGGCTTGCAAAGTGATATTCAAAGCTGTGGGCGAGGGACGCCCGTACCCTGACCATGGTTTTTCCACGCCCAAGGACTGGGCCTCGCTGCCTCCGCGTCCGGTCCGGCTCGACGAACTTGTCACCACTAAGCGCACCCTTGACCTGGAAGCACTGCTGGCGGAGGATTCAACGTTCTTCGGCGACCTTTTCCCGCATGTGGTGCAGTACCAAGGCCTGCTGTATCTCGAAGACGGGCTCCACCGTGCAGTCCGTACTGCGCTCCACCAGCGCACGGCCATCCACGCCCGTGTCCTGGTGATAGATGGTTAACGAAACAGTCCCGGAGGAGCAGGTGGGAGTGCCCGATAATGCGGATCCGAGGAAGCGCCGGAAACGTCCCGGTCGGCAGAAAGACCCGGCGATTCTGCATGGCCATCGGGTTGTCACCGGTCCGGAACTTCGGGCAACCTTTGCTGAGGCTCCTGGGCCTGAGAGCCATCCCGGGTGGTTCAGCCGCCGCCTCTTGCATGGGATCGTTCTCGCGCTGCTCGTCGGGCTGGTCGTTGCCGGACTCGTGGGCGCATGGGCAGTGATGAACGGTGTGATCCGCTTCCCCTCGGCCGTTGCAAGCCAGGCGCCGGCGGCGGTGTGTCCTGCCACTGTTTTCGACTACACGCCCAACAACAAGGTCAAGGTCAATATCTACAATGCCGCGGGCAGGCCGGGCCTGGCCAAGAACGTGGCAGATCAGTTGAAGGCCCGGGGATACAACGTTGGCACCGTCGACAACTCGACCACCAGTTACACCGGCCCCGCGGTGGTTGTCTCGGGATCCGGCGGCCAAGCGGCGGCGTTCAACATCCAAAGGAACATCGCGGGTACCGACTACGTCCAGGACGAACGCACGGATGCCTCTGTGGACCTCATCCTCGCGCCCGGTTTCTCGGCATTGGTGCCGCCGGAATTGGTGGATAACACCCCGGGCAAGCTCAGTTGTCCCCGGTTGGAACAGAGGATCGCGGACAATGCGAAGCTGCCGGTAATGCCGACGCCTTAGCGTAGGCCTTACGAGGACGCGTTAGCCCCACGGCCGGGTCACGCCAAGCGCGCGGGCCGGCCGTCGTCGTCGAACCTTGCTCCTGCGCCCAACTGGATGAACCGCACGGTCTGTACCAGCCGCTCCTCACGCTCGTCCAGCTCCGCCCCGTTCGCGGCATTGCCGCGTGCCGCGCTGGAGGAAAGAGTTCCGTGGATGAGCCTGGCGAGCTGTCCGACGTCGGTGGGCGGGAGGTAGCCGGCCGCGATTCCGTCGCGCAGGATGTCCTGGAGCAGCAGGTTGAGTTCGCCGACGTGATCTGCCAATTTCGCAAAGGAAGCGGGGGAGAGGACAGCCGCCATCGCAGGACCCGGGGGGAGGTGCCGGCGGCTCAGGTCCTCCACCTGGGCGCGCACGTAAAGGGCCAGGCGGTCCACCGGATTCTGCAGTGCCGCAAGGGATTCGCGTAGATCGCCCAGGAACCGCTCGGTCTCGTCCAGGGCGTACGCGATGAGGAGCTGTTCCATGTCGGCGTAGTAGTTGTATACCGCCGTCCGGCCGACGCCGGCGTGCCGCGCGACGTCGGTCATGGTCAAGCCGGGCAGGCCGTGGGTGAAGAGCAGTTCCCCGAAAGCTGTCAGGACCCGGCGTCGGGTTTCAGCGCGTTGCGCCGCGTTGCTGGCGGCCGTAATCCTAGGCATACCGACACTTTACAGTGATCTGTCAGTAAAGTTGCGTGGGTGCGGGGCGAAGACAACGGTTTCCGGTGGTGATGGGTCCGCCGGGATGTGACTCTTTCCCTTTTCCAATGATTCGAGGCGGTCTGCCGTCAGTCAATCGATGCCGGCCGTCGGTCAACCCGAATGGTTGACATGAAAAACCGTTTTAGCTAATGTGACTTGCACAACAAGGTGAAAAAACGTTTTGCAAAGGAGCATGGTGGCGGCAAGAGTAGGCATCCGCGATGTAGCGAAAGCCGCACAGGTATCCGTCACCACAGTGTCGCACGCCCTGAATGACCGGCGAGCCTCCCGCATCAGCGCCGCCACCCGGGAACACGTCCGTTCGGTCGCTGAGGCCCTCGGATATGCACCCAACCGGCTAGCCAGTGGGCTGCGGAACAACCGCTCATACCTGATCGGTCTGGTCAGCGATGAGGTTGCGACGACGCCCTTCGCAGGCGACATGATACTGGGGGCCCAGGATGCCGCGTACGAGCGGGGTTGCCTGCTGATGATGCTGGACAGCTCTCGCGACGATGAGCTGGAAAAGCGGCAGATCAGCGCCTTGCTTCAGCACCAGGTGGACGGCGTTGTCTACGCGAGGATGTACCATCAGCGGATCGGCCTCCCGGCGGAACTCACCGGGGTGCCGACGGTCCTTCTGGATGCCGTTTCAGCAGACGATACCGTCTCCTCGGTTGTCCCTGATGAAGTAGAAGCGGCACGGATCGCTGTACGTTCCCTTGTTGATGCCGGGCACCGGAGCATCGGCTTCATCAACAATCTCGATGACATTCCCGCCACTCACGGGCGCCTTCTAGGCTACCGGGAAGCACTGAAGGATAGCGGGATCGAATTTGACCCCGCCTTGGTTGTCGCAGGAGTTGCCCAGGCCCACGGCGCGCGTGCGGCTGCGGTGGAGTTGCTGTCTAGGCCCTCAAGGCCTACGGCATTGTTTTGCTTCAATGACCGCATGGCCATGGGCGCCTATCAGGCGGCCGGAGCCCTGGGATTGAGGATCCCGCAGGATCTGTCGGTCATTGGGATTGACAATCTGGAACTGATCGCAGGGGGCCTTTGGCCTGGCCTGACAACCATGGCCCTCCCTCACTACGGCATGGGGCGTTGGGCCGTAAACCGGCTTCTGGACGAGATCGAAAGCCCAGATGACGTGGAACCCGTCCAGATGATGTTCGACTGCCCGATGGTCCAGCGCGGGTCAGTCGCACCGCCACTGCAGATCTGAGGCAGCGGCGCCCCGCAAGAAACCCAGGCTCCGCACAAAAAATGGGAACGTGGCCGCTGCAACGGCCACGTTCCCTGGGCGGAACCGAACCGTCAACGCAAGAATCAACAGAAAGTTTCACCAACCATGAACATTCGTTTCAAGCGGTTCCTGGCCGCAAGTCTAACCTCCGCCGCCCTTGTGGGCAGCATGGCAGCCTGCGGAACAGGTGGCGGCAACTCCAAGGATGGAGCCAATGGCGAGCTCACCCTTTGGACCCACAATGCTGGAAACCCGGACGAATTGGGGGCCATCCAGTCCGTTGTCGATGCCTACAACCAAAGCCAGAGCAAAGTGAAGGTCAAGGTTCAGGCGTTCCCGCAGGACTCCTACAACGACTCGGTTGTCGCTGCGGCTTCGGCGAACAAACTGCCCTGCATTGTCGATATTGACGGGCCGAACGTCCCGAACTGGGCATGGTCGAAATACCTGACGCCGCTGAAACTGAGTGCGGATCTGTCCCAGAACCTGCCCAGCACCCTGGGGAAATGGAACGGCCAGACGTACTCGGTCGGATACTACGACGTCGCCTTGGCCATGCTGGCCCGCGCATCGGACCTGAAGGCGGCGGGCGTGAGGGTGGCTACCGTGGACAAGCCCTGGACCAAGGACGAATTTGACGCCGCCCTGGCCGCGTTGAAGAAGCTGGGCAAGTGGGACAACCCGCTGGACCTTGGGACGGCCGGCACAGGTGAATGGCTACCCTACGCCTACTCACCGTTCCTGCAGTCGTTCGGCGGGGATTTGATCAACCGCAACGACTTCCAAAGCGCTGACGGGGCCCTCAACGGTGACAAGGCAGTCGAATGGGCCAGCTGGTTCCACGGCCTGATTACCAAGGGCTATGCGGCGCAGAAGAGCGGCAAGGACTCCACGGCAGATTTCCTGAACAACAAGAGCGCCATCGTCTACACAGGCAGCTGGGCCGCGGACAAGGCACGCACGGCTCTGGGCGATGACCTGGTGGTCATGCCCTCCGTGGACCTGGGCAACGGCCCGAAGATCGGCGGCGGATCCTGGCAGTGGGGTGTGACCACGGGCTGCAAGAACCCGGACGCGGCGATGGACTACCTCTCCTTCTCCCTCAAGCCGGAGAATATTGCCAAGGTTGCCAAGGCAACCGGCACGATTCCGGCCACCGACGCCGCTGCTGCCCTGGTCCCCGGTTTCGAGCCGACGGGCAAGAACCGGCTCTTCCTTGACTTCTCCAAGAAGTCTGCCGTGCTGCGGCCCGAAACGCCGGCCTATCCGTTCATCGCTACCGAGTTCGGCAAGGCCACCCAGGACATCATTTCCGGCGCTGACCCGAAGCAGGCTCTGGACAAGGCCGCCAAGAACATCGATTCAAACATCAAGTCCAATAACGGCTACAAGAGCTAGCCAGCCTCCGGGGTGCCGCGGCGCGATCCAGCCGGCGCGGCACCCCGGACCGGACCACACAGGACCAGTCACCATGAATTCCTCTTCAGCCACGTCATCCTTGCCGGCAACCACCCGTGTCATCCCTTCAACACCATCTCTTCAGAAACCACGTCAGCTCAAGAAATACCACCGGCGCGAGCAGCGCGCCGGATGGGCCATGCTGAGCCCGGCACTTCTCCTGCTGCTGCTTTTCGTGTTCGTGCCAGCAATGCTCGCCTTTGGCCTGGCCTTCACCAACGCCCGTTTGATCTCACCAAACCCGCCGACATTCGTCGGCCTGGACAACTTCGTACGCCTCTTCGGAGATGAAGGGTTCTACCGGGCCCTCCTGAACGTCGCCTACTTCGCCGTCATAGTCGTGCCGCTGCAGGCTGGTGTGGCGCTGGTCATGGCGCTGCTGGTCAATGCGAAGGTCCGCGGGGTCAACTTCTTCCGCACCGTGTATTTTCTGCCCGTGGTCACCTCCATGGTGGTCGTCTCCCTCTTGTGGTTGTTCATCTACCGTCAGGACGGTCTGCTCAACGAAATCATCACTAGGCTGACATTCGGTGCAGTCCATGGACCGGACTGGCTGAACAACACCAGCACCGCCATGCCGGCCATCATCCTGATGTCGGTCTGGCAGGGCGCCGGTTTCCACATGATCATCTGGCTCTCAGGGCTCCAGACCATTTCAGCTGAACTATACGAAGCAGCTGACATCGACGGCGTCAGCCGGTGGCAGAGGTTCCGGTACATCACCTGGCCGGGGCTTTCCTCCACCCGGAGTCTGATCCTGATCACCATCACGATCCAGGCACTGAGCCTGTTCACACAAGTCAACGTGATGACCCAAGGCGGACCGCTGGATTCAACGACGACGATCGTCTACCAGGCTGTCCGTGCCGGATTCAAGCAGCAGGAAACCTCCTACGCCTCAGCGATTTCCCTGGTTTTCTTCGCGCTGGTCCTCATCATCTCCGCAGTACAGCGCTACCTCACCCGAGAGAAGTCCTAACATGGCCACCATCCTTGAGAGCTCCGGCGGCCGCGCCGAAGCCCGTCCAATCCCCCGGAAACCCCGGAGCCTCCGCGCCATCGGCGGCTGGATAGCGCGGATCCTTCTCGGCGTCGTCTTCGCTTTCCCGTTGTTGTTCATGTTCGTGTCCTCAATGAAGCCGGACCAGCAGATCTTCGGGGATCTGTCCTCAATCGCCGCCTTCCTGCCGGTGGGCAACCTCTCGTTCGACAACTACGGCGCCGTCTTTGACAGGGTTCCCGCCGCCCGGTTCCTGATCAACTCCATCGGCATCTCCGCGGTGACCGTCATTCTGGGAGTCCTGATCAACAGCCTCGCGGCATTCGCCCTCTCGCGGATGAGGGTCCGAGGAAAAGGAATCATCCTGACCCTCATCATCGCCACATTGATCGTCCCCTTCGAAACCCTGGCCCTGCCCCTGGTCTGGTGGGTCAACCAGCTCCCCTGGCTGGACGTCAACGGGTTCTCGCTGTCGCTGACCACCGGATGGCTGGACACCTACCACGTGCAGATCATTCCGTTTGTGGCCAACGCGTTTTCCATCTACCTCTTCCACCAGTACTTCGAATCAATCCCGAAGGAGCTGGACGAAGCGGCCCGCGTAGACGGGGCGAGCTGGTTCAAGATCTACCGCAAGATTGTCATGCCCCTGTCCGGGCCGGCCATCGCTACGGTCTCCATTCTGACGTTCCTCCCGGCATGGAACTCCTACCTATGGCCGCTCATGGTCGTCCAGAGCGAAGAACTGCGTCCGGTCATGATCGGAGTCCAGTACTTTTTCCAGCTCAATGTGTCCTGGGGCCAGGTCATGGCCTATTCCTCCATGATCACCCTGCCGGTCGTCGCCCTCTTCATCGCGTTCCAGCGCTCCTTTGTCAACAGCATCGCCTCTAGCGGCGTCAAAGGCTGAACTCCAGAGCGAATTCAAGGAACCTCGCGGTGCCACTCTCAATGATCGAACGAGATCCTTGAGAGTGGTGCCGTCACGCGCAAGCGCTCGGCATGTCATCTGCCAGATTGCCTCAGACCAGCCGTGCCCTTCCCACGGCTGGTGCCCGAACTCAAGAACAGAAGCGAGATTCAAACCCCATGACCGCCGTGACCGCCACGACAGCAGATGCTTTCCGGCCCGCCATGCACTACGCCGCCCGCAGCACCTGGCTGAACGACCCGAACGGCCTGATCTTCCACGATGGCCTTTACCACCTCTACTACCAGAACAACCCGGAAGGCAGTGTCTGGGGAAACATGTCCTGGGGCCACGCCACCTCCGCGGATCTGGTGACATGGACAGAACACCCGGTGGCCATCGCGTGCGACGAACAGGAAGACATCTATTCCGGCAGCATCATCTTTGACCGGCACAACACCAGCGGGTTCGGCACCGAGTCAAGGCCCCCGCTTGTGGCCGTCTACACCAGCGCCTTCAAACCGGCATCGGAACACAAGGGCGTCCAGGCCCAATCCCTCGCATACAGCCTCGACGGCGGCTACACCTGGACCAAGTACGCCGACAACCCGGTACTGAACCGGGGATCATCCGACTTCCGCGACCCGAAGGTCTTCCGCTATGAATTGGACGCCGGCAGCTACTGGGTCATGGTGGCCGTCGAGGCCCAGGACTTCCAGATTGTCTTCTACAAGTCTGACGACCTCAAGAGCTGGGAACCGCTGAGCACCTTCGGCCCGGCAAATGCCACAGGAGGCGTGTGGGAGTGCCCCGACCTCTTCCCGCTGCCGGTCGACGACGACCCGGAGAAGGTGAAATGGGTCCTGACAGTAAACCTCAACCCAGGAGGCCCCAACAGCGGTTCCGCCGGACAGTACTTTGTGGGAGATTTCGACGGCGTCACCTTTACCTCCTCATCCACAGTCACCGAAGGTGCCCAGGACCCTGACAAGCTGCACGAGTACCAATGGCTCGACTGGGGCCGGGACTACTACGCCGCAGTCTCATTCAGCGACGTTCCCGACGGCCGACGGCTCATGATCGCCTGGATGAACAACTGGCAGTACGCCAACCAGATCCCCACCGCACCGTGGCGCAGCCCCATGTCATTGGTCCGCGAAGTGTCCCTGCAGAGCGCTCACGGAAACCCTCGACTCGTGCAGCACGTAGCACAGGAACTGACGTCGCTCCCCGCCGGGAAACCGCCCTTCACGGCCAGTCCAGGAGAAATAGCCGAAGGCAAACATATCCTGGCCGGTGCGGCCGGCAGCGTACAACGGATCGAGGCAACCTTCACGCCCGGAACGGCCGAAGAGTTCGGACTCATTGTCCGCGGCGATGGAACCCGGGGCACCCGCATCGGCATCCGGCCCGCTGAAGGCAGCATCGTCGTCGACCGCCGCGAATCCGGGCAGACAGACTTCCACGAATCGTTCGCGTCAATCGACTCAGCCCCCATCCAGCCAACCGCCAATTCCTATGACCTCATCATCTACGTGGACCAATGCTCAGTGGAGGTCTTCGCCCAAGGAGGCCAAGTCACCCTGTCCGAGCTGATCTTCCCAAACACCGCCAGCACGGACGTATCCGTCTACGCGTCGGGGGGCACAGCAACCCTCAACAACCTGAACATCACCCAATGGGCATGACAGCTGAATCTGAGGAGGTTCTTTCGCCGCATGCCTTGCGGCACAGCGGGCCGGTGGGGCACTAGTATCCGTAGAGGCCGGAGAAGGTCTGGGTCATGGACGAGGCGTGGGCGATGCTGATCACGAGACTCACCACAAACACGCCGATCAAGGCCCATACCGGGTCCAAGCCCCTGCCGGGCGCTACTTTCCGCACAACGACGGACCGCCCGATCACGTAGACACCGAGGCTGAGGAACGTCCACGCCCAATGAAACGGGCGCACGACACCAGCCCGGTCAAGCTTTTTCCAGTCGAAGTAGGCAGCGACGATAGTCCCCGCGTAGGCGAGGAAGCCCACAGCGACCACCACAAAGTACCCGGGCGTGATGACAGAGAAAGGGTCAATGGTCCTGACGCCCCGGACGTAGACCAATCGTGGAACGGGATTCCACAAGGCTGCCTGCGACAGGACAACGACCAGAGGAGCCGCGACGATCAGCCAGACGAGGGCGTTGTAGACGGGGGTCTGGGGGCTGATCAAAGGACGCCACCTGCCAGGAGCAACCGCAGTCTGCGCCAGATACCCGGACCAGGTGGTGCCGTTCCACCAGAGGGACCTGCCCGATCCGGCCGGATCCGGATACCAGCCCGGTCCGGGCGGTACTTGGCCTGTCGGGCGCTCTGTCATGGTGCTCCTCATGTGGGTGGAAGTGATTCCTGGCTAGAAGATCGAGCCCTTTCGGGACTCCCTTCTATATACGGCACCCGTGCCCTGTTCTTGACGCACGCCACGAAATCCACAGGAGAGTCGCCGTCGAAGCCGCGCGGAACCTTCAAAGAGCCAGCCGGAGGACGCCTTAGATTGCGCAGCCGTCGGGGCCGCAGGCTTCGGCGTCGGGGCTGCCGACGGCGACCAGCGGATTCGCTTCCTGCCATGCCTGTGTGAGGGCCTGGGTGAAGACCTCGGAGGGCTGAGCGCCGGAGAGTCCGTACTTGCGGTCGATGACAAAGAACGGCACGCCGGTGACGCCGAGCATCCGGGCTTCGGCGATGTCGCCGCGGACGTCTTCTGCGTACTTGTCGGTGCTGAACAACTCAGCGACCTCGGCTTCCGGCAGGCCCAAGTCGGTGCCGAGCCCGGCCAGGTACTCTTGGCTTCCGATGTCCTTGCCATGTTCAAAATGGCCGCTCAGGAGCAGTTCCTTGGCTTGGTCCTGCTTGCCGTGGGCGGCCGCCAGGTGGATGAGGCGGTGTGCCGTGAAGCTGTTGGCAACCACGACGTCGTCGAAACGGTAGTTGAGGCCTTCGCCTTTCGCCTGCAACGCCACGTGCTCGAACATCTGGCTTACCTGCGCGGGGTCCATGCCCTTGCGCTTGCTCAGGTAATCGAGCTCGGTGCCGTCGTAGTGTTCCGGGATGCTCGGGTCCAACTGGTAGCTGCGCCACTGGATCTCGACCGAATCGCGGTGCGGGAACTCGGCAAGGGCTGTTTCGAACCGGCGCTTCCCGATGTAACACCACGGGCAAGCGACGTCTGACCAGATCTCAATCTTCATGGTGGCGACAACCGGAAGCGGGGGCCGGGCATTCCCGGAATGGGCTGTTGGACTGGTCACAGCCCGGCGTTCACGACACGCAAAATGGTGTGCGACGCGGAAGCGGGCGGGCGCTGCCCGTATCCAAGCCGCGTGAAACTGTTTGCGCATCGCGGGTCCATTTCCGCGTCGCTAATGCGCGTCCAGGGTCCTAGACCGCCCGCTCCATCACGAAATCGTGCTCGACGGCATCGCCCAAACGGAACGACTTGGTCCCGACCCTCCTGAATCCACTTTTCTCATAGAAGCGGATGGCCTTCGCGTTCTGGCTGTTGACACCGAGCCACACCCCGGCAGCACCGGTGCCGCCAGCACGGTCCAAGGTGGCTTTCATGAGCTCCGCGGCAGCACCCAGGCCGTGGTGTTCCGGATGCACATAGCACTTGCTCAGTTCCGTCGAAGGGTTGAGCGTCAGGACCGAAGCGACGTCGGCATCGCTCGTGGGCCGGGCCACGAGCATGCTGTAGCCGCGGAGTTCCCCGGCGGCGTCGATGGCCAGGATGGTGACGTCCGGATCGGCAAGGTATTCCGTGAACTTCTCCGTGCTGAGTGTCCTGCGCAGGTGCGCGGCGATGTCTTCGGGCGAGGAGTCCGGCGGGCAGGCCAGCGGAAAGGTGACGGCTGCAAGCTCCGCCAGCATTCCGGCGTCGTCCGCTGTTGCTTCACGGATTATCTGGCTCATGGCGTCCTCTCTGGCAATCGGGCGCAGAAATGCCCCTCAAGACTGATCTTAAGGGGCATTCCAGGAGGGATTACGACGGCGGTGGCCGGCCGGAGCGTTCTGCTCGCGGGGCCGCCGGGCTGCTTAGGGGCGGGTTCCCGCAAGCAGCCGAAGATCCTCCTCCGGCTGTGGATCCTTGCCCAAGGCGAGCCCGACGATGGTGACCACTGCCGTCACGAGCAAGTATGCGGCGATCAGGAGCCAGTTTCCGGTGGCGGCGTAGAGGGCGGTGAAGATCAACGGTGCCACTGCTCCGCCCACGACGCCCGCCACCGTGTAGGCAAGGGAACTGCCGGCATAACGGAGCCTGGCCGGGAATTGCTCGGTGATGAACGCCGCTTGCGGGCCGTACATGAAGGCGTGCAGCCCAAGGCCGATCACGACGCCGACGGTCAGCACCAGGACGGAGCGGGACTGGACCATGAGGAAGAACAGGGGGATGTACACGGCTGTGGCGGCGGCGGTGATGCCATAGACCAGCCGGCGGTTGAACCGGTCCGTGACAGCTCCTGCGGCGGGGATCAGGAACAGTTGGAATGCCGAGCCCACCAGGACCGCGCCCAGGACGTTGCCGGTGGTCATGCCAAGTTCCTTGGTGGCGTAGACCGCGACGAAGACGGTGAACAAGGCGTACAAGACGTCGGGGCAGATCCTGCACAACGCGGCGGCAAGAAGCGGGCGGAACTGGGTGGTGAGGACTTCCTTGATGGGAGCCTTAGGCCGTTCGCCGGTGGCTTCGATGGCCTTGAACACCGGGGTTTCCTCGAGCTTGAGCCTGATGACGAGGCCAAAGGCAACCAGGATGGCCGAGCTGAGGAAGGCCACGCGCCAACCCCAGGCAATGAAGGCGTCGTTGCTCATGACGGCGGCGAGGACAGCCAGTGCGCCGTTGGCCAGCAGGTTGCCGGCAGGCGGCCCGATCTGGGCCGCGGACGACCAGAACCCGCGCTTGCTGGGATTGGCGTACTCGCCGGACAGCAAGACGGCGCCGCCCCATTCGCCGCCGACGCCGATGCCCTGGGCGAGGCGAAGGAGGACCAGGATGATCGTGGCCCCGATGCCGATGGTGTGGTAATCCGGCAAGGCACCGATAAGGACCGTGGCCGCGCCAATGAGGACGAGCGTGATGACCAGGACGTTCTTGCGTCCGATCTTGTCGCCGAGCCGGCCAAAGACAACGCCGCCGATTGGCCGGGCGAGGTAACCCACCGCGAAGGCCGAGAAGGACAACAGGAGACCGGTGGTTTCATCGTTGGTGGGGAAGAAGATCTTGGGAAAGACCAGCGCCGAGGCGACCGAGTAGATCGCGAAGTCGTAGTACTCCAGGGAGGTTCCTGTGACGCTGGCAATGAAGGCTTTGATGGCGCCTGCCGAGGGTTTGCTGCGCCGTGTTGGACTTGGCGAAGTGGTCGCGGACATGGTTCCTCCATGGAACGTTGGGCGGGCTTTGTGATCCCGATCTCAATCGGGGCCTACACCCAATGATGCATCACTCGGAGGAATTGTTCAACAATTTTTTGGCAAGAGTTCCTTCCGCGGGTTCATGTCAGTTGCTTGGATAGGCGACAAACGCGAAACGGGTGGAGTCGGGTGACCAGCTGTTGACGTTGAGGGTTCCCTGGCCGCCGAAGAGGGGCCAGGTGTGGAGCGGCGTCGCCCAGTCGCTCGTGGAGACAATCACGACGTCGACCGGCAAGTCCGCGGGATGGCCTACCGTGCCGCTCGGGAAGCGGATGTAGCTGGCCAGGCGCCCGTCGGGCGAGAGGTGCGGGAACCAGTCGACGGTGTCGCTGTCGAGCAACCGTTCAAAGCCCGTACCGTCAACCCGTGCGCGGGCAATCTGCGCATGCCCGGCCTGCGTGGTGAATGACTCGGTATTGAAGTAGAGCCATTTCCCGTCCGGAGAGTACTCAGGTCCGTCGCAATGGCCGGGGCCGGTGTCCACGAGCGCCGATGGGCCGCCGGCCGCGGGCATCGTCATGAGTTGGCCCGGCTTGCTGAAATCGCCGCCGTCGATGCCTACGTAGGCGAGTTCAAGTCCGTCGGGGCTGACGCCGTGCAGGAAATGGAGGGAGCTGTCGTCGTCCGTGAGCTTGGTGGCTTCTCCGCCGTCGAGCGCTGCGCGGTAGATGTGTCCGTCATTCGCCGAGAGGAAGATGCGCGCGCCGTCGGGGGCGAGGACGTGGTCATTGTTGAGGTCCGGGATCCCGGTGAGGGGTACTTCGGCGATGGTCCGGTCCCGGACATCCAATGTCCACAGCTTGCCCGCACCATTGAGGATGAGGCGGGCGCCGTCGAGGCTCCAGTTCGGCGCCTCGAAGAGCACCTCGTCAGAGGTGAAGACAAGCTCGAGCGCTCCGGTGCTCGCAGAAGCAATCCAGACCTCGCACCGTTGGCCCGGCCGAAGGGTTCGTATCACAGTGCTCTGTCCTTTCCCTGGCGCGAGTTGGCAGCAGATGCCCGCAACATCGGATTTTGGGGTCATCTGCTGCCAGTTCGCGCTAACTGAAGGGGTGGTTAGTCCTGGTTGAAGGCGGCGTCGAAGCTGGTTTGCGACGGCGGGAAGTCGAACTTTTTGAGGTTGGCGAGGGCTTCGGGGGCGCCGTGGAGGCGGTCCATGCCCGCGTCTTCCCACTCGATGGAAATCGGTCCGGTGTAGCCGATCGCGGTGAGGGCACGGAAGCTCGATTCCCAGGGGACGTCGCCGCGTCCGGCGGAGACGAAGTCCCAGCCCCGGCGCGGGTCGCCCCAGGGCAGGTGGGAGCCCAGGACGGTGTTCCGGCCCGTGGGGCGCAGCTTGGTGTCCTTGCAGTCCACGTGGTAGATCCGGTCCTTGAAGTCCCAGATGAAGGAGACGGGGTCGATGCC
>NZ_JBFBLA010000017.1:0-111789 GCF_040702485.1 Arthrobacter sp. NPDC080031
CTGGTGTCCTACAACGAGAAGCACAACGAGGCGAACGGCGAGGGCAACAACGACGGCGAATCCCACAACCGCTCCTGGAACTGCGGCGTCGAGGGGCCCACGGAGGATCCCAAGGTCCTGGGCCTTCGTGCCCGCCAGCAGCGGAACTTCATCGCCACCTTGCTTCTGTCCCAGGGTGTCCCGATGCTGCTGCACGGTGACGAGCTGGGCCGGACGCAGCGGGGCAACAACAACGGCTACTGCCAGGACTCCGAGCTGACGTGGATCAACTGGGACAGCGTGGACCAGCCCCTCGTCGAGTTCACGGCCGCGGTCAGCGCTCTGCGCGCCAAGCACCCCACCTTCCGCCGCAGCCGCTTCTTCGACGGCCGCCCGGTGCTGCGCGGCGAAGGCGAAAGGCTTCCGGACATCGAATGGCTGGATCCGGATGGAAGCACCATGCAACCTGAGGACTGGGACAACGGCTTCGGCCGCTCAGTTGGGGTTTTCCTCAACGGCGACGGCATCCAAGGAAAGGACAACCAGGGCCGGCGCATCACCGACGTCAACTTCCTGCTCTACTTCAACGCCCACGACGACGAAGTCAAGTTCAGGCTGCCCTCGGACGAATACGCACCCGCCTGGGACATCCTGATCGACACCGCGGGGGAGAGCGCCGACTCCGCGCCCGTCGAAGCAGGCGGTGTAGTGTCGCTCGTGGCGAAGTCAATCGTAGTGCTTCGTGCGCACAGTGCTCCCGAGGAGGTGCCCGACCACTCAGTGGCCGCCTCGCTCGCAGCGCTGACGCAGACGGCGACCGCCGAAACCGCGGCGCTCACGTCACCTGCCGTTCCGGAGCCGAAGAAGACGAAGAAGCCGGAGTCCGGGCGGCGGCCAAGCAAGCAGGACACTCCGTGAACGGTTGGCGACATCTTGATCGGGGCCTTGCCTGTCAGTAAGCGTGCTGATTAACTCGGAGGCGAAGCGCCGGACCGGCGCTCGTCTTCGTTGCAAAGGAGATGCACCATGGGTTTTCTCGCTTTTCTTCTGCTTGGCCTGATCGCGGGCGCCATCGCAAAGGCCATTCTTCCTGGAAGGCAAGGCGGTGGGCTGCTGCTTACCATGCTCCTGGGAGTTGTCGGGGCGTTTCTTGGTGGTTGGATCGGTTCCCTCCTCTTCGGTGGCGGACTGGGAGACTTCTTCGATCTGAGGACGTGGCTGCTGTCCATCCTGGGAGCCATCATCGTGCTGCTGATCTTCGGAGCACTCAGAGGACGTCGAAGCAGGGTCTAATGCCTGTCGAACAATTGGTTCGGCAGCACCGTTCTCGGGTGTCCGCTGGTCAGGCCTTCGCCGCCACCGGATCGTTCGGGTGTGGATTCAGGGGCGTAATCTCCACAGTCATCCACACATGCAGCGGGAGCGAGGCCAGGATCTCCCTGAGATCGGCCTCCGTATCGGCGCTCCAGAGGCCGAGCGTGCGCCACTCGCCCGGCTCTGCGGGCGGCCTCCACAACCGAAGGAGGTTGCCCGTCTGCGCCAGTTCGGCAGCGCGGATAGCTTCGCGATCCTTGGTAGCGTCGACCGTCGAATCTGGCGTTCCATGCGGGACGTTCGTGGTGAGGATGGTGAGGAATTCCATGGGACTGCTTTCTGTCTTTGTCGGCCGTCGGGCGGGTGCCCTTTATTTGAGTCAACACGAGTGCCCGTCTGCGGTCCACGACTTGTATCCGAACACTGGTAGGCCCGGCCTCTCATGGTCATCCCGGCGTACAATCAACCCGTGGAACTCCGGCAGCTCACCTACTTCGTCGCTGTCGCCGAGGAACTGCATTTCGGTCGAGCCGCTGAGCGGCTTCGCATTGCCGGGCCGTCGCTCTCCCAGCAGATCCTCAACCTCGAGCGCGAGCTTGGGACCCGGCTCCTCATCCGTGATCGCAGGCACGTCGAGTTGACGCCCGCCGGCAGCGAGTTCCTGACTGATGCCCGGGAGGTCCTGGCCGCTGCCGCACGGGCGTTCGATCGGGCTCGCAACGGCGACCGACAGATGCCGCTGCGGCTGGGCTATGTCAGTTGGCTTCCCCCAGGGATCGCGACAATGCCCAACCTTCGGATCCGGGTAGACGAGTGGGTCCTGCCATCCCACACTCAGGCAGCGCGGGTAGCCGAAGGCAGCCTCGATCTTGCAATTGCGTGGATTGAGGAGGCCGACGTCGCGCGGCAGGGCCTGGCAGCCGAGCTTTTAAAGTACGAGCGACTACAAGCCGTCATGCCAGGGACGCACCATGCGGCTCGTCACGAGAGTGTGCCGGCAGCCGGACTCACGATCCTCGTCGATGTCGACGAAGCCTCATGGGACTCGTGGAACCGCTACGCGTTGGCCTTCGCGCAGGCCAGTGGGGCGTCCGTCACCCACATCGACGACGGTGGCATCACCGGACCCGCATTCTTCGAGCATGTGTCCCGCTTGAGGCGGCCAGTGCTCCAGTCGCCCAAACGTCATGCAGAGCCGATGCCGCCCACATTGACCCGTCGGCCTGTCACGTCCCCGGTCCCGCTGTGGGCTTGGGATCTGCTGCACCGTGCGGATGACACGCGTCCTGTGGTCACGAGCGCGATCCGAACGCTGATCGACGGCGCCTCGGCGGCCGGGTGGCGAATACCGCCGACCGAAACCCACTGGCCCCCGACCATTGGAAAGCAAGCGTGAGGGGTTTCGCAGCTCTAGGACTGGATTTGGTCGTTGCCGAAAAGGCCTGGCAGCCCGCCTGTATGGAGAAACACCGCTGTGCCTTCTGGCAGTCGATCGTGGCGTGCTGCGCTGATTAAGCCAGCCATGGCGCGCCCAGTGTATGTCGGATCTAGGATGATGCCTTCCATCCGAGCGGTCAGATCGATAGCTTCCCGTGCCGCCTCCGTGAGGTATTCGTATCCGGCGCCGACCTGCTCTTCATCAATGCGAAGCGCACCGCTGGCAAAGCCCATCTCGTCTATGAGGCGTGCGACGGCGGCTCGCGCATCTTTGAGCGCTCCGCAGTCAACACCGAATACGCGCTCCGCTCCGATGGCTGCGACAAGGCCAGCCATCGTCCCTCCGGAGCCTACTGCGAGGGTGACGCTCCCCAGATCAGGTACCTGCTCGAGCAGCTCCATCCCCGCTTGCCGATACGCCTCCGCACTGAGTGCATTCGTTCCGCCGAAAGGTATCCGAAACGCGTCGCGCTCACGCGCTAATTCTGCGGCCACGCTTTCAGTGTCCGAGGCCCCGGCGAATACAAGCTCAGCGCCCAGGATTTGATCCAGCAGGAGGTTGCCGGTGGGTTTTTCCGGGCGTTCACCCGCCAATACGAGTACCACGTGCATTCCAAGGCGAGCTCCCGCGGCAGCCGTCAGCCGCGCGTGGTTGCTTTGCTGAGCGCCAGTGGTAACGAGGACGCGCGCGCCCTGCCGTTCAGCGTCCGCCATCATGATTTCGAGCTTGCGCACCTTGTTGCCACCGCCCGCAAGGCCCATCAGGTCATCGCGTTTGAAGACCAGCCCGTCTCGGGGGATGCCGAGGGCCGCAGCTAGCCGGGGTACCGCTTCTACGGGGGTCGGTCGTAAGAAGAATTGCGTCTTCTTTTCCATCCTTAGCTTCGTGCCAAAGGTCGCGGAGGCTAGTAGGCGACCAGCCGCCGTCGAAGGGACACCGTCCCCAGAACGAGTCCGACGGCGGCGGTCGCCAGCAGCACAACCAGGTCCCGGCCGAGGTTTTCGGTCGACTGGTAGAAGATCGCTGCCTCTAGCGCGTCCACCCCGTAAAAGGTCGGCGTGAAGTGCGCTATGGCCTGGATCCAATCCGGCAAGAACGCCGCAACACTGATTCCTCCGCTGAGGAAGAACAGGTAGATCGACAGATTGATGCCAGCCCCGGCAACGGCTGAGAAGCGCCGCAGCGCACCTCCCAAAGCCGTCCCGAGCCCGGCGGCCGCCAGCGCGATCAGTCCGATCGCGGCCAGCGCCGGCAACCAAAACCATCCAGCAGGGCGGAGGACCCCAAAGGCGTACGACAAGACCAGGACCACTGCAGCCACGAGCATGGTTGTTACCCAGCATGCCAGGATCTTGCCGGCGATCAGCGACCCGCGGCCGATCGGGGAGAGCAACAGCGCTTTGATGGTAAGTTCTTCGAACTCGCGGGCGGCTGCCAACCCGCCGTTGACGATCCCCATGATCGTGAGCAGGAGCACGAGGATCGGCACGAGCTGAAACTGGACCAGGTCGACGTCGTGCGGCCTCAGGTCCGATTCGGCGACGCCGACCATGATCGGTGTGTCCGGCTGGCCGGCATAAAAGTTGGTAATGGCGGCCGGAACGGAGCGGCGCAGATCGTTGGTGAAGTCGAGGTTCAGGTTGTTGATCTGCACTCTGACGGGGTCGGGCCGCCGCGCCCGGTAGTCGTCGTCGAACGTGGCGGGTACGGTAATGACCGCCGCAACTTGGAGCGTGTCCAGCAGGTGCGTGGCTTCAACGGGATCGGCGCGCTGGACGCGGAAGGCGTCCGAGTTCTCAAGGATCGAGACGAGCCGTTGCGCCTGCGGCCCGCTGTCCTCAACCACCAGCGCGACCGGGTTCCGGCCGACCGCCCCGGCCACCACGAAGATGATCAGCAGGAATGCGACGGGCGGCAGGAGGCTGGCCAGAATCGCGGACGGCGTCCGGAACCAGGTCAGGATATCTTTCGCCGCTATGGCGAGCACGGCACGTCGGGCAGCCATCAGTGCCTCGCCCCACGCCGACCGAACACGAAAGCCGCGCACCCCACGGCCACCAAGCTGAATGCTCCCAGGACGATCGCGTCCACAGTCAGGCCTTGCGGAGCCGTCTGGTAACCGTGGAAGGCGTGCTGGAAGGCGGCGATCGCATACGTGAGCGGCGATATCGCAGCGATCCCGCCGGGGATGGCGCCCAGCCAATTCGCCGGCCCGAACGGTCCGCTCAAGAAGAACAAAGGTAGAACGGCCGCGATGGACAGGGGGATTGCCTGCTGTCTCCGGCGGACCAGGGTCCCGACGAGGACGCCGAGGGCGAGGAACGCCGCCAGAACCAAGAGTCCGAAGCCCAACACTTCGAGGGGATGGAGCGGATGGACCCCGATAAAAAGGACCACGACGGCGAGTAGCAGCAGCGCGGACGCCGCCGCAAGGACTGCGGCTCCCAGGACCTTGCCCACCCCGATCGTCAAGCGGCTCACAGGCGCAAGTGCGAGTTCCTTGATGGTCCCGAGCTCGTAGTCCCGCGCGGTATTGACGCTGCCTTGCAGTTGGGACGCGAGCATCAGGCCGGCAACCATGATGCTCACGGCGAGGTACGGAATGTAGCCGGTGTCTTGTACTTGGAGGTCGGATTCGCGGGCGGTCACCACCACCTGATCGGGGAAGGCGTCCGCGTAGAAGGACGTGATGGACAGCGGAACGGCCCGCCGGATGTCGTTGGTGAAGTCGACGTTCAAGTTGTTGACTTCCACCGGAATCTCGATTCGCGTTCCGGCGGCGAGGGCGGCGTCGAACTCTTGTGGCACGGTCACGACGGCGACGATGCTGCCGGAGCGGATCTCACGTTCTGCGTCGGCCGGGCTTGCGGTGTGGATGATGAACGAATGCGCGCCGTTCATCGCCTGAAGGAAGCGTTCCGCGAGCGGTCCGTGGTCATTCATCACGACGGCGATCGGGGCCTGGCCGCCGCTGATCGCGAAGAGCAGGAAGAGAAGCAAAAAGTTGATCGGGATCAGGACGCCGATGATCGCGAACAATGGCTCCCGGAGGGTGAGCCGGATGTCCGTCGCGGCCACGGCCCGGATCACACGCAGGTCATGGCGGAGGCTCACTCCCGGAGCTCCTTGCCCGTCAGGCTCAGGAAAACCTCGTCGAGGCTCGGTTCCCGGCTCTGGATCTCCTCCAGGCTCGTGGACCCGACTACTTCCGTTACGACCTTGCCGGTCACGTCGGCACCACCCTCTACTGTGACCTTCAGCGAGCCGTCGGAAGCATTTGCCGAGACGACGCCGGGGAGCGCAAGGACCTTTCGAACGATGTCCTCCCCGGGAGCTGGATGCGTGCGCATTTCAAGTACCGTGTCACCGAAACTGCGCCGCAGCTTGGTTGGCGAATCGAGCGCCACCAGCCGTCCGCGGTCGATGATGGCCAGGCGATCGCACAAGGCGTTCGCTTCCTCGAGGTAGTTGCTGGTGATGAGTACGGTGGTTCCGCGATCCTTGAGTTCCAGGATCCGGTCCCAGAGGGCATGCCTGCTCTGCACGTCGACTCCGAGGGTCGGTTCGTCGAAGTAGAGCAGCTCCGGTTCGTGGAGCATGGCCCGGACCAATGCCAGCCTTCGCTTCATGCCGCCGGAGAACGTGGCGACGCGGCTCTTCCGCCGCTCTTCCAGTTGCGCCAATTCGAGCAGCGAGGTGATCTTCCTATCGAGACCATGCTTGGGCACGTCGAAGAGATCGGCATGAAACCGGAGGTTGGCTTCTGCTGTGAGCTCCTCGTAAAGGGCGTTCTCCTGCGGTACTGTCCCGAGCGAGCGCCGGATCCCGCGTGGATCCTTCAGCAGGTCGATGCCCAGGACCCTGACCCCGCCTGAGCTTGGGCGGCTGAGGCCGCTGATCATGTTGATGATGGTTGTTTTGCCGGAGCCGTTGGGCCCGAGTAGGCCGAAAATCTCTCCGCGTTGAACCTGCAGGCTCAGGTCGTCGACCGCGGTGAGGGAACCGAACCGCTTTGTGACGCCTATGAGCTCGATGGCCGCTTCAGTCATGCCTTTTCCTCCCTGAACAGCGGGCTGCATTACCCCTGCTTCCTCGCCGGGCGTGCCGGCTCGGCGCGAATGGCGGCGGCAGCTTCCGTCAAAGCGGCGTAGTTGTGCCCACTGACGAAGGCGTCACAGTAGGGCAGCGCGGCGGCCATGCCGCCCGCCAACGGTTGGTAATCCGTGCCGCCTTTCCTCGGATTGACCCAGACGATCCTGTAGGCGAGCCGCCGCAGCCGCGCCATCTGCGCGTCTACCAGTTCGGGGGCATCCTGGGCCCAACCATCGGAGAGCAGCACAATGACCGCGCCCCTGGCCAAGCCGCGGCGTCCGTAGCCATCGGTGAAGCGCCGGAGGCTCTCCGCGAGGCGTGTGCCACCCGCCCAGTCGGGGGCGGCCGCGGCTCCCAGGGCCAAGGCTTTGTCTGCGTTCCGGTTCGAAAGCTGCCGGGTCAGTCTGGTCAGCCGGGTGGAAAACACGAACGCCTCGGCCTGCGCGCCGGCCACCGCGCCCTGCAGCAGGGAAAGGAAGACCTGCGTGTACGGTTCCATGGAGCCGGACACATCGCACAGGAACACGAGGCGGCGCGGACGGGCACGACGGCGGGAATAGACCAAGGAGCTTGCGTCGCCGCCGGTGCGCCGGGCCGCGCGGATGGTGCGCCGGAGGTCAAGCTTTGCGCCACTATGCGCCCATTGGCGTGTCCGGCGGCTTCGGCGCTCCGGGGTAGCCAGGACGATGCGCCGAACCAGCTGGCGCACGTGGGCAGCTTCTTCGGGTGTCAGCTCGGCGAAGGACTTCTCATGCAGGTGCTCCTCTGCGGACGCCATGGCAAGGATTGCCTCGAACTCCGGGGCATGGGATTCGTCATCGTTCGCTTCGCCAGGGGCGGCGACGGGCGCCCGCGACGCCGGGACGTGACCGTCGGCGTGGGCCAGGCGCCGTTCGCTTGGAGCGGTCCGGGTGTGTTCGGCCGTGCCGATTGCCGGTGGACTGTTGGCATCGCCGCGGGTCTCCGCCGGATCGAGCGTCCCGTCGAATGCGGCCGAAAAGACGGCGTCGAAGACCGGCAGTTGTTCGTGCGAAGAGACCAGCGCCACCCGGCACGTCCAGTAGAGCGGCTCACGGGCAGTAGGCGGAACGATCTTGAGCGCCCGGGCAAGCCAGGCCGCGCGGTCCGGGGAGCTCGGCAAACCTGCATTGCGCAGCGCCGTGCTGAACCCTACCGCCAAAGCCGCAGCATCCACGCCGGCCCGGCCATCCCTGAGCGCAGGCTCAATCATAGCCGCCAGCCACCCATGCCGGGCCTTGAGCCCACGCAATGTCCAGATCGTCGCGATTCTTCAGGACCGAACCCCAGGTCTGTTTTACCGCCGCCGGGTCCAGTCGTTCCACGCCAAGCACCGTCAGGGCAGACACCCAGTCGATTGCCTCCGCGATACCCGGGGGTTTGGCCATGTCTAGGGACCGTAACCTCGTGATGGCCGCTGCGGCATCCAAGGCGAGCGGCTCGGCGCTCCCCGGCACCCTGCGGCGAACGATCGCGGCGATGCGCTCCGGCCGGGGGTAGTCAATCCAGTGGTACAGGCAGCGTCGGGTCAAGGCGTCGTGCAGGTCCCGGGTCCGATTGGAGGTCAGGACGACGATGGGCGGGTGCGTGGCGCGAATGGTGCCCAGCTCGGGAATCGTCACCGCGGCCTCAGCCAACAGCTCAAAAGTGAAGGCCTCGAACTCAGCGTCGGCCCGGTCGATCTCGTCCAGCAGCAGGACGGCCGGACGCGGGCCTGGATGCTCGATCGCCTTCAGCAGCGGGCGGCGAAGCAGGTACTGTTCCCCGAAAAGGTCGGACTCCTCCACGCGGACGTCCCGGACCTCAGCCAAGCGGATGCCCAGAAGTTGGCGTTGATGGTTCCACTCGTACAGGGCCTCACCCACGTCGATGCCCTCATAGCACTGCAAGCGATACAGGGGCGTGTCGAGCACCTTGGCCAGCGCCTTTGCCGCCTCGGTCTTCCCGACGCCGGCCTCACCCTCCAGCAGGATGGGTTGCGGCAAGCGGATGGCCAGGAACAATGCGGTCGCCAGTCCGACGTCGGCAAGGTAGTCGCCGTCGTCGAGTGCGGTCATCAGCGCGGAAACGTCCGGGACAAGACGCCGGACATCGTCTTCCGCACCCGCCCGCACCGGCCCGGTCATCGGTCCCGTCCCAGCCGGGGCTCAAGACGCAGCGGCATAGCGTTCCGGATCGGCGAGGAACGCCCTCCTGCATCCAGAGGAGCAGAAGTAGTACGTAGTCCCAGCGAACTCGGCGTGCAGCGTGGACTCCACAGCCGCGACGCTCATGCCGCAGACCGGGTCCACGGCACTCGCGGGCTCCGTGCTCGCGGGCGCCGGATCCGCTGTGGCGGTCTCCGGTTTCGTAGCCTCTACAGCCCCGCCAAGGTGGCGCACGGACACAAGCTCGGCGAGAATCGACAGCGCGATCTCGGCAGGCGTCCGGCCGCCCAGAAGCAGCCCGGCCGGGCTGTGTACGCGAGCACGCTGGCCGTCGTCGACGTCGAGTGAGGCCAGGACGGCGGCGCCGCGCGTGCGGCTCGCGACCAGGGCGACGTATGGCACCCCTAGCCGGAGTGCGGCCTCCAACGCAGGCTCCTCGTCCCGGCCCTGCGACGCGACGATGAGGGCGGCGTCGTCGGCCCGCGGTTCCGCCGCGGTTCCGTCCGTGAGGTCCATGTCCAGGTCGAGGATGGCACCCAAAGCGCCCAAGGCCTGTGCCACGGGGGTCGCGCCGACCACCACCACCCGGGGAGCGGGCATCTGCGGCTCGAGGAAGATCTCCACCGCTCCGCCGCTGAGGCAGGGGTTCGCGACCTCGACGGCGCCCTCCTCGCGGGTGCGGGACGGTTCGCCGGGGACGACGCGCAATAGCAGGGGTTCGTGTTTGGACAGCGTCTGCAGGCCGTATTCGCGCACGGAGGCCTCGACGCACGTGCCGCCAAGGAACCCGTCGATTTCCCCGTTGGCCAGCACCAGGGCGGTGTCCCCGGCGTGGGCGCTGGTGGGGTGCTGCGCTCGCACTACCGTGGCACGCACAAACGGTTCCCGGCGTTCCACAAGTTCCTGCGCCCTTGCCGCCAATGCTTCTCCGTGCAGGGGCATGTCACACCGGTGGCCTGGCCCGGCCCTGCATGGCCTCCCATACCCGGGCCGGCGTGCACGGCATATCCATGTGCGTCACTCCATATGGCGTCAACGCATCCACGATGGCATTGACGATGGCGGGCGGGGACCCGACCGTGGCGGATTCGCCGATGCCTTTGGCGCCGATGGGGTGGTGCGGCGACGGTGTGACGGTAAACCCGGTCTCCCAGTCCGGGACTTCCATCGCCGTGGGGATGAGGTAGTCCATGAACGAGCCGCTGAGGCAGTTGCCCTCCTCGTCGAATGCGATGATCTCCATGAGCGCCATCCCGACGCCGTCGGTCAGTCCGCCGTGGACCTGGCCTTCGATGATCATCGGGTTGATCCGGGTCCCGCAATCGTCCACCGCGATGAATCGCCGGACCTTGACGTGGCCGGTCCCGGCGTCGACGTCCACAACGCAGATATAGGCGCCGAAAGGGAACGTGAGGTTGGGAGGGTCATACGTCACCTCAGCATCGAGGTTGCCGTCGATTCCCTCCGGCAGGGCAACGGTGCCGTGGGCGCCGAAGGCAATCTCGGCGATTGTCTTGCCGGCGCTTGGATCGCCCTTGACGAACCAGCGGCCCTTTTCCCACTCGAGGTCCTCGGGCCGCGTCTCAAGCATCGCGGCGGCAATGAACCTCGCCTTTTCCCGGACCTTCCGCGCCACCAGCGCCACTGCGCCGCCGCTGACCGGCGTCGAGCGGCTGCCATAGGTGCCGAGGCCGAAGGGGGTCTGGTCCGTGTCGCCGTGTACGACGTCGATGCTCTCGGGCGGTATGCCGAGCTCCTCCGCCACGATCTGGGCGAAAGTGGTCTCGTGGCCCTGCCCCTGGCTCTGCACGGAGATCCTGACGACGGCCTTGCCCGTGGGATGGACACGGAGTTCGGCACCGTCGGCCATGCCGAGCCCAACGATGTCGAAATGCTTGCGCGGCCCTGCGCCGACGGTCTCGGTGAAGAAGGAGACCCCGATGCCCATCAGCTCGCCGCGCTCCCGCTTTTCGCGCTGCTCGCGCCGGAGATCCTCGTACCCGGCCATTTGCATGGACAATCGCATGGCCGGCTCGTAGTTGCCCGAGTCGTAGACCCAGCCGGTCTTGTTGGCGTAAGGGAACTGTTCCGGCTTGATGAAATTCTTCAACCGAAGCTCTGCCGGATCCATCTCCAGTTTCCGGGCCAGGATGTCCACCATGCGCTCCACCAGGTAGACCGCCTCCGTGACGCGGAAGGAACAGGCATAGGCCACGCCCCCGGGGGCCTTGTTGGTGTAGACACCCGTGACTTTGCAGTAGGCAGCCTTCAGGTCGTAGCTCCCGGTGAAGATGGAGAAGAAACCTGCAGGGTTTTTGGTGGGCTGCGCGGTGGCATTGAAGGCGCCGTGGTCTGCCAGGACGTTGGTCCGCACCGCCAGCATCTTCCCTTCCTTGGTGGCCGCGATCTCGCCCTGCATGATGTAGTCCCGTGCGAACGACGTCGACATCAGGTTTTCCGAGCGGTCTTCCACCCACTTCACCGGCTTGCCGGTGACAATCGAGCCGACAACGGCGAGGACGTAGCCGGGATAGATGCCCACTTTGTTGCCGAAGCCTCCGCCGATATCGGGGGAGACAATCCGGATTTTGTGCTCCGGAATGCCTGCCACTATCGCGTACAGCGTCCGGTGGGCATGCGGCGCCTGGGTTGTTTCGTAGAGGGTCAGTCTGCCGTCGATCGGGTCGAAGTCCGCGACGGCGCCGCAGGTTTCCATGGGTGCCGGGTGCACGCGCGGATACACGACCTCTTGGGCCACGACGACGTCGGCAGCGTCGAACACTGCTTCGGTTTCAGCCGCATCGCCGATCTCCCAATCGAAGATCCGGTTGTCCGTCCGGCCCTCGATATCGTCACGGATGACCGGCGCGCCGGGGTCGAGGGCGTGGCGGGCATCAATCACCGGCGGCAACATGTCATATTCGACGTCGATCAGCTCCAGGGCGTCGCGCGCGGCGTAGCGGTCCTCGGCGACGACGAAAGCGACCTCCTGGCCCTGGAAGCGGACCTTGTCCGTGACGAGGACTGCCTGCACATCGGCCGACAGGGTAGGCGCCCACGCGAGGTTGAGTGCCTGCAGGTCTTTGCCCGTGATGACGGCGAGAACCTTGGGATGCGCCAACGCTTCGGTGGTATCTATTGAGACCAGCCGCGCATGCGCAACGGGTGCGCGCAGGATGGCTCCGTGCAGCATGCCGGGCAGCACGATGTCGTCGATGTAAGTGCCCTTGCCGCGGACGAACCGCGGGTCTTCCTTGCGCTGGAGGCGGCCGAACCCGATCGGGCGGCCCGGGTCTCCGGCCGCCGGGTTGGGTGCATGCTCCTGGATGGTGGTCATGCCGTCACCTCTTCAACGATGGTGCCACCGGCACCGCCGTCGTGCGTTTCGGCGTCTGCGCCGAGCGGGTGGGCGGCGGCCCATTGCACCGAGCGGACAATGGTCGCGTAACCGGTGCACCGGCAAATCTGGCCGGAAATGGCTTGGCGGATCTCGGCATCGTCGGGATGCGGGTTGCGGTCGAGGAGGGCCCTGGCGCTGAGCATCATTCCCGGAGTGCAGAATCCGCATTGCAAGCCGTGTTCCTCCATGAACCCCTGCTGAACCGGATCGAGCGTGCCGCCGACGGCCAGTCCCTCGACGGTCCGGATCTCGTGTCCGTCGGCCATGGCTGCCAGCACGGTGCACGATTTCACCGGCTGACCGTCCATCAAGACGACGCAGGTTCCGCAGTTGCTGGTGTCGCATCCCCAGTGCGTGCCGGTCATTCCAAGGTTTTCGCGGATGAAATGGACCAGCAACACGCGCGGTTCGATGTCCCGGGTCACCTTGTCCCCGTTGACCGTCATACTGATCTGCATTGCCTTCAGCCTTCCTGTGCACCTGCAGCGCGCGCACAAGCACGGCGCAGGACCCTGCGGGTGAGTTCGTCGGCCAGGTGCCGTTTGTAGTCGACCGGTCCGCGCTGGTCGTCCACCGGGTGGCAGGCGGCGGCTGCGATGCGGGCCGCCTCGACGAACAGGTCTTCATGCGGCCGTTGTCCGAGAAGCACGGCTTCGGCCTCGGGGACGGTGCCGTCCAGCCCGACCGCCGTCAGCCCGATTGCGGCCTCTTCCACAGTCCCGTCTGCGGAGAGCCCGACGGCGGCCCCGGCCGCGACGATCGCCCAGTCACCTACCCGGCGTTCCACCTTTTCGTAGGCGCTGCCCGAGCGCGGGCGGATCGTGAAGCGGATTTCGTACAGCAGCTCGTTCTGCGCCACGGCGGTTTCGTAGGGGCCGCGGTGGAAGTCCGACATGGCGACGATCCGCTCGCCGTCGGGCCCGCGGATCACGGCCTGGGCACGCAGAACGTCGCAGACAGTGGAGAGGTCTTCGGCCGGATCGGCTTGGCAGAGCGAGCCGCCGATCGTGCCGCGGTTACGGACCACAGGGTCCGCGATCACCTGCTCGGCATCACGGATTATCGGAAAGAGTTCAGCGACGTCGGCGGACTCGAGGAGCGCAGCGTGGCGGGTTAGGGTACCCACACGCAACTGCTCACCTTCCCGGCGGATGAATTCCAGTTCCGCCAAGTCGTTGATGTCGATCAGCCACTCCGGCCGCGCCAGGCGCAGCTTCATCATCGGCAGCAAGCTGTGTCCGCCTGCGATGATCCGCGACTCGGGACCGTGGCGTTCGAGGAGTTCCAGGGCGTTTTCGACGTCGCTCGCGCGCTCATAATCGAATGGAGCCGGAATCTGCATTGTCCACCCCTTAGGGCCAGACGTACTGCGGGTCGCAGGACGCGGACCTATGATCAGTCTTGCCCGCGTCATTGTGGGTGTCAACATGATCAAGGGGCAAGATCACGGCCGTTTTGATTGCAAAAAGAAATTCGCAGCCGGTGTCCTTTCCGCGACGTTCCGTCCGTCGTCATGGTGTATCAACCGATCGTGGAATGGGAATGGGTCGCCGAGATGGAAGCCCGGGGCGTGAGCCGCCACGGTTACCGGCTGCCTGTCGAGGACGCGACAACCGTCACGCTGCGGGCGGGTGAGGTAGTTGTCTCGTTGCGAGCTAGCTTGGAGTGCGCCGTTAGGGTGGGGCATGAGCGATAAGGGACTGCTCGAACCACCAGGAAGGAACCCAATGACTGAAAGCAACAATTCGCCGGACAAACCCACAATGTCGGCAATGTGGTCCGACGGGCTGGGCCGCGCCGGGATCCGTTCAGGCCAGATGCTCCTGGTCATCACCTTGGTATCAGTGATTCTGTGGGCTCTGACCAGCGTGCCGCTCGTCATGATCCCGGTCACTATCGCGCTCATTCTTGCCTCGGCAATCTCGCCTCTTGTGCGTTGGCTGACTGCCCACCGGTGGCCCCAGGCCCTCGCCGTCGCGGCATCGTTCGTGGGGATCCTCGCAGTCTTCGGCGGAGTCATCACCGGAATCGTCTTTCTTATCAGGGCGCAATCGAAGGAGCTTGCGGTGAAATTCACTGCCGGCATCGACCAACTGCACCAATTCCTGAACAACGGCCCCTTCAAGGTCAGCGACGAGCAACTCCGCTCCGTCGCCGATTCCATCCAGCGCTTCGTCACGAGCAGCACGTTTGGTGCCGAAGCGCTCACGGGCGCCCGTACGGTCGGTGAAATCCTGGCCGGCTTGGTTCTCATGGTGGTGATCTTGTTCTTCTTCCTCAAGGACGGCGAGAAGATCAGGACTTTCCTTTTCGGGTTCCTGCCGCCGGTTCACCGCGGGAAGGCCCACCTGGCCGCGGAACGAAGCGCCACCGTCCTGGGAGGCTATGTCCGGGGCACGGCCCTCATCGCAGCGGTGAACGGCTTGATCATCGGGACCGTCCTGGCCATCCTCGGTGTCCCGCTTGCCCTGCCCCTTGGCGTTTTTGTGTTTATCGGCGGATTCATTCCCATCATTGGTTCCACCGCAGCCGGTACCCTCGCTGTAGGTGTCGCCCTGATCTCGAACGGTCCGGTGACGTCCCTCATCGTCCTCGCAGTCCTGGTCGCGGCCAACCAGCTTGAGCACCATTTCCTTCAACCCGTTTTGATGGGCAAGGTCCTGAGCATTCACGGGCTGGCCATTTTGCTGGCCTTGGCTATCGGCACGATGCTCGCTGGCATTATCGGTGCCTTGTTGGCCGTGCCGACTGCCGCCGTTGGCTGGACTGCCATCAAGACGTGGACCGGGCGGGGCGACTCGGCGCCCGCCGGCATCGACCACGCCGATGGAACCTCGGGCTGAACCGGACTCACCGCCAAAGCCCGAACCTACGCCTGCGCTAGGAGTTCGTCGCGCAATTGCTCCAGGTGGGACGGTTGTTCTGCGAGCGCCCGGGTGGTCGGCGGGGGACTGGGTGCCCGGACGCCCGCGAGGGGGTCGTCGGTGCGCGGGACGGTGAGGCTCAAGGCCCCGCCAACATCGGGTGCCGCGGCATCGCGGCGAGTGAGGGCCGGCAGGTTCCAACGATGTTCGATGGTGGCAAGGATGCTCGTGTGATCGAGTGGGACAGGACCGCGGGCTCGGAAGAGGGTGCCGGCCGGGATGAGCGGACTGATCAGGATCGTTGGCACACGTACCCCGAAACGGGTGAAATCGAAACCGAATTCCCCCGGTGTATCGTCTGGCGGCGTCGCGCCCCACGGCGGAGCGACGTGGTCGTAGCAGCCACCGTGTTCGTCATACGTGACGATGAGCAGGGTGGAGTCCCAGGCCGGCCCATCGTGGACGGCGCGATAGGCGTCCAGCAGGAACTGCTCCCCGAGCGCGACGTTGTAGTTGGGGTGCTCGCTGTTGCCCGTCGAGGACCAGGACGGTTCAAGGAAGGCGTATGCGGGGAGCTTCCCGGCCGCCGCGTCGGCCTGGAAGTCCGCGAACAGGCCAATGTTCGACGCCGGGGCGTGCCGGGTGTCGTCGAAGTCGAGTTTCGTCAGGGGCGACTTGGTTTCGCCGTAGATTTTCCACGGGATCCCATGGTTGCCCAAGTGCCCGAAGATGCTCGGCACGGCGAACCGTTTGGCCTTGTCATCCAGGTTGCCTTGGCTGGTTCCGGCACACGCGAACGCCCGATTGGGCATCGTCATGGTGGGAGCTGACGCGAACCAGGCGTCACAGACGGCGAACCCCTTCGCCATCGCAGATAAGACAGGAAGTGTCTGCGGGGTGAAGCAGCCCATGATCATTTGCTCGGTTGTTCCCGGCACCACGTGCCAGCCCTTGGCCAGGTTGTCCTTGATGGCACCGGCGTAGTTGGTCACAAAGCCGCTCATGGGAGGCACAGTCCCCGCTTGCGGCGCGCCGGCGCTGCCATAGAGCTGCTCGTTCGTTGCCTGGTATCCCTCCCCGGGGTCGGCGCCCGGCATGAAGTAGACGTCGGGCGTCGAGGAAGTCAGCTGATAGACCCCGACAGGACTGCCATCGGTGCCTGGGCAGGACTCCGTGCCGGTCAGGCCCTCAAACGGGTCTCCCGCGGGAGAAACATTGGCGGAATCGGCGTAGAGGTATCCCAGCATGTGATCGAATGAGCGGTTTTCAAGCATCAAGACGACGATGTGCTGGACGGCATTGAGACCAGTTGCCGGCACGGTGACCATCCCTTCGTAAGGAGTTCCTGTCCGTGCAGAACAGTCTCCCACGCAGCTGTCCTGGTGGATATGCCGTCGGATCGGTGCTGCTCAGGCGGGAACGGGAGCCACCACGGGTTCACCGTTGAAGTATTCGAGCTGCCAGCCGTCAAGCGCATCGTGGTGGGCTAGGTTGAGCGCGGCATTCTCGATGCTCTCCAGCGTGCGGGCGACGGCGCGGCCCAGGCTCAAGCGGAGGAGGGTTCCGTGTGCGACAACAAGGACGCGGCGACCGCTGAACTCCTCGGCGAGCGCCTCCAGCCCGGCCAGGCCTCGGGAGGCTGCCGCATCCTCGCTTTCCGCGCCGCGGAAGCCGCCGGGAATGCGCAGTGCGTCCAGCTCAGGGCCCGCTTGAAGGCCCTCGGCAGGTCCAAAGCGTCGCTCGGTCAGCTCCGGCATGTGCCGGTCCACGCTGAGCCCCAGCCCTGCGGCGATCAGTTCGGCGGTTTCGGCGGCCCTGCTCAGCGGTGACGAAACGATGACGTCCCATTCGTAGCCGGAAAGGACGGCGACGGCGTCGCGCGCCTGGCCGCGGCCGACGTCGTTCAGCGGAATGTCGGTGGATCCCTGCAGCCGGCGCTGGGCATTCCAGTCTGTCTGGCCGTGGCGGACGAGGGCGAACGTAGTAAGGGGCATTCCAGTCTGTCTGGCCGTGGCGGACGAGGGCGAACGTAGTAAGGGGCATGCCTTCCATTCTGCCTTGGGATAAGTCCGTGGGCAGCCAATGCTGCTTCTTGGGTCGGCCTTCCGCCTGCAAGTGAACGTGGCATGAAGGTTCGGTCAACAGGGGTCGCGAAACGGGAAAACCGGACTGGGCGACGGTCCAGTCTTTATACGGTGGACCCATGAAAGCCTCCCTAAAACGTCGCAGTGCCCTCACCGGCGGCCTCGCTCTGGCCGTCTTTTCAGCGCTCCTTAGCCCCGTTGGGCCCACCCATGCGGACGATGTTCGAAAACAGGATCAGGGTGCCCACCTCAACCTTGGCGCCGCTGACCTCCCCGAGAGCCGGACAGTGACAACCCTCGCCCCCGGCGTCACACTGACCAAAATCAGCCGGGGCGGAGCCGACTCATCACTTTTCTGGACAGCCGAAGTGGCCATTCCCTCCGACTCGCCGGATCCGGATGCTCCGGCGTCGGCGCTCTCAAGCCAGGCCACTGCACAGCGCACGGCCGACAAACTCAAAGCCGGCGGAGTCGACGAGCGCGTTGAACATGTCCAGTCGCCGCAGCTCGCCGACGCGGGAGGCGATTTGGGGTATCGGGTCCGTGCCGGCCGCTTCGCCGCGCAGGCTGACGGCGCCTCCGTCGTCGCAAAGATCAAGACCGCCGGTTTTGCCTCCTCAGTGATCTACACGGGTTGGGACGGCGACTCCGAAACCAGCACCAAGACACGCGGACCGTGGAATCTTGACGTCATCACGATCGATCCCGGGACGTACCAGGGTCAGCTCGCCGCCTCGTTCGGCCCGGATCTGGAGAAGCGGGAGACCACCAGCCAGTTGGCTTCCGACGCCCACGCCATCGCGGCTGTGAACGGAGGGTTCTTCGTCTTCGACCCGAAGGCCGGTGCCGAAGGCGACCCCGCCGGGGCCGGGGTCTATGGAGGCAAGACCCTCAGCGAAGCCGTGGCGGACCGCCCGGCTCTCGTCATCGACGGGAAGAAGAATGCCAGCAGCATCCAGCGACTGACCTGGGATGGGAAAATCTCCTCCGCTTCCGGGGAAGCACCATTGGACGGCATCGACCGTGTACCTGGCCTGATCCGCAACTGCGGCGGCGCCAACGACCTGCCTACCTCAGGCCCGCTCCAGGATGTCACCTGCACGAACTCCAATGAGCTCGTCACGTTCACTCCGGAGTTCGGGCCGTCCACGCCTGCCGGTCCAGGCCTCGAGGTGATGGTGGACAGCCACGACACCGTTACCGCCATCGCCGAAACCCGTGGTGCGGCCGTCCCTTCCGGAGGACACACCATCCAGGCCACCGGAACCGACGTCGCGCGGCTCCGCGCACTCGCTCCGGTGGGCGCCAAGCTGAAGATCGACGCCGGACTGCTCGGCCAGGACGGGAAGTCCCTGCACGCTAACAAGTTCACGAGCGTCGTCAACGGTGGCCCGTTGCTGGTCAAGGACGGCAGTGAAGACGTCACTGCCCGCCATGACGGCATGGTTCGTCCCAACGACGGAAACAGCTTTTACTACGGCTGGGTCCACAAACGGAACCCCCGGACCTTCGCCGGGACCGATGCCCAGGGCAGGACCATGCTTGTCACCGCCGATGGACGTTCGACTTCCTCGCTCGGACTGAGCCTGAAGGAAGAGGCTGACGTTGCACTGTCACTTGGCATGGTCCAGGCCATGAACCTGGATGGCGGTGGCTCAACAACAGCCGTTGCCGAAGGAAAAGTCCAGAACAGCCCCTCGGGCGGCTCGGAGCGCGCTATCGGGGACGCGCTCCTTGTGCTGCCGGCCCGCAAAGACGGGCAGTAGGACCGGGACTTCCACGGGGAACCAGCTAGATCCAGTCCCGCTTCTTGAAGGCGAGGTAAAGGAAGATTGAACCGCCGGCCATGAGAGCGCAGGATAGCCAGAGGCCGTAATCGCTCTGGAAGCCGAAGAAGGGCACATTCTGCCCGAAGAAGCCGGTCACTGCAGTGGGAACGGCGATGATCGCGGCCCAACTGGTGACCTTCTTCATGACCAGGTTCATCTGGTTCCCCTGGATGCTGATGTGGGTTTCCAGGATGGTCGTGACGAGGTCACGGAGCGATTCCGTCCATTCCGAGGCACGCAGCACGTGGTCGTAGACGTCCTGCAGGAAGGGCTGCATCGCCGGGCTGCAGCCAACCAGGTCCTCCCGCCTCAGGAGGGTGTTCAGGACTTCACGCATGGGCAGGACGACACGGCGGAGCCGGACGAGGTTCTTTCGGAGTTCGAAGGTCTTCCGCTGCAGGTCGTGATCGGGGGAGTGGTCCGCGAAAAGCGACTCCTCGAGGGAATCGATGTAGCCATCGAGTTCCTGGACGGCGTCGAAGTGCCCGTCGACGATCATGTCCAGCAGGCCCCAGAAGAGGAAGGGCACCCCGTGTTGTGCCAGCTCGGTTTCGGCGTCCCAGTGCGCAGTCAGCTTGTCGGTGTCGAATCCGGCCCCGTGCACAGTCACTAGCGCATTGTGGGTCACGAATGCCGAGATCTCGGCGACAGCCAGTTCCCCGGTGCCAGGCTGTAACGCGGCCTGGTAGGCCGAGAGGAAAAGGTGGTTCGGGTAGCGGTCCAGTTTGGGCCGCTGAAAGTCGTGGACGGCGTCCTCGACGGCGAGTCGGTGAAGCCCGTACACCGTTTCGACGCCGAGAAGGTCATCCGGCGTCGGGTTCGTGTAGTCGATCCACAGCACCACGTCATCCTGGCGGGCCAGGGCTTCGATTTCGTGGGCCAGGACATCGTCGCGTTCGAGTTTGCCTTCGCGGTATAGCCGTATGAACACCATCCGCCCCATAGTACGGGACGCGTATCCGTGCTTCCTGAGCGGCAAGGCTTCGCGGCCGGGACGTGCCTTTGCCGTTGTTCGTCCCTACAATTTAAGTGCGGCCTTGCGGTGTCCTGCCGCTGGGCCGGCGACTAAGGAGAGCCATTATGGGTTGGGGCGACAGGTTCCATCACGCTGCCGGTAAACTCCACGGCAAGGCCACGGAGGCGGCCGGCGAGGCCACCGGCAATGACCGGCTCAAGGCTGAGGGCAAGTCCCGTCAGGTCAGGGCCGATCTGAAGCTGGCAGGCGAAAAGATCAAAGGCGCCTTCAGGAAGCACTAGTCCGCGGACGCCGATAGCAGGGCGCGGGCCATGCGGCCCGCGCCCGCGTCATGTCCTGATACATTTTTCCAACACTGGACGGGTCAGTGCGGCCTGCCATGATGAAGCAGGCGCGGGGGGGCTGGATCATCAACCCCGGTTCGGCGCGGGAGCGTCATGCGGCAGGGCCGTTCGCCCCGCTGGCTAGGCTCTCGCGCGCAGCTCCCGCCGGAGGATCTTTCCCGACGCCGACTTGGGAATCGCATCGACGAACTCCACCGATCGCACGCGCTTGAACGGCGCCACCCTTCCGGCGACGAATTCCATGACTTCGCCGTCGCCGAGCTCGGCTCCGGCCTGCCGCACGACGAACGCCTTCGGTACCTCTTCGCCGTCGTCCGCGTGGATGCCGATGACTGCGGCGTCCGCAATACGCGGGTGGGTGAGCAGGAGCGCTTCGAGCTCGGCAGGTGCGATCTGGTAGCCCTTGTATTTGATCAGCTCTTTGAGCCGGTCGACGATCGTCACGACGCCGTCGGCCGTGACGGTCGCGATGTCGCCCGTGCGGAGGAAGCCGTCCGGATCGATCGTCGCGGCGGTTGCGTCGGGCCGGTTCAGGTAGCCGAGCATGACCTGCGGCCCCCGGACGAGAAGCTGTCCGGGAGCGCTCGGTCCTTCGGCCGGAACGTCGATCTCTTCGTCCGTAGCGGGGTCGAGGAGCTTGCATTCCGTGTTCGGCACGGTGTAGCCCACCGAGTCGAGAGGGACGCGCTCGGCACCGTCGCGCGGGATGGCGTGGGATACGGGACTCAGCGCGGTCATGCCATAGCCCTGAAGCATCGTGCACCCGAGCCGGTTCGCAACAGCGTGCCCCAGTTCGCCGTCGAGGGGCGCTGCCCCCGAAAGCACGGCGCGCACGGACGAGAGGTCGTATTGGTCCACTAGAGGATGCTTTGCCAGCGCGACGGCGATGGGCGGCGCGATGAAGAGGTAGCTACAGCGGTAGTCCTGCGTAATGCGGAGGAATTCGGCGAGGTCGAACTTCGGCATCGTGACAAGCCGGGCCCGCTCGCCGAGGGCAAGGTTGAGCAGCACGGTCAGGCCGTAGATGTGGAAGAAGGGCAAGACGGCGAGCAGCACGTCGTCGGGAGTTACGCGGAAGAAGGCGCTCGACTGCGCGACGTTCGCCACGAGGTTGTACTGGCTCAACAGGACGCCCTTCGGCGCGCCGCTCGTGCCCGAGGAATACGGCACCACCGCGGCGGCGTGCGGATCGACGTTGAGCGTCGGCGCGGGAAGACCGGCGTCGAGCACGTCCGCGAGCGAGGGATGCCCCGCGGCGGCAGCGAGGTCGCCGCCGTCGAGCACCACAAGCCGTTCCGCAGGGATCCCGGCAACCAGCGCCGCGGCCTCCGCCCGCTCAAGGAACGGCGTGACGGTGAAGAGCCAGGAGGCGCCGGCGTCGCTGAGCTGGCTGCCGACTTCATCGGCGGTATACAGCGCGTTGACGGTGGTGACGGCAGCACCCGCACGCAGCACCCCGTGGAAGACGACGGCGAACGCCGGCACGTTGGGGCAGAAAAGGCCCACTGTGGTCCCGGGGCCTGCATCGTGGCCCGCTAGCCAGCCTGCCATGGCGTCGATTTGGCCGACGAGTTGGCGGTAGGTCATTTCCGCGCCGGTCGTGCCGTCCACGAGTGCGATCCGGTCAAGGTCCTCGACGCCCAGCCCGCCGAACAGATACTCATAAATCGTGACTTCGGGGATCTCGACATCAGCGTACGGGCTGGTGAACATCGCGGCTCCTTCGGCGCACGACGGCGGGAGTCGCCGTCGTGCGTCCATTACACCCGGCGGCGCGGGGCCGCGACAAGGCCCGCCGCGGCCGGATGCCCACCAACTGGACGGCTCTACGCCTCAACCAGCCCTGCGCAGGATGCGTCGACCAAGGCGGGGGTGTGCCAGGGGCGGCCGGTTCGATCTCCTTGGGGGAGCGGATTATGGTGTCGAGGCGGGACGGGAAGCGGCGGCATCGCGGAAGGGCTGGTTTGCCGTACAACGGGAACCGGATGCGTGGGTGACGGCCCGCGGTGCGGGACTTCCGGGCAGAGATCGGTGATCAGGCCCATTCCTGCATATTCCCGCACGTCGCTGATGCCGCTCACCGCGGCGGGCTTGTCGGGAAAGGACCTGGAGATGGCTACCACGGTTCCGTCCGGCGCTTTGAGCCTGAATCTGAAGCTCGTGTCCTCGTCGATGTAGAGTTCAAATATCCCTGCCATGCGTATCCTCCTGAACAGCGGGCGGCGCGTGGCGCCCGGTAGGTCTCGCCGGGTCCGGGGCGCGGCGTTGCGCCCCAGCGGTTTCAGCCGGCAAATGGATCATCTGACTCACAGCGTGTGGTGCTCGCCGCACGGTGTAGTTAACAAAATACGGGGAAGAACCTTGGCTGGCTAGTGCATCAGGGACGGCCCTTGGTCATCGCTGCTCGAGAATCCGGTGTGCGGCGTCCTGGGCCGCCAGCGCCCTGTCATCGACGATTTGGCCGGGCAAGTGTCCGGCGGCTGCGATGGCACGCCGCAATTCCGCCACGGTGCGAGGGGTGCCCACGCCCCGGTGTGCCATGGCGTGGCAATTGGCACACAGCGGCACGAGGTCCGCTATCGGATCCAGCGTGTAGTCGTTGCCGAGCTGTGAAACGGGAACCACATGGTGGACGTGGATGAAGTCTTTGCCGATGTCTCCGTAGCCTACTTCGAAGGAGAAAGTGCACACGGCACAGGACGTGCCGTGGAAAGCCAGGCAAATCCGGCGGGCTTCAGGGTCGCGCTCGTAGCGGTTCGTTTCAATCCAACTGACGGCTGCTTCCGGGTAGGTTCCTGGAACGGTCTGGCACGGCTCGGAGGCTCTTGGTCCGTGCTCCCGCCACACGCGCTGAAGGCCGGATTCTGATTCTGCCGGTATGGACCGTCCCGATCCGCGGAAGGCGTTCCAGGCCACGTCCGGCACTTCGCTGGAGAGGACACTCGACGGGATCTGGCTGCCGAGGGGAAGCAAGGCATCGAAGGCCACGCTCACGTACCGCGCAACACTCTTCGGCTCGGTGCGTTGAGGCGCTTCATACGCTTCGGACATGACGACGCCGTGGCCGATGAGCCCGCGTCCGTGGGGGCCTCCGCCTTGCACGAGAAGCCATGCTTGGTTGCCGGCCTGGATCTTCCGGTGCTGGCCAACGTTCCATCGCTCGAGGAATTGACCCGTTTCGGCAACCTGCCCGATCACAGCCTCGTAGTTCCAGTCGTTCCAAAGCCGTGGATTCCATCCCAGGATGATGGCTGCCATGGCTGCTCCTCCCTGCGTTCCGGTGTATCTATGCGAGTCGGGTCCGGACGATTTCGCTGACGGCCTTGCCGTCGAAGCGGCCAGCGACCTTTGCTGTGACGGGCTTCATCACGGCGCCCATCTGCCTGATCGTGAGTTCCTGGCCGCTGGCCTTCAACGCGGCGATGGCGTCGTCGACGATTGCCTCTACTTCGGCGGGGGTCAGCATTTCGGGCAGGTACGCCTCGATGACTTCCGCTTCGGCAATTTCCGCGGCAGCGCGCTCGGACTCGCCGGCCTCCGTGTAGATGCGCGCCGTGTCCCTGCGCTTGGCGGCTTCCTTCTGCAACAGGGCCGTCACTTGGGTGTCGTCCAGCTCGATGGGTGTCTTGCCGGACTTCTCACGCGTCTCTATTTCGCCGAGGACGTTGCGGACCGTCGTGAGCGCGGTCTTGTTGCGGTCTTTCATGTGGACTACGACGTCGGCATGCAGGCGTTGCTTCAGGGTGCTCATGGTGTTCCCTCTAGTTGGTGGTTGTTTTCATTCTTCACGGTCTTGGCCGTCTATGCAGAAGAACCATGCAGCCGGCTGGCCCGGTATCTAAAATTCTGCCTCCGGCGTCCCCCAAGAGGGCCCTTGGCGACGTAGCATCGAGGTAGGCGGCTGCCAGGAGTGTGGCGAAATGTTTGAGAGATTTACGGACCGTGCCCGTCGCGTTGTTGTGCTTGCCCAAGAAGAGGCACGCATGCTCAACCACAACTACATCGGTACCGAGCACATCCTCTTGGGTCTGATCCAGGAGGGTGAGGGGGTTGCGGCCAAGGCGCTTGAGTCGATGAATATTTCGCTCGATGGCGTCCGCGAGCAGGTGCAGGAGATCATCGGCCAGGGCCGGCAGGCCCCGTCCGGTCATATCCCGTTCACCCCGCGTGCCAAGAAAGTCCTTGAGCTCGCCCTCCGGGAAGCCCTGCAGCTCGGCCACAACTACATCGGTACCGAGCACATTCTGCTCGGCCTCATCCGGGAAGGTGAAGGCGTTGCCGCGCAGGTCCTTGTCAAGCTTGGTGCCGACCTCGGCCGGGTCCGCCAGCAGGTCATCCATTTGCTCTCCGGGTATGAGGGCAAGGACCCCAGTGGTATGGTCGCCGGACCGAGCCAGGCCGAGGTTGCACCGGCTGGTTCGGTGGTGCTGGACCAGTTCGGCCGCAACCTTACCCAGGCTGCACGGGAAAACAAGCTTGATCCTGTGATCGGCCGCGAGCTGGAGATGGAACGCGTCATGCAGGTCCTCTCCCGCCGGACCAAGAACAACCCCGTGCTGATCGGCGAGCCCGGCGTCGGCAAGACCGCCGTCGTCGAGGGCCTCGCCCAGGCTATTGTCCGGGGCAACGTGCCGGAGAGCCTGAAGGACAAGCAGCTCTACACGCTCGATTTGGGCTCAGTGGTGGCCGGTTCCCGGTACCGGGGCGATTTTGAAGAGCGCCTGAAGAAGGTCCTCAAGGAAATCCGGACCCGCGGCGACATCATCCTCTTCATCGACGAGATCCACACGCTCGTGGGTGCCGGCGCTGCAGAGGGTGCCATCGATGCGGCGTCCATCCTGAAGCCGTTGCTGGCCCGTGGTGAACTCCAGACCATTGGTGCCACCACCCTGGATGAGTACCGCAAGCACATTGAGAAAGACGCCGCGTTGGAGCGCCGTTTCCAGCCGATCCAGGTCCAGGAACCATCGGTGGCCCACACCGTTGAGATCCTCAAGGGCCTGCGTGACCGTTACGAGGCGCACCACCGGGTGACCATCACCGACGGCGCGCTGACGGCCGCGGCGGCCCTCTCGGAGCGTTATGTGTCGGACCGCTTCCTGCCGGACAAGGCGATCGACCTGATCGACGAAGCAGGCGCACGTCTTCGCATCCGCCGCATGACACGGCCGCCGGAGCTGAAAGCGATGGACGCACGCATCGCCGAGGTGAAGATGGAGAAGGAATCGGCCATCGACGCCCAGGACTTCGAGGGTGCCGCGTCGCTGCGCATGAAGGAGCAGAAACTTGTCGCCGAGCGCCGGGAAAGGGAGCTCAGGTGGAAATCCGGCGGCACGGACGGCAACGCCGAGGTAGACGAGGAGCTGATTGCCGAAGTTCTCGCGAACTCCACCGGCATCCCGGTCTTCAAACTCACCGAGGAAGAATCCAGCCGCCTGCTCAAGATGGAAGAGGAACTGCACAAGCGCGTTATCGGTCAGAATGAGGCGATCAATTCAGTGTCGCGTGCAATCCGCCGTACACGTGCAGGCCTGAAGGACCCCAAGCGTCCCGGTGGCTCGTTCATCTTCGCCGGCCCTACCGGCGTCGGCAAGACCGAGCTCGCCAGGGCGCTGGCGGAATTCCTCTTCGCCGATGAGGATGCCCTTATCACGCTGGACATGTCCGAGTACTCCGAGAAGCACACGGTTTCGCGTCTCTTCGGTGCCCCTCCGGGCTATGTCGGCTACGACGAGGGCGGGCAGCTGACCGAGAAGGTCCGCCGCCGTCCGTTCTCCGTGGTGCTGTTCGATGAAGTGGAGAAGGCCCACTCCGACTTGTTCAATTCGTTGCTGCAGATCCTCGAGGACGGCCGCCTGACGGATAGCCATGGCCGGGTGGTGGACTTCAAGAACACGGTGATCATCATGACCACCAACCTGGGCACCCGCGACATTTCCAAGAGCGTGGCGACCGGCTTCCAGTCCGGCACGGACACCACCACAGGGTACAACCGGATGCGGGCACGGGTCACCGAGGAGCTCAAGCAGCAATTCCGTCCGGAGTTCCTCAACCGTGTGGACGACGTCATCGTTTTCCCGCAGCTCACGCAGGACGAGATCATCCAGATCGTGGACCTGATGATCCATCGCTTGGAACAGCACCTGGCCGACAAGGACATGGGCATCGAGCTCACGGACGCCGCCAAGGTACTTTTGGCCACCCGCGGATACAATCCCGCCATGGGTGCCCGGCCGCTGCGCCGCACCATCCAGCGCGAGATCGAGGACCAGCTCTCCGAGAAGATCCTCTTCGGCGAGATCCACCCGGGTGACATCGTGGTGGTGGACGTGGACGGCGAAGGCGACGACGCCAAGTTCACCTTCGCCGGCAACGCCAAGCCGCGCATCCCCGACGCCCTGCCCGCCGTGGGGTAACGCGGGTTAAAACCGGGTTAACAGATGGCCCGGTCCGGCCGCCGTCGGACCCGGCTTAGTCACGCTTGTGCCCGAGGCTGGTGAGCAGGCGCGCGACGGCGTCCTCCGCGGTTGGCGGCGGCCCGAAGACCTCGCGTTGCCGCGAAGTATCGGCGACCTAGCGGCCCGTCCCGAACCAGTCGATCATCGCCTCAAGGTCCTTCGCCATCGGGTTGACCGCGCTGATCGGGCTGACGACGACTTGGATCTCCCGGCCGAGCATCCGGGCCGAGATATCGGCGATGTCCTGCATGCTTACCGGCCGGTCCCAACCGATGTCGATACGCTGCCCCTCAACTCCGCTCGCGTCGACTGCTGCCGCAAGGTACCCGGCGAGGTCACTGGCAAGAACATACGTCAGGGGAACGCTTGGAGACCCGAACGACGTGAGCCGCCCCTCGCTGAAAGGGTCGCCGAAGCGGGTGATCTGCTCAAGGAAAGCGCCCGGGCGCAGCGCCACGAACGGGACCCCGAGTTCTTCAAGGCGATCCTCGCTGAGTTTCTTGTGCCAGAAATGCGGAACATCCGGTGTTTGATCGCAAGTGAGGATGCTGGTCAGGACGAATCTGCGAATACCGGCGCGGCTGGCCGCATCGACGAGGTTGGTGTTGCCCACGGTGTCGATGACGGGACTGTCGCCCTCCCGATGGTGGGTGTATCCCGCCGCCGAGGTGATCACCGCGTCGATGCCGTCCATGGCGTGTCCAAGCGACTCCGGGTCCATCATGTCGCCGCGGGCGATCGTGGCCCCTAGCTCTTCGAGGCGGCTCGCATCCGAACCGGGCCGCACCAAGGCGCGGACTTGCTTGCCGCCTTCAAGCAGCTTGGACACCACCTGGCTGCCCAGCATGCCTGTGCCGCCGACCACAAGCACCGGCCCAAGGTCAATCATTTACTCCTCCACCTCGCCGCGCCATCCTCCGGTTTCGTTTCCACGCGACTCTATGAACTCCTTGAACTTCTTCAGGTCGGCCTTCACCTGCATCTCGTCAATTTGGAGTGCGGCTCCGGCCTTCTCCATGAGGGTTTCCGGCGCCCATTCGAAATGGACCTTGACGTGCGTGTGGTTGGCGTCCAGCGGCGAAAACCTGATGATGCCGGCGTGCGACTTGCCGTCGATACTGCGCCAAGCAATCCGGTCGTCGGGTTCCTGGTCGACTATTTCCGTATCGAATTCCAGTTCCACACCGCCTACCTTGGTGACCCAGTGGTTGGTTGTGTCGCTCAACTGGGTTACGGATTCCACCCCGGACATGAATCGGGGAAACGACTCAAACTGCGTCCACTGGTTGTAAGCCATATGGACGGGGACGTCCACGTCAATCGTTTCTTCAACCTTTCGCATCTCTCCTCCTCGCTGGGACTTGCGTGGGCTGGCCGGAGGGACTGCCCCTGGGACCGTCCCTGCGGGAAGTCAGCCACTCTTGAACGTTAAGCCTGCTGATTATCCAAGTCCAGACCGGCCCGGTAGCTGTCTGCGTGCGGGGCCATTCAACAAGCCGCTTAGGTCCGGGAGCGTCCGCGACGCGCTACAGCGTCGATCGTTACCGCCGCGACGAGCACCAGCGCCGTCACGACGTACTTGGCCGGAGCGCTGTAGCCCTGCAGGCCCATGCCGTTATCGATCGTGGCGATCACCAGGCCGCCCAGCACCCCGTGCAGCACCTTGCCGCGTCCGCCGAACAGGCTTGTCCCGCCGATGACCGCGGCCGCCACGGCGTAAAGGACCAACGTGCCGCCGTCGTACGACGTCGAGACGGAACGGAGCCGCGACGCGTACACAATTCCGCCGATTCCTGCAGTGAAGGAAGCGAGCATGAAGGCGAGCGTGCGAATGCGTGCAAGGTTCACGCCTCCCCGCCGTGCGGCCTCGGCGTTGCCGCCAATGGCGTAGACATAACGGCCGAACCGGGTACGCCCAAGCAGCAACGTCCAAGCGGCGAGTACTCCGAGCACAACGAGAAGCACCCACGGCACGCCGCTGATTTCGACGAGGCTGCCGCGGTCGGTATTGCAGAGCCAAACGACGGCCACGCCCGCGGCGAGCACCGCCGCGATCTTCAGGGCGCTCACGCTGGCTGGCGGCGCGACGAGTCCGGTGTTGCGCCGGCGGGCGTCCCGCAGCCACGTCCACGTGCTGAACGCTCCGACGACGACGAGCATCAGGATCCAGCTGGTGACCGGGCTGAGGTTGCCGCTCGCGATGTTGTTGATGACATTGTCGTTGATGGGCACGACGCCGCCGGTCCCGAGGATGATGAGCATCACGCCAAGCCAGCCGAGCTGGCCGCCAAGGGTCACGACGAACGACGGCAATCCGAGTCGGGTGATGATCGTGCCATGAAGCAGCCCGATCCCGGCGCAACTAAGCAGGCCGACGGCGATCGCCGCCCACCATGGCCACCCGGTGGACTCCTGGACGAGTTCAGCCATGATGACGCCGCCCACTCCGCCGACGTACCCGATGGACAGGTCGATTTCGCCGAGCAGGAGCACGAAGACCTGGCCCATCGCCAGCAGCATGAATACCGAACCCTGGATGAGCAGGTTCACCATGTTGCCGGGCGTCAGGAAGTTCGGGTTCAACGATTGGAACAGCACAGAGATCAGCAACAGGCCTGCGAGAACCGGCAGCACTCCGCTCTCGCCGCCCCGGACCCGTGCCAGCGCCGCACGGAAGTATTCGGGCAGCGATGTCGCGGTGATGTCCGGGTTCAAGGCCAGGGCGGCCTTCCGCTCCGCGGCCGCCGTGGTCGGCTCGCCCTGGAGGGCGGCTGCCGCGGAGGGGAGCGGCCCCTTGACGGCGGCGAGCGGGCGTTTCGACAGCGGTGTCGGCGCGGTTTCGGGCCTTGCCCGTTCGGAGATTCCAGTGGTCATCAGGTCGACCACGATCTGCCGATCCATCTCCGTGACAGGCCGGATGGCCACAAGCTGCCCGAGCCTGAGAACGGCGATGCGGTCCGCGACCTCGAACACGTCGTTCATGTTGTGCGAGACGACAATGACGGCGACGCCACGGTCGGCGAGCTGGCGGATCAGGTGAAGGACAACCTCCGTCTGGGCGACGCCGAGGGCCGCGGTCGGCTCGTCCATGATGACTAGCTTCGAGTTCCACAGCACCGACTTCGCAATCGCAACGGACTGGCGTTGCCCGCCGGACAACGACGCGACTGGTTGCCGGATCGAACGCACGGTGGTCACGGCCAGGCTCGAGAGCGTCTCCCGGGCCGCGATCTCCATGCTCTCTTCATCAAGGAGAAGACCGCGCAGGCGTTCGCGGCCGAGGAACAGGTTCTGCACAATGTCGAGGTTGTCGCACAAGGCCAGGTCCTGATACACGGTCTCGATGCCGAGCGCTGCGGCTTCGTGGGGCGAGTTGAATCGTACGGGCCTGCCCTCCCAAAACAGCTGCCCGTCGTCGGGGGCGTGAATTCCGGCGACACACTTGATCAATACCGATTTGCCCGCACCGTTGTCGCCGGCCAGCGCAGTCACCTTGCCGCCAGGCACCTCAAAGGTGATGTCGACCAGCGCCTGCACCGGCCCGAAATTCTTGTCGATGCCCTCGAGCCGAAGCAGGGGCCCGACGTCGGCGGGATCCGGGTTTGCCAGCTCACTCATCGTGGAATTACTGGATACCTGCCGCGGTGCACGCGTCCTTCACCTGCGAGACGCACAGCGAAGAACTGGTCACCGCGCCGTCCTTGACCACCGTGTCCGCCATGTTCTTCGTGGTCACCCACAGCGGGGTCAGCAGGACCGATGCGACATCGGACTTCGCGGTGTCGTCCGTCGTCTTGCCGTTGACGAGGGTTGTCGGAACGGTCACGCCTGCCCGCAGGTAAAGCGCTGCCGCGGCAGCCGCCTGGGCTTCAAAGTAGATCGGCTTGTACACCGTTCCGCACTGGTAACCCTTCAAGATGTTCTGCAGCCCGGACAAGGACGCATCCTGGCCTGTCGTCGGGAAGGTCTTGGCGGGAATCTGCTTGCTCTGCAGGTAGGCGATCACGGCGTTGGCATTGTCGTCGTTAGGCGTGACCACCGCGTTGATGTTCGGGTGGGCGGTGTACTGCTGGGCGAACGTCGTCTGGGCAACCGACGGTGTCCAGGTGCCCGCCGGCTCTCCTACGTTGACGTACTCGCCATTGTCGAAGTGGGGCTTGAGTACGCCGTTATAACCTTCGGCGAACAGTTTGGCGTTGTTGTCGGTCGGATCGCCGTCCATGACGAGGATGTTTGGTTTGGTGACTTTCCAGTCCGCGAGGCACGCGATCTCGCCCTGGCCGATCAGCTGACCAACCTTGACGTTGTCGAAGCTCACGTAGGTGCGATCCTTGGCCCCGCCTTTGACGAGCCGGTCATAGTCGATCACTTTGACGCCGCGCGCGCTTGCCGCCGCCTCGATGGCGGCGCCCGAACCGGAGTCGAGCGCGTCGACAAGCAGCACGGAAGCGCCTGCCGTGATGTCAGCCTCGGCCTGCGTCTGCATCGTGCTTGCGCTGCCTTGCGCATTGTCGATCTTGAACTTCGAGGAATCGAGTCCCGCGGCTTCAAATGCCTTCTTCAAATAGGGGGCATCGAAAGTGACGTACCGCGCGGAGGTGGTGGTGTCCGGCAGCAGCACGCCTACCGTGCCCTTGCCCTGCGAAGCGAGCGAGGTGAGCTGTTTCATGGCCGAGAAGTCGGCCGTGAAAGCATCCGCAGCGATCTGCGGTACCGCTCCTCCGGAACTCGTGGCACTCGGCGAAGACGATGTGCCCGTGCTCGAACATGCGGCGAGAGCCGTGATAGCGAGGGTAGCAATGAAGGCGGTTCCGGCGCCTCGTGCCGGGACCTTCATGTTTAACATTTCTTTCCTTCTGTTGGTTTCGACTGCGGGCGACCTGGCGGGGTCGGGCCGGAACCTGGGCGTTGGCGCAGGACTCACGTCCACGCCGGAGGCCACGGCGGTTCTCACCAACGGACGTCGTTAAGCCAGCACCAGGCTGACTGGCGACTTTACGACCAGCGACTCGATATCACGCGGTCCTTCCTGGACGGACATGCCGGCGACGCCGGGCATGTTCGCCGATGTTGCTCTATGACTACGTTCTAGACCGGAAGTCCGCTCTTAGCAAGGCTTCGTGCGCGACAGGATTCGACGACGGCGGACCGGCCCACACGGGTTCGTCGGGAAGCAGCTGTGCCCGGATTTTGTTATGCCAGTACCGGAGTACATCTCGATACCCCGGGATGCAGTCCGCATCACAGAGGTGGGTTCAATGAAGAAATGGACGCGATGGCAGGATTGGGTCACGGTTGTCGCCGGGCTCTATGCTGCCCTGTCGGTCATCTGGAGTGTGCCGGCCGGCTCGTCGGCTGCCCTGATGGTCGTTTTCGGCGCCTTGCTGATCGTTAGCGGTGTCATCAATCTGGCTATGCCCGGAACGCCGGCTATGGAGTGGGTGCAGGCAGCCTTCGGCGCCTTGCTGTTCCTTTCTCCGTGGCTAGGCTCCTACTCCACGCAAGCGGGGGTGGCCTGGACGTCCTGGATCACCGGCCTGGTGGCGCTCGTCGTCACCGCGATGGCAATCAAGCCCAGCACCGAGGAGCACCGGCACCACATGGTCAGCCCTTCGCACTGAAGTGCTGAACGCTGACGTGTTCACACGCTGAACAGCGCCAATAGCGACCGGCGGGCCGTCATCGGACCCGCCGGTCGCCGTCTTTTGTTCAGGTATCCGCCGGCTTCCGGCGCAGACAGAGCGTTCAGGCTCTCAGGACAGCAGCGCCGGTGATGCGGCCGCCAGCCAGATCCCGTAACGCCCGGTCGGCTTCCGCTAACGGATACGCCGTCGTGGTGGGGGCCAGCGGAATTTCCGCGGCCAGGGACCAGAACTCTTCGCCGTCTGCCCGGGTATTGGCGGTAACACTACGGAGCTGCCGCTCATAGAAGAGATCCGCGGAGTAGTTCAGAGGCGGTATGTCGCTGAGGTGGATGCCTGCAATAGCGAGGGTTCCACCCCGGTCCAGCGCCTTGAGTGCCACAGGGACAAGGTCCCCGACGGGAGCAAAAAGCATCGCTGAGTCGAGCGGGTCCGGCGGGGAATCGTACGCGTCGCCCACAAACACCGCGCCCAGTTCACGTGCCAGTTCACGGGCCGACTCCGAACGGGTCATCACGTAGACCTGCGCCCCTTGGTGGCGCGCCATCTGCGCCGTGAGATGGGCGGAACCGCCGAAGCCGTAGATGCCCAGCCGGCCGCCCGGCGGAAGCTCGGCCCGTTTGAGCGCCCGGTACCCGATGATGCCCGAACACAATAGAGGGGCCGCTTGTTCGTCCGAAAATTGCTGCGGGATCGCATAGGCGAAATCCTCGGACACCGTGAGTTGTTCGGCATATCCGCCGTCCCTGTCCCACCCGGTGAAGACAGGGGAGAGGCAGAGGTTCTCGTTGCCGCGGCGGCAATACGCGCAGCTCCCGCAGGTTCCCCCTAGCCAGGCAACTCCGACCCTGTCACCGCGCCGGAACCTCGCACACCCATCGCCGGTTTCGCTGACTATTCCCACCGCTTCGTGGCCGGGCACGACGTTCGGCCTCCGAGGGGCGAGATCGCCTTCGGCCAAATGCAGATCCGTGCGGCAGACACCACAGGTTCGGACACTGACGAGGAGCTCCCGCCGCCCCGGTTGCGGATCGGGACGCTCGCCCCAAGCAAGCGGCTGTGACTCAATCGGCCCTGGTTCCCGCACCCACCATGCACGCATCGGGTTGCCTCGCAGCTAGGGCTGTTTCTGGGCTGCGGGGCCGGCGTTCGCGGCCCGCCGCTCGGCTTTCAGCAGACGCAGGCCGCTGGCAAGCACGCCCACATGGCTGAACGCCTGCGGGAAGTTCCCAAGAAACTCACCGGTGTCAGGGTGGATCTGCTCGGGTAGGAGGCCCAACGGGTTTGCACGGCTGCAGAGGGACTCGTAGAGTTCATGGGCCTCATCCACGCGGCCTTGCCCGGCCAGGTTGTCCACCAACCAGAAGCTGCAGAGGAGGAACGCCCCCTCGCTTCCCGGCAAACCATCGGGAGAAATCCCCGGCAGGTAGCGGAACAAAAGTCCGTTGCCGGCGTCGAGCTCTGCGGCGATGGCTTGAGTGGTGGACACCATCCGCGGATCGTCGAAATCGATAACGTTGCGGACGGGAAGTGTCAGCAGGGACGCGTCCAGGCCGCCGCTGCCGCCCAAATTCTCGGTGAAGGTGCGGCGCCGCGGATCCCAGGATTGTGTCAGGGCAGCCTGCCGGATCCGCCGGGCCGTGGCCTCCCACCGGCGCTTGGGATAGGGAAGCCCGTCCCTGCGCGCGATCTGCATGGCACGGTCGATTGCGACATAGCACAGCGCCGCCGAGTAGGTGAAGGGCCTGCTCTTGTCCCGGATCTCCCAAGGCCCCGAGTCCGGAAGCCGCCAGCTCCTGATGGCCATTTCGACTATGGGGATCAGGGCGGCCCAGAGCTGCTCATCGACTCTCTTCCCACTGCCCGACCATTGGTAGGCAATGTCGATGATTTCACCGTACACATCGTGCTGGAGTTGGTGGCGGGCGCCGTTTCCCCACCGGACCGGGGCCGAGCCGCGGTATCCCCGCAATTGGGGGTCCTGCACCTCATCGGGCGGCTGGGAGCCGTCGAGGGCATACATGACGTGCGGTACACCGTCCCGCTCCACATTTGTCAGGACCCAGGCAAGGAAAACGTCCGCATCACTGGGGTCGCCGATGCGCCGGAAAACGTAGTTGGAGAAGGACGCGTCGCGCACCCAGGTGTACCGGTAGTCCCAGTTCCGCGACGTCCCTGGCCACTCCGGCAGCGACGAGGTGGCGGCCGCGAGGATGGCCCCCGTTTCTGCGTGATCCAACATTTTCAGCGTCAAGGCCGATCGCTTCATCAACTCCGCTTGGGAGCCTTCGCAATCCAGGCTTGATGCCCACCGCCGCCAGGCATATACGGTCTGGTCAATGAGCTTCTTGCTCTGCGGGTGCTGACGGAGCCTGAACCGTCCCGACCAGTGCAGGACAATGGTGAGCGTTTCCCCTGCCCGAAGCGTCAATTCGGCGGACAGGCCACGGCCGTCAGGGGTGAGTTCAATGGAAGACCACAGATAGACTTCCTGGACTCCGTCCTGCCGCCAATCAAACCTCCAGCCGGTGGCCAGCGTATCGAACGTGACACCGGCCTTCGGTATCAGGCTGATGCGCAGCGGAACGTCTCCGCCCACCGCCCTCGCGTGCCGCAGGAGTTCGGAACGGCCAGCCGGCACCGGCTCCGACAAGTCGGCTCCGGCACGTAGCGTGAGTCCGTCCGTCACCTGCAGCACGCCCCGGTCGGATGCGAGGGATGTGACCAGCACGCACGAATCCTCGGTGTAGCGCTGGGAGGATGCCAGAGTATGGACAGGGGCTATTTCAAAACGGCCGCCTGAATCTGCGTCAAGGATCCCGGCCAGGAACGGGGGACTGTCGAATTCCGGCAGGCAAAGCCAGGTAATTGCCCCGTCCCGCCCTACCAGGGCGCACGTGGACCCGTCGCCGATAAGTCCATGATCCTCGATGGGCAAATACCCATCATGCTTAACCACCGGGCGCGCGTCGGCACCAGTGATCATTCTGTCCACTCCTTCGGGTTCAGGCCAGCCTTCCTATATGGATTCTCTCGCCGTTCCCCCGCCTGCGCCACAGTCCACGCGCCCGCAGGAATCTGCGGTTTCGGCGCATGCCCTAGGGAGTGAGCAGGACCTTGATGGAGCGCCGTTCGTCCATTGCGCGGTAGGCCTCGGGCGCTTCCTCGAGCGGCATCACCGTGTCGAAGACCCGGCCTGGGTTGATCTTTCCGGCAAGCACGTCCTGCAGCAGTTCCGGGATGTACGTGCGAGCCGGAGCCATTCCGCCGGCAATCGAAATGTTCGTGTCGAACAAGTAGCGCAGCGGGGCTTCGGCTCCGCCGGTCGGGACACCAACAAAGCCGAGGGCGCCGCCCGGGCGGACGCTGTGAAGTGCCTGTTCCATGGATTCCTTCGTCCCGACGCACTCAAGCACGGAGTCGGCCAAAACGCCCCCAAGCAACTCGCGGACCTTGGCTACGCCGTCGTCGCCGCGCTCGGCGACGATGTCCGTGGCCCCGAACTCGAGGGCTATCGCCTGGCGGTCGGCGTGCCGGGACATCGCGATGATTCGTTCGGCTCCGAGCCGCTTCGCGGCGAGCACGCCGCAGAGGCCAACTGCGCCGTCGCCGACGACGACGACGGTCCTGCCAGGGCCGACCTTCGCCGCGAGGGCGGCATGGTGGCCGGTCGCCATCACGTCGGAGAGCGTCAGCAAGCTCGCGCGGAGGGCGTCGTCGGGTTCCGTGACGCCGGGAACCTTGACGAGGGTGGACTCAGCAAGTGGTACGCGCACGGCCTGGCCCTGCCCGCCGTCGATTGCGTGCCCGCTGTCATCTTTGCCGCCCCAACCTGCCAAATGATCGCAAGCAACCGTGACGCCGTTCAAGCATTGCGGGCAAGCGCCGCAGCTGACCACGAAGGGAGCGATGACGAAATCGCCGACCGCCAAGGCAGTGACGTCGTCGCCGATGCTTTCCACCGTGCCGATGAATTCATGGCCGATGGCCGAAGGCCGGTGGGTGGGCTTCACGCCGCGGTACGGCCATAGGTCCGAACCGCAGACGCAGGAGGCGGTGACTTTGACAATGACGTCTGTGGGCAGCTGGACCGTGGGGTAGTTACGGTCTTCAACACGAATGTCGCCGGGGCCGTGGATGATGGTGGCGCGCATGGGGCTCCTCAAATGGTGGTTGTTGGGCTTGAATCGAGTCTATCCCCGCGACGCCCGTGGTCTTGTACTGGCCGGTAGCTAACGCGGGCGAGGTGCGGCCTCGTTCGCCGCTTGGCCTCCGCGTCGAGCTAAATAGCCCCATGACAAATACCAGCGGGCGCTTGCCACGACGGGAGCAACATCGGCCCCGAAGAGCGGGATGCGGTTTGCCGTGCTACCAAGCCTGAGAACAGTTGACAGGGGCAATCTACGCCCTTAAATTTCTGTGTATTCAGGTAGGTTCCTTGGTTCGGATCACATTGTTAGCTGTAGCTATGGAAACGCAGCAGTTAAGCTGCCAAGGCGCAGGGGGCAACGATGATGAAAGTACCGCTGGATAATTTCCTCAATGAGTGCGTCTCCCGGAATTCGGGGGAGGAGGGCCTCAGCTTCGAAGAACTATACGGTCTGTACATCAGCTGGTGCGGACTTACAGCTTCGGAACCCGTGAGGGCCAGGACGTTTAGGGCCAGCCTGCGGGCGGCCGGCATCGCTCCCACACACCGCGGAGACCTATGCCTGAATCTGACGATGGTGGGCCCGGCGGCGCGCGACTACATTGTCCACAGCGCACGTCCGCTCACTGCCTTGGAGGCACGATCAGATGGCTGGCCACGCCTCAGGTCTTGGCCTGCTGAACGTCCGAAGGTGCCGATCACGAGGCGCGCATCCGGCGAGGGCCGCGACTCGGCGCCGGCCGCCTAAGCGGGATTCTTTATTCGCGGAGTTTGCTTCGAGCCTCGCGCTGCTGCAGCTCAAGCTTGGCTTCCGCCTCGGTCCGCCGCTGTCCGACAATGCGCATCTGGTGGGTGGTCGGGTTTTCGTATTCCTCCGATGGAATGCTTTTTTCCCTGTGAAGGTAGCGGCCGGCAGCCGGGGACGCGAGCTTTTGCTCGTCTTTTTCGCTCATATCAAAATCGTCCCACCGGGCGGCGGTCTCCAAAAGAGGTTCGATCCGCAGGGTTCCAAAAGGCGCGACATCCCGGTCTTCGGACCGGGATGTCGCTTGTGTTTTGACCAATTCGATAAGGTCAGCCGAGGTTCAGCGCCGTCCAGGAGACGGGCGGCAGGGTGATTTCGATGACGCCGTTATGCACCACGGCGCTCTTGTTCGCCTGCAAGCCCACGCGGTCCTGGTCTTCGAGCGTGTTCTTCGCGTAGACGTCCGGGTCGGAAAGCGTCTGGGCATCAATAATGATCACGCCGTCGAGCGCCGTCAGGTCGATGGCGACCGTCGCCTCCTCGCTTCGTGACCGGTTGACCAGGAAGACGGCAGTTGTTGCCGAGTCCGCGTCGTAGGTCGCGACGGCGTCGATGAGCGGGACGGTGCCATAAGCGTCCGTGCTGTACGTGTCCGCTTCCAGCCTCACATCCAGGGCAACTCCCTTGGCCAGTTTGGATGTCAACGCGAACGGGAAAAAGGTGGTTTGCTTCCACGCCGGGCCCCCGGGTTCGGTCATGATGGGAGCGATCACGTTGACCAACTGCGCCAGGGAAGCGGAAGTGACACGATCGGCGTGCTTGAGCAGCGAGATCAGCAGGTTGCCGACGACGACGGCGTCCGCCACGGAGTATACGTCCTCGAGCAGCCGTGGCGCCTTGGGCCAGTTGTCGAGTCCTTCGATTTTATCGACGTCGTGGAACCGCTCGAGGTACCACACATTCCATTCGTCGAAGGAAATGTTGATGGTTTTCGTGCTTCCGTTGACAGCCTTGACGTGGTCAGCCGTCGCAACCACGGATTCAATGAAGTGGTCCATGTCGGTAGCGGAAGCAAGGAACGAGCCCAGGTCCCCGTTCTTTTCCTCGTAATAGGCATGACACGAAATGTAGTCGACGTCCTCGTAGGAGTGGGTCAGTACTACGCGCTCCCATTCGCCAAAGGTGGGCATGTGGGCGCTGGATGAGCCACAGACCACGAGTTCAACGGAAGGATCCAGCTGACGCATTGCCTTCGCGGTCTGCGATGCGATTTTGCCGTAGTCGTCAGCGGAGCGATGCCCCAACTGCCACGGGCCATCCATTTCATTGCCGAGGCACCACATTTTGATGCCGAACGGCTCTACTCGGCCATGAGCGGCTCGGCGGTCTGACAGCTCTGTCCCGGAGCGGATGTTGGAGTATTCCAACAGGTCCAAGGCTTCCAGCGTGCCTCGGGTGCCGAGGTTGACGGCCAGCATCAGTTCGCTGCCTACCTTCGCCAGCCATGTGCTGAACTCGTGCATGCCGATCTCGTTGGTTTCGGTCGAATGCCAAGCGAGGTCGAGGCGGCGAGGGCGCTGTTCCTTGGGTCCCACACTGTCCTCCCAGCGGAACCCGGAGACGAAGTTGCCGCCCGGGTAGCGGATGGTGGAAACCCCGAGTTCTTTGACGAGCTCGATCACATCAGTGCGGAAACCATCGGCGTCGGCGCTTGGGTGACCGGGTTCGTAGATGCCGTCGTAGACACAGCGTCCAAGGTGTTCAACGAAAGAACCGAAGAGACGGGGATTGACAGTGCCCACTGCGAATTGCGGGTCGATCGTAAGGCGTGCGGAAACCATTGTCTGCTTTCAGGGCGAGGGAGCGGGAAGAGAAGGGGTGCTTTGTGTGCCTAGTCCCAAGTTTTTACATCGATGTAAGTAATCGTTGTAAATCCATCATGCTGTGACCGGACTTACATGTCAAGAGGAAATTAGGCGGAGTCTTGGGCGGGCCGGATCGCCGTGGACTCCCGGCTGATGACCTTGAATCCTGCTGCAAACTCGCGGGCCGGTGTCGCTTCGGCCGCGCCGTCAATGCGTTCCAGGAGCATCGCCACGGCGGTCTCGGCGATCTCCTGCCGGCCTGGATCTACGGTAGACAGGGTCGGTAGCGAATACCGGGTCTCGTCGATGTCGTCAAAGCCGATGATGGCCACATCCTCAGGGATCCTCAGTCCGGCGTCCTGCATGACACGCATGGCGCCCAGGGCGATGGAGTCGTTGAAGGCCACCACACCGTCGAAGTCCAGCCCGGACTCCAGGACCTGCCGCATGGCTTGGGCACCGTCGGCGCGGTGCCACGACTGGACGTCGATTGCCAGTTCGTCCCGGTAGTCCAGCCCTGCATTCTGCAACGCGCGGCGGTAACCTTCCAGGCGAAGCCCCGCTGAACCGATGACTTCATTCCGGTGGGCACCAAAGGCGAGTAGTCTCGTGCGTCCGCGTTGCAGGAGGTGTTCCGTCGCTGCTTGCGAAGCTTCGATGTTTTGCATGGTCACGTGGTCCGTGGGGCCGTGAAAGATCCGCTCGCCAAGGAGGACCATGGGCGTCGGGATGTCAATCAGGCCCGCGTCCTCCTGGCCCAGGCCGAGCGCGCTGTACAAGACACCATCGACCATTCGCATCCGGGGGCCATGCAGGATCTCAAGCTCGCGTGCCCGCGCGCCTCCGCTTTGCTCGATGATTACAACTTTCCCCCGCTTTGACGCGGCTGTCATCACGGCGTCGGCAAGTTCAGCAAAGTATGCGTTCTTCAAATCCGGGATGATGAGGCTGATGACGTCCGTACGGCCCGACCGCAATCCACGCGCCGAGAGATTGGGCTGGTAGCCAAGTTTCTCGATGGCTAGCAAGACCCGCTCGCGGGTCTCGGCTTTGATGTTTGGATGGTCATTGATGACGTTCGACACCGTCTTGATCGACACATCGGCGGCTTGGGCCACATCCCGCATGGTAATTGCCACTTTTCCTTCTTCCGCGCACTCCAGCGTCCGTCCTAAGCTGAAGATTACAACGTTGGAAGCATATGGGTCGGAATGAAATAGGTGGATGATGTCTGCATGAGCGAAGACAGCGGTCCGCGTCAGGATTTCTTCACCCGGTTCACCAGCAGAGTGGCCAAAGTTCTGGGCCACGCCTGGGTGTTCAGTGCGGCGGTGATCATTCTCATCGTTTGGGCGTTTACGGGACCAGTCTTAGGATTTTCGGATACGTGGCAATTGGTTATCAATACCGGCACCACTATCGTGACGTTCCTGATGGTCTTCATCATCCAGAACACCCAAAACAGGGACAGTGCTGCCCTCCACGTGAAGCTTGACGCTGTGATGCGTGAACTCCAGATCACCAACTCCAAGCTTTATGAGGCTGAAGACGAAGGCGAGAAAGAGCTCGAGGAGCAGCGTCGACGCATCGAGCAGCAGGCCAAGTCCGATTGATCTGACCGGAGTCCTGGACCGGCGGACGTTCCTACATCAGCCATTGGACTGAGACGTTCATGGCGAACAGGGCATTTGTCAGGGGCGCCAGTATCGACTCGTCGGCCTCCATGCGGTGCAGCGTCTCGACGAATTCATCTATCTGATCGGTGGTGAACCCACCGTCCAGGAGTTGCTGGATGGCAAGCTCGGTATTCTGCTTCCGGGTGTTGCTGAATCGCGGGCTTACCTCTGGCATTGCCGGTTCTGAATCCATTGCCTTACTTGCCCCAACTCTTCCCTGTCCGTAGGACGCTCGTCGCCAAAGGTATTTATGCATTACAAATGCTACTATCTCAGGCCTTGTGGGGTGGATTAGGAGTCACTGCCGTCGCAGAGGCGCAATGTGAGGAACTGGAGCAATGGCGGAGCCTTAGCTCATCACGGGCATAGACTCCTGACAGCAGCGGGCACCGCTGAAGCGTCCAGGCACCGGGGGCACAATGAAGCGCAGAAGATGTTCGGAACGCAGGCTGGTTCTCCTGCTTCTGATCGCAGCGGGGTTGACTTCATGTGCGTCCGTGCAAGGGCGCGAGGCGCAAACGGCCATACCCACGCCGCGCGAGACCGTCCCGGCGTCCCGTGTGACGACGACTGCGCCTCCGCGGCAGACATGCGCAGCATTCCTGCCGTCGGCTCCCTGCACCGAGTATGTCAGCATTGCGGGAACAGCGGACGGCATTGACCTGCCCTGGGCGGCATCAGGGGGACTCACGGTGCAGTTGAATTCCGTGGGTGGTTCCCTCTACGTCACCGCGAAGACCCCCTGCTCGCCGGTCAGCGGACCGGCCACAATCACGGGGGACACGTTGGTGGTGGGGAAGCTCGGGATCGGCGCCATGGGGTGCATCAGTGACGCCGGTTCTCAGCAACAGTGGTTTGTGGATTTCCTGAAGCGGCCTATTGAAATGTCATTTAGCCAGGGCACTCTCAAATGGAACAGCGGCACCGAGACCCTCGTTTTCAAGGGCAAGTAAAGCGGCGCGTGACCCACGATCGTCACTGAGATGTCTGACGATGGGAGCGACGGCGCCACACCCCCAACTGGCTGGCAGTTGTTGTCGTTCTGGGGGCTGAAAACGGCAACAACTGCGAGTTGGTTGGGGGTGGCCCGCGTTTGGGTCGCCGTCTAGCCGTTGATGATTTGTGGTTGGCCTAGGGCTTTGAGGCCTTCTGTGCCGAATTCGAGGCCGTAGCCGGATTGTTTGGCGCCGCCGAAGGGGATGCGGGGGTCCACGTTTCCGTGTTTGTTGATCCAGACGGTTCCGGCTTGGAGGCGGGAGGCGACCTCTCGCGCCGCACTCACGTCGGGGGACCAGACGGAGGCGCCGAGTCCGACGTCGAGGGCGTTGGCCATGGCGATGGCCTGGTCGATGGTGGTGTAGCGGATGATGGGCAGGGCGGGGCCGAATTGTTCCTCGGTCACGAGGGGGTTGTTGTTGTCGATGTCGGCGACGAGGGTGGTGGGGTAGAAGTAGCCGGGCTGGTCGGGGTCGGGGTTGCCGCCGAGCAGGATGCGGGCGCCGGCGTCGCGGGCGGCGTCCACGAGACGGGCGAGGATGTCGAACTGTGCTTTGTTTTGCAGGGGGCCGAGGACGTTGTTCTCATCGAGGCCGACCCCCATGGGCATGGCGGCGGCCACGGCGGTGAGTTCTTCGCAGACGGCGTCGTAGAGGGAGTCGTGGACGTAGAGGCGTTTGAGCGCGGCGCAGGTCTGGCCGGTGTTGATGAACGCGCCCCAGAAGAGGCCTTCGGCGATCGCTTTGGGGTCGGCGTCGGGCAGGATGATGCCGGCGTCGTTGCCGCCGAGTTCGAGGGTGAGGCGTTTGACGGTGTCGGCGCTGGAGCGGATGATCGCTTTGCCGGTGGCGGTGGAGCCGGTGAACATGACTTTCCCGATCGCAGGGTGGGAGGCCAAGGCCTGGCCGACGTCGGGGCCGCCGGAGATTACGGTGAGCAGGCCTTCGGGGAGTTCTTCGTTGATCACGGTGGCCAGGGCGAGCACGGACAGGGGCGTGTATTCGGAGGGTTTGAGGACGACGGTGTTGCCCATGCGCAGGGCGGGGGCGATCTGCCAGGTGGTGATCATCATGGGCCAGTTCCAGGGTCCGATCGCGCCGACGACGCCGATGGGCCGGTAGTGCAGTTCGGCGCGGGTTTCGCCGTCGTCCACGACGGTTTCGGGTTCGAGGGGGGTGGCGGCGGTGGCGCGGAGCCAGGCGGCGCAGGCGCCGACTTCGAAGCGGGCGTTGGGGCCGTTGAGTGGTTTGCCTTGTTCGCGGGAGAGCAGGCGGGCGAGTTCTTCGGCGGAGCGTTCGACGGCGTCGGCGGCCTTCATGAGCGCGGCGGACCGGGCGTCGTGGCCCAGCGCGGCCCACGCGGGCTGGGCCGCCGCGGCGGCGGCAACCGCGGCCTCGAGGTCCTCGACGGTGTGCACGGGGGCCTCGCCCACGGGAGTGCCCGTGGCCGGGTCAAGGATGGTCCGGGTTTCGCCGGTGGTAGGGGTGATTGAAGCCAGGAGGGCGTCGTAGCTTTCCATTGGTTTACTCCACTCTGAGTTGGTTTGGGTTTCGAAGGACAACGTTCTAGGGGTCAGACGGCCATCAGGACCATTGCGCCCAAGGCGCCCGCTGAAGAGATGGCCTCAAGCGATGCAGATGCGTGACGGCGGTGTCCGCGGCCGTTTCGTCGAAGCGTTCGGGCCGCCAGGACGATGGAGTAGGCGATGACCGCCGCCGCGAGGGCGACTGCCAGGACCGGGTTCGCTCCACCAAGCCCTGAATGCGCGTGTGTTTGGTGTACCGAACTGGATGAGGGGGACGGAAGGGTGGTGACGAGAAGGGCGAACATGGCCACCATGGACAAGGAACGGTGTATTTCCATGCCGCCGCGGCGATCCTTGGGCAGAAGCATCAGCGGAAGGGGCGCAGTGAGGAGCAGCAGCAGCCCCCACACGACGCCCGGGACAATGCCCGGACCGACGGTCGTATCCGCCATCGCCACCAGCATGAGTGCCATCGGTCCCCATTGGCTGAGGTTCCTGACCAGGCCTTCGCGCATCGGGCCCAGGATCCCCAAGGCGCAGCAGGCCAGCATGACCATCGAAAGGATTGTGTGCATCGTGTTCACTGATCATCAGTCCCGCTTCGAGTCTTCTTCGTCGCCGAGGTGCACGGCCGCCGGCCCCTCTTCGCCATGCCCGATCCGCCGATACACGGCGGGGTTGCTCCGGCGGATCCGGAATGCCCAGGCGATCCCTACCAATCCGGGCACGATGATCGTCGCCGGCAGGATGAAGGTCAGGGCATTGGTCTCGTTTTGGCCCAGCAGTACGTTGAAGTTGACCACGATCAGCACGAAGATCGCCGCCAAGAGCACGAACCCGAGGGCCGGGGCGATCGCGCGGGTCCAGATTCCGGCGTCACGCTTGTTCTTGCGGAAGAAGCCAATGACGGCCAGCGAAACAACGGTCATCAAGAGGACAAGTCCCATTGCCCCGTCATTAGTCAGCCACGTGAACATGGTCAGGACAGGGTAGAGATCGCCCAGCGATGATCCGGTCCCCGCGATGGCGAATGCCACCGTGACCACGACTGCGATGACCGTCTGGGCGATCGACCCGGCGTACGGGGCGCCGCTGTGCCGCCGGACTGCACCCAGCTTCCGGGGAAGTACCTGCTCCCGGCCAAGGGAGAAGAAGTAGCGCGCTGCGGCATTGTGGAAGCTGACCAAGGCTGCGAAGAGGCTGGTGACGAAGAGCAGGCGGGCCAGGTCGGCGAGAAGGACGCCGGCATGGTCACTGAGGAAGCCGAACATCAGGTCCGGTCCTTGTTTTGCGGATGCGTCGACCACCGCGGACGGTCCCGTGCCAACGGCCATGGCCCAGGAGGAAACCGCATAGAACACGGCGATGATGGCCACGGCGGTGTACGTGGCCCGCGCGACGGTGTGCTTGGGGTCCTTGCTTTCCTCGCCGTAGATCGCGGCCGACTCGAATCCCATGAACGCCGCGATGCCGAAGGAGAGGACCGCTCCGACGCCCGGTACAAAAAGGCTCTGCGGGCTCAGCGGCGCTCCGCTGACTCCCTCGGGCGCCACCACGAAGGAGACGACATCGTAGACAATCACCACGAGGAACTCCAGGCCGACGAGCACTCCGAGGACCTTCGCCGAGAGGTCCACCCGGTTCACGCCGAGGAACGCCACGACGGCGATGCAGACGAGCACCGGAATCCACCAAGGGACTGTGGCGCCGAAGCGTTCGTTGATCAAGCTCGAGACGGTGAACCCGAAGAGGCCATAGATGCCGACTTGCATCAGGTTGTAAGCCATCAGGGCGACCATGGAAACCCCGACGCCGACCGGCCGCGAAATGCCTTGCGCCACGTAGGAATAGAAGGCGCCGGCGTTGACGACGTACCGGCTCATGGCCGCGTAGCCGACGGCGAAAACGGCGAGGGTTGCGCCGAGCAGCAGGAAGGACAAAGGCACGCCGGTGACCCCGGTGACGGCAAACGTCGTCGTGACGCCGCCGGCAAGGACGGTAAGGGGAGCCGACGCGGCGATGATCATGAACGTCACCGCCGGGACGCCCAGACGGCGTCGATTGTGGTGCGGGTGGCCCACCTCAGTGGTCTCTTTCCCGGTTGTTAAACTCATTTTTGGGCCTCCATATGGCAGTGGCCGCCTTCAGCGGGCTTCGACGCGGGCACGTCGAGGACGGGACTCCGATCGAAGAAGCCTTCGGGGCGCAGTTTGAAACCCACCGTGTCGACCGGCATGATCGGCCAGTCCTCGGGGCGGGGGAAGTGGGTCAGCCCGAAGGTGTGCCACACGACGATGTCTTGTCCGTCGATGTCCCTGTTGCGGGCAATGTAGGACGGCAATCCGGCTCCTCCGGATTGCTGGTTGACGAAGTCGCCGCTGGGGTAGCGCTCGTTTTCGTCATAGCGCGTCACCCATAGATCCTTCGTAGCGAATGCTGCACGCTGGGCGATGGATGATTGGGGGTCGGCCAGGAGCATCGGATGCCCTTGGCCATGGAGTTTGTACCCCACGGGATCGCCCAAGCGGTTGAGTGATTCGGGATTGGAGATGATCCAGGCCCGTCCGGCCGCCATGTTGGATTCGCGGACAGCCTCCGATTCGTTCTTGAGGACAGTCCGACGACGCGCGAAGGCGTTGCCGCGCTCGTTTCCTTCTCCCATGGGTACGCGGACGGCGTCCTCTTCCTCGACCCTGTTGCTCAGGCCGTCGATGGCGAAGTCCAGGCGGGCACTGAAGAGGTGCTGGTGGAAGGGAGCCCCCAGGCCCGGGGCGAGCTCCGAGGCGTACGGGTAGCCTTTTCCGGGGTGGGCGCTCGTGAAGACAACGCCGGTAGCCTTGGCTTCGAACTCGATGGTGCCATCGAGGTAGAGGTACCAGTAGAAGCCGTAGTCGTAGTTGCCGATGGTGGTGAAGAAACTGATGACGAGCCGGCGGTTCCGGCGCGTGTAGTTCACGCCGCTCCAGAGGTCGCTGTGCTTGGCGAGGATGCTCCAATCTTCCTCGTGCATGCAGATTCCGTTGCGGATTTCCCGTGGGCGGCCGAACGAGTCGCTCACTACCGGGCTGAGGTAGGTGATTTCGCCGAGGCAATCGCAGCCGAGCTCGAGCGAGTTGGCGTACTGGCCCACGAGGTATTCGCCGGTATCGAAGTAGTTCTGCCAGGAGCGCACAGGGGAGGGGTCGCCGTAAGGCACGACCATTTCGGCGATCGAAGCACGTTTGAGGATGCTGCGGCGGCGATCGACGTCGTCGAACGCTACATTGTGGAGAACGACGCCTTCCCGGACATCGAAGCCGATGTCCAGGCTCCATTTCTCCCACTCGACGTGGTTGCCGTCCCGGACCGTGAAGCTCGGACCTTCCGGCTGGGTGATGTGGATCGGTTTCTGGGTGGTGCGCATCGCTCCCGTCAGCTCAGGGTCCGTAAAATTGCCGTGTTCCTCCGGCACCGGAACCGGCCCGAAATCCAAGACCTGGTCGACCGTCTTGCTGACGACGTCGACGTAGGCAACCAGTCCGTCCACGGGGTGGGCCCAGGCGCTGTCCCCGGGGAACTGCTGGACGAAAGCCAAGCCGCGCAGAATCCGGCGGCCTTTCTCCTCCGGGTACTCGAAGACCCCGGCTGACAGGGGAGCGACCCTGACCTTGCTGACATCGAGGTTCCGGTCAGCCAACGCCTTGAGCCATCGCTCATCCTGGGCGAGGACTTCCTCAACCACCTCGAATTCCTCTTCGATGACCGGAAGCTCACCCGTCACCGAGGTGTCGAGTTCGACCTTGGAGACGACTTCCTGGCGTGTCACAGAGACCACGACGTCCTGTGCTGCACCAGAAGAAACGTCGTGCAGGAACACCCTGAACCTACGGTCCACAGCCTCCGCATTCCGCGGTGGCTCAAGGAGGCCAAGGTAGGCGATCCGGATGGATTCGTCGAAGAGTCCGGCGCCGGCCAAAATGCCCCTGACCGCCGTGATGTCTTCGGCGCTGGTCAAGGCAAACGGAGACGGTCCGGCAAACGCAGTCATTTCGGCGATTTCTGGAGAGGAAGTTGTGCTCATGGAGGGCCTTTGTGAGTGGCGATTTATTTTCTATGTGTGTAGAGAATAGCATCGTGTAATCTGAGTCACAACGGTTGTAGAAAAAAGATTTGGGGAAAGCGTGCCGAAGATCGTAGACCACGACAAGCGCCGGTTGGAACTTGTCGAAGCCACGTGGCGGATCATCGCCAGCAGGGGGATCGAGGGCGCCACCATGCGCGAGATAGCAACGGAAGCAGGCTTTGCCAACGGCGCGCTCAAGCCGTATTTCCCGACAAAGGACGATCTCTTGACGTTTGCTTTCGCCCACGTCTTCAACCAGACGAATACCCGCATGAGCGGCTCCACTGCGGGCCAACGGGGCCTGACAGCCTTGCGCAGCTATTGCCATGAAATTTTGCCGCTCGATGCTGAAAGGCTCAACGAGGCGCGAATCGCGATCGCCTTCTGGCAGCGCGCACTGACGGACCCGGCGAAGGCAGCCTTGCATGATTCCTCGATGGAGCAATGGCGCGAGGCCCTGTTCGACAAGCTCCGCGAAGCCAGGGAGCTTGGAGAACTAAAAGAGGGACTGAATGACGACGACATTGTTGGCGGGATCATGACGTTCGCTCTCGGTGCCCAGATCACGGCCACGCTGACGCCGGAACACCACTCGGCGGATCAGCTGCGGTCCCAACTGGAGACCTACATATCCCTCATTTCATCCGAAAAGGGCGCTCTCGTGCCAATGGAAGGCCCGAAAGGCTCCGCTTAGCGGCGAAGTGTGCTCTGCCTCGCCACGAGTTCGGGCGTGAACACCACTTGGCTGTGCACGTGGCCGGGTTCGTCGTCGATTTCGTCGAACAGCAGCTGGGCGGCACGCTCGCCGATCAGCTGCCTCGGTTGGCTGATGGAGCTGAGCGGGATGCTGGACTGGGAGGCGAAATCGATGTCGTCGAACCCGATGATGGCAATGTCCTCTGGCACACGGAGCCCGTTTGCGGCGAAGGATTGCAAGAGCCCAAGGGCCAATTGATCGTTGGCGGCAAATACCGCGTCAGGGCGCTTGTCGGGTTGGAGACTCCACATGAGATCTCCGATCCGCCGGCCGCGTTCGAATTTCAGGTCGGGCGTTTCGAATAGTTGAAGCGGGACGCCCGCTCGCGCGGCCGCGTCAGCGGCCCCCCGGTAGCGGTCCTCGACCTGCTGCAGCGTGAAGGGGCCGCCGACGAATGCCGGACGTACCGAACCGACGCTGACGAGATGGTCCAGGGCCGCGGCGCCCCCGGCGACGTCGTCCACTGAAACCGAGCAGAACTGATCCGTGCTTGCCAGCCTGTCGACGAGTACCGAGGGAATGCCCCGTTCGCGCATTCTTTCGAGCCGCTGAAAAACGGGTCCGAACGGAGTGATCAAAACGCCCTGGACGCGCTGCTGCTCGAACAGGTCCAGATACGCCTGCTCACGCCCGGCGTTTTCGGCGCTGTTGGCCAGGATCAGGGAGTGCTTGTGTTCTTCGGCGACGTTTTCAGCGCCCAAAGCGACATCCGTGAAGAAGGGGTTGCGCACGTCCAAGACCAGCATACCGAGGCTCCTCGTGGATCCGGACCGCAGCGAGCGGGCTGATTCGTTACGCACGAATCCCAGTTCCTCGATGGCGGCAAGAACGCGGGTCCGCTTGTCGAATGACACTTGCTCGGGCCGGTTGAGGACATTCGACACTGTGCCGACCGAAACTCGCGCAAGGGCGGCGACGTCTGTCAGTTTTGCTCCCGGGCCGCTTGGCACCCTGAACCTCCCGATTGATGAATCGAATCAAACCGTTTCATCAATATTACGAGGTTCGAGGGGCGATCTCGGGGATTACCTGTTGACACGCCACGGAAGCAGGCCCTACCGTTTGAGTAGGTCATCAAATGAATCGATTCAAGAATTCACTCAAGACGAACTGGCACTGCTGTTCGAAGACGACACACAGGCAACAGAAGGAACAATCATGAACACCATGGAAACGGCCCTGGGCCGCCTCGGGGAACTGGCCATCGAGGTTCCCTCCTGGGCCTACGGCAACTCGGGCACGCGATTCAAGGTGTTCGGAACGCCCGGCACCCCGCGGACCATCCAGGAGAAGCTGGCCGACGCCGCGAAAGTCCACGAACTGACCGGCCTTGCCCCGACCGTGGCATTGCACATCCCTTGGGACAAGGTGGATGATTACTCCGCCCTGCGCGAGTACGCAGAGAGCATTGGCGTGGGGCTGGGGACGATCAACTCGAACACATTCCAGGACGATGAATACAAGTACGGCTCCCTGACGTCCTCCGACGCTGCCGTGCGTCGCCGGGCGATCGAGCACCACCTGGAGTGTATCGACATCATGCACGCCACCGGCTCCCGGGACCTGAAGGTCTGGCTGGCTGACGGAACCAACTATCCCGGCCAAGACGACATGCGCGGCCGCCAGGACCGCTTGGCAGAATCCCTGCAGGAGATTTACGCGGGCCTCGGAGAAACCCAGCGCCTGGTCCTGGAGTACAAGTTCTTCGAGCCGGCCTTCTATCACACCGACGTTCCGGACTGGGGCACCTCTTACGCCCAGACACAGGCGCTGGGGGAGAAGGCCTTCGTCTGCCTGGACACCGGCCACCACGCCCCGGGCACCAACATCGAGTTCATCGTCATGCAGCTGTTGCGGCTCGGCAAGCTCGGTTCCTTTGACTTCAATTCGCGCTTCTACGCTGATGACGACTTGATCGTCGGTGCCGCGGATCCGTTCCAGCTGTTCCGCATCATGCACGAGGTCATCCGCGGCGGCGGCTTCGGGAAAGAGTCAGGTGTTGCCCTGATGCTGGACCAGTGCCACAACCTGGAGGAGAAAATCCCCGGCCAGATCCGCTCCGTGCTCAACGTCCAGGAAATGACCGCCCGCGCACTCCTCATCGACACGGATGCACTGGCCGAGGCGCAGCGCGAAGGCGATGTCCTGGCCGCGAACGGCATTTTCAACGATGCCTTCTACACGGACGTCCGGCCGATGCTGGCGCAATGGCGCGAATCGCGGGGCCTGCCAGCGGACCCGATGACAGCGTTCAAGGCCAGTGGCTACCAAAAGAAGATCAACGAGGACCGCGTGGGCGGCCAGCAAGCCGGATGGGGCGCTTAGGCATGAATATGCAGAACACAACTAACAAGACTGTTGAAGATCTGATCACCCGTTCCAACCGCCTCGGCGCGGACAAACGGAACACGAATTTCGCCGGCGGCAACACCTCCGCGAAAGGCACGGACAAGGATCCGGTCACCGGGGAGGACGTCGAGCTCCTTTGGGTCAAGGGCTCAGGAGGCGACCTGGGAACCTTGAAGGCTGAAAACCTGGCGGTCCTGCGCCTGGACCGGCTGCAGGCACTCAAGTCCGTTTACCCCGGCGTCGAGCGCGAAGACGAAATGGTGGCCGCCTTCGATTATTGCCTGCACGGCAAGGGCGGCGCCGCGCCGTCGATCGATACCGCCATGCACGGACTCGTCGACGCCGCGCACGTGGACCACCTGCATCCGGACTCGGGCATCGCGATTGCGACGGCGGTGGACGGCGAAGCGCTGACGTCCAAGATCTTCGGTAACAAGGTCGTGTGGGTTCCCTGGCGGCGGCCCGGGTTCCAGCTGGGACTGGACATCGCGGCGATCAAGGAAGCCAATCCGCAGGCCATCGGCACGATCCTGGGCGGCCACGGCATCACCGCGTGGGGCGAAACGAGTGAGGAAGCCGAGGCCAACTCCCTCTGGATCATCGTGCAGGCCGAACGCTACATTGCCCAGAACGGCAAGGCCGCGCCTTTCGGCGCCAAGCTCCCCGGCTATGCTGCGCTCCCGGAAGCCGAAAGGAAAGCCAAAGCGGCCGCCCTGGCCCCGGTGATCCGCGGCCTTGCCTCGGCAGACAAACCGCAGGTGGGCCACTTCAGCGACGACGCCCGTCTCCTGGAGTTCCTCGAAGGAGCCGAGCACCCGCGCCTGGGTGCGCTGGGCACCTCCTGCCCGGACCACTTCCTGCGCACCAAGGTCAAGCCCCTCGTCCTGGACCTGCCCGCCGGCGCGGGCATCGAGGAGTCCGTGGCCCGGTTGAAGGAACTCCATGCCGCGTACCGCGAGGACTACCAGGCCTACTACGACCGCCACGCCGTCCCCGGCCGCTCCCCGGCCCTGCGCGGCGCGGACCCGGCCATAGTCCTGGTCCCGGGAGTGGGCATGTTCTCCTACGGCAAGGACAAACAGACTGCCCGCGTGGCCGGCGAGTTCTACCTGAACGCGATCAACGTGATGCGCGGTGCCGAGGCCATCTCCTCCTACGCCCCGATCGAGGAATCCGAGAAGTTCCGGATCGAGTACTGGGCGCTCGAGGAGGCCAAGCTGGCGCGGATGCCTAAACCAAAGTCCCACGCCACGCGCGTCGCCTTGGTGACGGGCGCGGCGTCGGGCATCGGAAAGGCGATCGCCACCCGCCTCGCCGCGGAGGGCGCCTGCGTGGTCATCGCCGACCTCAACCTGGACAACGCGCAAGCAGTCGCGGCCGAGCTCGGCGGTGACGACGTCGCCATCGGAGTCCAGGCAGACGTCACCGACGAAGCCCAGATCGCCGCCGCCATCCAGGAAGCCGTCCTGGCTTTCGGCGGACTGGACCTGGTGGTGAACAACGCGGGACTGTCCATCTCCAAGCCGCTCCTGGAAACCACGGAGAAGGACTGGGACCTGCAGCACAACGTCATGGCCAAGGGCTCGTTCCTGGTCTCCAAAGCCGCGGCGAAGGTCATGATCGACCAAGGCCTCGGCGGGGACATCGTCTACATTTCCTCAAAGAACTCGGTGTTCGCCGGTCCGAACAACATCGCCTACTCCGCCACCAAGGCTGACCAGGCCCACCAGGTCCGCCTGCTTGCCGCCGAACTGGGCGAGTACGGCATCCGCGTCAACGGCATCAACCCCGACGGCGTGGTCCGCGGCTCCGGGATCTTCGCCGGAGGCTGGGGCGCCAAGCGCGCCGCCGTCTACGGCGTGGACGAGCAAGAGCTGGGCAAGTACTACGCCCAGCGCACCCTGCTGAAGCGCGAAGTGCTGCCCGAGCACGTGGCCAACGCGGCCGCCGTGCTCACCAGCAACGAACTCTCGCACACCACGGGCCTGCACATCCCGGTGGACGCGGGCGTCGCGGCCGCCTTCCTCCGATGAACGGGCAAGCCCATGCCGGCCGCGTTTTCGCGGCGGTCGATATCGGAGCGTCCTCGGGCCGCGTCATGCTCGGCCGGGTCACCGACGGGCGGGCCGAGCTCGAAACAGTGCACCGATTCCCCAACGGGGTCGTAGAGCTCGACGGCGGACTGCACTGGGACTTCGACGCCCTGTTCGACGAGGTGCTCACGGGACTTGCGGCGGCCGCCGGAACGGCTGCCGCAAGCGGGGAGCGGATCGCCAGCATCGGGATCGACACGTGGGCCGTCGACTACGGGCTCGTGGATGAAGCCGGCAAGCTGATCGCGCAGCCGTTCAGCTACCGCGACGAGCGCGGCCGCACCGCCGTCGCGGACGTCCACAAGGTGCTGGGCCAGGCGCGGCTTTACGCCGCCACCGGACTGCAGTTCCTCCAGTTCAACACGCTCTACCAGCTCGCCACCGAACGCGAACTGCGCGGCGTCCAGGCGTTGCTCATCCCGGACTTGATTGCGTTCAAGCTGAGCGGGCAACGCCGTACCGAGGCCACGAATGCGTCCACCACCGGGCTTTTTGACGCCGTCGCGGGGGAGTGGGCCGGCGACCTCTTCAAGGCACTCGGCTTGCCCAAAAACCTGTTCCCGGCCATCATCCAGCCGGGCGGGACCGTAGGCACCCTCTTGCCGGAGATCGCGGCCAGGACGGGGTTGCGGGCGGAGACTGCTGTGGTTGCCGTGGGATCGCACGACACCGCCTCGGCCGTGGCAGCCGTTCCGGCCCGGCAGGAAGACTTCGCCTACATTTCCTCCGGCACCTGGTCCCTCGTCGGTGTGGAATTGGACAGCCCGGTCCTCGATGAAGCAAGCCGCTTGGCCAACTTCACCAACGAGAGGGGCGTCGACGGCACCATCAGGTACCTGCGCAACGTCGGCGGACTGTGGCTGCTCAGCGAATGCCAACGCACTTGGGCCGCCGAAGGGCATCGACAGGAACTAGCCGCGCTCCTGGAGTCCGCGGCGGCACTTCCCGCCGGAGGCCCCCAGATCAACGCCGACGATGCGGCGTTCATCGCGCCGGAGAACATGCCGGACCGTATTCGCTCTGCGGTTCGCGCGGGCGGTGCCGTCCTTCCGGACCGGCCGGCCGCCGTCGTGCGCTGCATCCTGGACAGCCTCGCGGCAGGTTACGCCAGGACCCTGGCACGCGCCGAGGAACTGTCCGGCAAGCAGACGTCGGTGGTCCACATCGTGGGCGGCGGCTCCCAAAACAGGCTGCTGTGCCAGCTCACAGCGGACGCCAGCGGGAAGACGGTTATTGCCGGCCCCGTGGAAGCCACGGCGCTCGGGAACGTGCTGGTTCAGGCCCGGGCCGCAGGAGCGGTTACGGGAGGCCTGTCCGAACTCCGGGCACTCGTGAGGGCCAGCGTCGGCCTTGAAAGCTACGAGCCGGGCCTGGGCAACATGCCCACTACGTGATCTTCCTCCTTGGATCTGTCACCGCTGCCGAGTTGCTGTCCGGTATGGAGCCGGAACCGGACGACCAGCACATCACGGTCCGGACTCTCGGCACGTTGGAACGCATGCGGGAGTTGGTATATGAGCGCGATCTGAGGACAACGCGTGGCCCTGTTGCCCCGCAAAGCCCGTCGATAAACTTAAGGGGCGCCAAGGAGACGCGAGGTTGGTTGCGGGAGAGGCAAGATCATGACCGAAAGCAGCGGCGTCGAAGAACCCACTGAAGAGGAGAAAAGCGGAGTTCCCGTGAAACCGGAACTGCGCGGCCGATACGTCAAGGGGGACTACGGCAAGACCGGAACGGAGCCCGGGCGGCACTCCGAAGACGTAGAAGGCCAATACATCGCAGGCGACTACGGCGCGGCCGGCAGTCAAGGAGGCTTGCCCGAACCCTTGGGCGAGCAGGCCAAGGAATCCGGGCGCTACGCAAAGGCAGACCTCGGCGAAGCTGGAGCGGTTCCGGGGCGCACAGCAGAGTCGGAAATCGGCCAGTACGCCAAGGGGGACTATGGCAAGGAGGGGGCCGTCGGGCCACTGCGAAAGGCAGCCGATCGTCCGGCGCCGGCGGATGAAGACGATCAACCGGCGTCGGTGGATGAAGACGGCGACAACTGACCGGGTCGGTAACATCGGCGTCGGTTACTTCGGCGGCGTCGGTTACTTCGGCCGGACCTGGCCTCCTTCAGCCTTGGCCCGGATGAAGCTCAGGTCCTCGGGGGAGAGGCTGACTTGGCTATGGCGGTCGGAATCCGGGGTGATGCCGGTTTCCTGATGGATTATTTCCGTGATGGTTCGCGGCAAAACCACGCATCCAGGGTTGTCCGTTAGCCAGTGCTGCGTTTCGGGGCTGAGCATGTCCCAGTGGTCCCTGATGTTCATCTCCATGGATGACGCCTAACTGAGTGGGTGCAGAAAAATGCCGGCCGAGGGCCGGTGCCGGAAACGTAATTAGGATACGCCCGAGCGTAGGGGAAAGACAGGGCCGACATGGCAACTCAAAGCGACGGCGTAGGCTTTCGTTCCAAGCGGGGCCCGATACTCATAGCCCTGATGCTCTCGAGCGGTCTCGTCGCGATCGATGCCACCATCGTGGCCACCGCCGTGCCTTCGATCGTGCATGAAATCGGTGGGTTCGCCTCGTTTCCGTGGCTCTTCTCCGCCTACCTGCTCGCGCAGGCCGTCTCGGTTCCGGTCTACGCGAAACTCTCCGACATGGCGGGTCGGAAACCGATCATTCTCACTGGCATTGGACTCTTCCTGCTCGGATCGATCCTTTGCGGGTTGGCGTGGAGCATGCCCGCGCTCATCGCCTTCCGCGTAGTGCAGGGCTTGGGCGCCGGCGCAGTTCTGCCCGTGGCCATTACCATCGCGGGCGATATCTACACCCTGGCCGAGCGCGCGAAGGTGCAAGGCTACCTCGCGAGCGTGTGGGCGACGTCATCGGTTGTCGGTCCAACTCTGGGCGGGGTGTTCTCTTCGCTTGGAGTCTGGCGCGGAATCTTCCTGGTCAACGTTCCGCTCTGCATCGTGGCTGCGTGGATGCTCGTGCAAAGGTTCCAGGAGAACATCGAACGGGTAAAGCACCGCGTCGATTATCTTGGAGCCGCGCTTCTCACGGTCACGTTAACCTTGACCATCCTCGGCGCCCTGGAAGGTGGCCAGGCATGGGCCTGGGACTCTCCGATCAGCATCGCAGTGTTCGCCGTTGGTTCAGTCCTGCTCGTTGCCTTCGTCGTGGTCGAAAGACGAGCGGCTGAACCTGTCCTTCCGCCGTGGGTCGTGTCGAGGCGCCTTCTTGCCACGACCGCACTGATCTCCTTCGGGGCTGGAGCAATCGTGCTTGGCCTCACCTCGTACGTTCCCACCTTCCTTCAAGGCGCGCTTTCGGTGTCGCCACTCACTGCGGGCCTGTCCCTGGCGGCCCTGACAATCGGCTGGCCGATCAGCGCCTCGCAGTCGGGCCGTTTCTACCTCCGGATCGGCTTCAGGGCAACAGCATTGATCGGGATCACCATCACCCTCATCGGTTCGGCTGCCCTCGCCATTACGGCATACACACCGAATCTCGTGCTCGTCGCAGGCAGCTGCTTTGTCGCCGGACTCGGACTGGGGCTACTTGCTACCCCGAGCCTGATCGCAGCCCAGTCCAGCGTCGAATGGCACGAACGCGGAGTCGTAACGGGCACCAACCTCTTCGCGCGATCCATCGGCAGCTCGCTTGGCGTAGCCGTTTTCGGGGCCGTGGCCAATGCGATCTACGCCGGCAGCCCCGGTGGCGGGAAGAGTTCGCAGGCAGTTGTATTCGCCTCTGCGGCGGTATTCCTCGCCGTGCTTGTGAGCGCAGCGCTCACCGTCGTCGCCGTCCTCGCAATGCCCGCCACTGACCTCGAGGCCGCCGCTCCCCAGGACAGGCGGCCAGCCCCGCGGCTCCAAAAAGTGCGGCGGCCAAACGGACGGAACGGAGGTCCTTAGGCTTGCGTCCTTAGGCCTGCGTCGCGGGCCGGGCCAGTTGGCTGAGCTAGGTCAGCGGCTCCTCCGGAGACTGGTTGGCTTCGCGGCCACCCGTACGGACAACGCGGATTTTGGTGGTCGGCGTCTCTGGCTGTTCGGGGACCCGGATACGGATTTCGAGGACGCCGTCCTCGTACGTGGCGATGATGCCGTCCTGGCTCACGCCGCGGGGCAACGGGATGCTGCGGGACCGTTCGCCGTAGCGGAGCTCGCTGCGGTAGCCCCTCTTGTCCATGCGTTCGGCATCCTCTTCGCGCCGAGCCTGGATATGCAGGTTGTCGTCGGACACGCTGATGTCGACGTCGGTTTCCGGATCGATTCCCGGCAGATCCACTCTGACCACGAGCGTGTCCCCCTCCTGGTATTGCTCGATGCGGAGCGAAGGATCGGATTCGCCTTGAAGGAAGCGTCGGACGGGCTCCGGGACTTCGAGTCCGCCGCGTCGGAGAAAGTTGTCCATGATGTCCTCCTCATAAGTGCCGGCTCCCAGCCAAAACAGACTTGCCGGGATGAGAAAAAAGCTACGCCTCGCACGGCTCCGTGGATAGCCCCACGGTGTCTGCTGAGGTGGTGTGCACTACCGAATAGCGCAACCTTGACGACAGCTTTGCTCGGTCGGAAACTGAGCATAGGAGGCGCGCCGTGAGCAATTTGGCTTGGATTCTCGTGCTGCTCATCCCTTCCTTGGGCTTCTTTCTTTTCCTGGTTTACGCAAATATTCGATTGTCAGCCAGGCGGAAATCTCTTGGGCTACCGCCTCTAGGACTGACTCCACGTCGTGCCAAGACCCGTCACCGGAAGCATCACAAATACGTGATCATTCATCGCTTCAAACACTGAGAACGGCTTCTATCAGCTTTGATGGAAGTCCGGAGCCTTTGGCGCGTCGAGTATTCCGGCAATCTTCTCTTCCAGGGCGGCGATCGTCGCTTCGGGCAGCACAATCAGACCATCCAATTCGCGCCGGGCGCGCCTGTACGCCGTCTGCCGCTCGGCCGGCGTCGCGGCACTATCCGAAGCAATCCTGAGCAGCTTCCTCGCGGTCGCCAGACGCTGACGCTCGGACTCTGTGAAATTGCTGTCCTTGATGCGTCTGGCTTCCCGCTCCGCCACATCGAACGCCAGCTCGAAGCCGCGGACGGCCATGCGATACTCCGCCAGCCGGGCCGCCGTCGTGATTTCTTCCGGAGTTGCCGGACGCAAGCCGTCAGCCTCCCGTTTGGCCCGAAGAAACGCCACCGTGAGCGGCTCGCGGACATCCGACATGACCGGAAAATCGATGAGTTTCCCGACGTCGAGTTCGTACTCTAGCCATCGCCGGTTCACCGCGTCGTGCGCCTCTTGCAGCCGCAGGACCTCGGCCTGGCTGGCCTGCTCCGCTTGCGCCGCACGGTTCTGGAGCTGATAGAGCTCCACCCGACGGCGATGCCGCCTTTCGCTGGCCCTGGACCAGGACCGCGCCCAACCGCCGGCCAATCCGCTCAGCGGAAAGACCAGCCACCAGAACTGGCCGACAAATTCGAAGAAGGGATTCACTGCTTCATCGTCCCACCGGCCCCGACGTGTCTCAAGAGCCTCGTTGCCCAAAGCCGATCAGTGCGGAGTTTGTGTGGTCAAGCTTGCCACTGAATTGGCGGCAGGGGGCCTTGGCGTGGTCCCCGGACTTGGAGCTTTCCGTCGACAGGCACCCAGCCCAGGAATAGCCTTAAGCCGTCCCATTGACCGACGAGGATGACGGAGAGGTATCCGAACATGGGAGCTACAGAAAACGCCGAATTGGTCCGGCGGGGGTACGAGGCCTTCAACACAGGTGATCTGGCGACACTCAGCGAGCTGTTCGCAGAGGATGCGGTTTGGTACGCAGCTGGAAGCGGCGTGCTGTCCGGGACGAAGCAAGGACGCGACGCCATACTGGCCTATTTTGGCGAGCTGGGAGCGCGTTCCCAAGGGTCCTTCCAAGCGGTGGTCCAAGACGTCGTCGGCGGAGAAGAGCACACAATAGCACTTCAGCAGACACACGCCGAAAACAACGGAAAGGCCCTGGACATGGCAACTGCCATCGCCTTCGTGCTCCGCGACGGAAAGGTTGTAGAGGGCCGGGAGTTTTTCGAGGACACGGCAAAGGCAGACGAATTCTGGACCTGAATCCGGGATTTGGATCCTGCCTGTGAAAACGCATTGACATCCCGGGCAGCGGGGTCTATTGCTTGGCATGTCCACACCCTCGACACCAGCAAGGAGCAGATATGGAAGCCGCACCCTACGGAGTCGTGCACTTCTTCCCAGGAGGCACGAAGGAACAATACGAGGCGTCTATCGCCGCGGTCCACCCAGGAGAGGGGCTCTTGCCCGACGGTCAGACTTTCCATGCCGCAGGCCCGTCGGCCGGCGGCTGGACCATCATGGCCGTCCACGAGTCGAAGGAAAGTTGGGAGAAATTCCGCGACGGCATCCTCATGCCCCGCATGCAGGCGGGCATCGAGGGCGGATTCGAGTCGCCCCCGGAGGAGACAGTCGTAGACCTCTACAAGGTCCTGCCCTAACTATTCGAAAAGGCCGCCCCCAGGTCTCGCGGGCGGCCTCCCTCCTCTATCTGCGGCGGAAGTCGAAAAGAGACAGCCATGGCGTCCACAGTGAACTACTTCGAAGTCGGTTCGCCCGATCCCGGGAGGGCGCGGGCCTTCTACGGCTCGCTCTTCGACTGGACCTTCGGTGAGCCCTCGCCTGCCGGCTACCAGATGGTGAACGGCGACAAGGGTGGGCTGTGGGACACTTCCTCGCTTGAGGGAACGTCGTGGGCGATCTTCTACGTACAAGTAGACGATGTGAAGGCCGCGATCGCCAAGGCGGAGTCGCTCGGCGCGAGCGTAGCCATCCCGTTCGTCGATAACGGCTCGATCGAGTTCGCACACCTCCTGGACCCGCACGGCAACCGTTTCGGTGTGTGGCATCCCAAGGAGCCGGGCTGAAGGCGACGGGACAATCCGCACGCTCGCGGCATTCGATGAAAAGGACGAAGTGCATTGACGCTCGACACATTGCCCGTGATCGATTTCTCCCGTCTGGATGCAGGCCCGGACGAGGCCTCCAGGTTCCGTAACGAACTGCGGGACGCCATGCATGAGGTTGGTTTCCTCTACCTGGCCGGCCACGGAATCCCGCAGGACCTGACGGACGCCATCCTCGACGTGTCGCGCCGTTTTTTCGAGCTGCCGGAAGAAGAGAAGCTCGCTATTGAGAATGTCCACAGCCCCCAGTTCCGCGGTTACACCCGCGTTGGCGGCGAGCTCACGGACGGTGGGATCGACTGGCGGGAGCAGATCGACATCGGCGTCGAACGTGACGCAGTTGAGCCGGGCCCGGGTGTCGCCGAATATTGGCGCCTCGAGGGGCCCAACCTGTGGCCGGCTGCGCTGCCTGAGATGCGGGAAATCGTCTCGGAATGGACCGAGCGGCTGAGCGCCATCTCACTTGCGTTGTTGCGGGCCCTGGCAGTTTCCCTGGGAGCGCCCGAGGACACCTTTGATGCGGCATTCGCCGCGCGGGCTTTCCCCGTCCTCAAAATTGTGAGATATCCGGGGGAGTCGAACCCGGAACCGAAGCAGGGCGTGGGTTCCCACCGCGACGGCGGAGTGCTCACGCTTCTGCTGGTCGAGCCCGGGAAGGGCGGTCTCCAGGTCGAGTACCAAGGGAAGTGGATCGACGCGCCCCAGGTGCCGGGGACATTCGTGGTCAATATCGGCGAAATGCTTGAGCTGGCCACCAACGGCTACCTCAAGGCGACCCTGCACCGGGTGATCTCGCCGCTTCGAGGCACGGACCGGATTTCCCTTCCCTTCTTCTACAATCCCGCCCTTGACGCGACCATGCCGCGGCTTGCCATGAGCACGGAATTCCAGGCAAAAGCGCGTGGCTTGTCGGTTGACCCTTCGAACAGCCCGATTCTGGAAACCTACGGGGACAACGCCCTCCGTTACCGGCTTCGGGCCCACCCGAACGTCGTCGCGGAGCATCACGCCGACCTGCTGTGACCCGGACGGTGCGGCGCCGGATAATAGGGCCATGGACTTCGAATTGCTCACCATCCAGGACTGTCCGCACGGCTCAGCGGCCCGGGAACTGTTCGCACGGGCCGCGGAACTGGAAGGGAAGGCCCCTGCCTTGATTGCGGCCAGGGAGATCATGACCGACGAAGAAGCCGCCGCGTCCGGATTCCACGGATCCCCGACATTCATGGTGAACGGAGTCGACCTCTTCCCCTCCACGGCGGAACCGGCCATGACGTGCCGGGTCTACCGTACGGCCGGCGGCCTCTCGGGCCTGCCCAGCCTGGAGTCGCTTCGAGAGGCGATCCAAGCCAGGCTGGCCGCATAGCATCAGCCAGGAACTGGTGCCGCTGCAACCACAGGGTGGTCCCTGCCGAGGTTCCCCAGCGCCGATGCTCCTTGCGGAGATCCCAGTTCCTCGAAGAACTCCACGTTGGCCCTGACATAGTCGGCCCACTCATCCGGAACGTCGTCCGAGTAGTAGATCGCCTCAACAGGGCACACGGGATCGCACGCACCGCAGTCCACACATTCGGACGGGTGGATGTAGAGCGAGCGTTCGCCTTCGTAGATGCAATCGACCGGGCATTCGTCGATGCAGGCTTTGTCCTTGACGTCGACGCAGGGCTGCGCGATCACGTAGGTCATGACGCGCTACACACCGGTATAAACGGTCTTGCCCCAAGTGAAGAAGTCCAGCGCGGACTTGCCCTGCTCGCGGAAGGTGTTCGTGGAGGAGTCCTTCACGCCACCGAACGGCACGTTCAAGTCCAGGCCCGCCGTGGGACGGTTGACCTTGATCACTCCAGCCTGCGCCCGCGCCGCGAAGTCCGTGGCCAGGGCCAGGGAGTCGGTGCAGATGCCTGCGGTGAGGCCGTAGCGGGAGTCGTTGATCGCGGCGAGTCCGGCCTCGTAATCGGGGACCTCCAGGACCGCGACCACCGGACCGAAGATTTCCTCCGTGACAGCGGCGTCGTCAAACGGAATATCCGTGAGGACAGCGGCGGGGAAGAGCAGCGCGCCGGTCGGGTCGCCGTCGTACTCTCCGTGAAGGAGGGTGGCGCCGCGTTCGACGGCGGTGCGCACCGCAGCTTGGTCCTGCTCGAACTGCTGGGTGCTCACCACAGCGCCCATCTTGGCGCCGTCGAGCCCGTCACCGGCGGTGTAGCTGGCGGCCTCGGCGACGAGGGCTTCGAGGAATGCGTCACGGACGCCCGGGGTGACGTAGACGCGCGACGTCGCGGTGCATGCCTGCCCTGTGAGCCCGAACGCGCCGGCTGCGACTACCGCGGCGGCTTTCTGCGGATCGGCGTCGTCGAGGACCAGGACGCCGTTCTTGCCGCCCATTTCGAGCTGGACGCGGGCGCGGCGCGCATTCAGGATTTCCTGGAGTCCGAGCCCCACTTTGGTGGAGCCGGTGAAGGACAGCCCGGCGATGCGGGGATCGCGTGCCAGAGCGTCTCCGACCACGCGGCCTTTGCCGTGGACCACGTTGAAAACTCCGCCGGGAAGCCCGGCGTCCTTGAGGGCGCGGGCAAGGTGCGTCGCGGAGAGCGGTGTCAGTTCGGCCGGCTTGATGACCACGGCGTTACCGCTGATGAGTGCGGGGGCGGCCTTCCAGGCCGGGATGGCGATGGGGAAGTTCCAGGGGGTGATGAGCCCGACGACGCCGAGCGGCTCGCGCCGGGTGGTGATGGTGGTGTCCGGGAGGCCGCTGGGAAGTACTTCGCCGGTGGCGGCCCAGCCCAGGGAGCCGAAGAAGCGCAGCACGTCCGAGGCGCGTTTGACCTCTCCCTTGGCTTCGGCGAGGGTTTTGCCTTCCTCGCGGACGAGGTCTTCGGCGATCGCGCTTTGGCGTTCTGCGAGCAGGTTGCCGGCGGTCATGAGGATCGCGCCGCGGGCGGGTGCGGGCAGCGCTGCCCACGCCGGCTGGGCGGCGGCAGCGGCTGTGATGGCCGCGTCGACGTCGTCGGCGGTACCGCTCGGGGAGAGGGCAGCGAGTTCATCCGGGCGGGCCGGGTTGGTCCGCTGGATTTCAGGCTCTCCGGTCCATTCGCCGTTGATCAGGTGTTGCGCTGCGGCAACGTCCTGGCGGGTGGACGTTGCGGATTCGGTGGCGGTGGAAGTCATGGTAATCCTTGGCTAGTAAGGCTTGTCGGCTTGTTGGGCGAAGGCTGCTCGGGGCTAGAGGCTCCGGATCAGGCCTCCGTCACAGCGGAGCGCGACGCCGGTGATGTAGGAAGCGGGGGCACTGCAGAGGAAGGTGCCGGCGGCGCCGAACTCCTCCGGGTCGCCGTAGCGTCGGGCAGGGATGGTCTTGCGCGATTCGAGTTGGATTTCCTCCGGTGTGGTGCCGCGGCGTTTGGCCGCCGCCCTGTCCAATTCGGCGACGCGATCGGTGGCGATGCGTCCGGGAAGGAGCATGTTGACCGTGACGGCGTCGAGGGCCACTTCCGCCGCGAGTGTCTTGAGGTAACCGGCCAATGCTGCGCGGCCCGTGTTCGAGACGGCGAGGTTGGGCAGGGGCGCCGCAATTCCGCTGGATCCAATGGCCAGGATCCGTCCCCAGCGCCGCTCCCGCATCCCCGGGAGGATCCTGGAGACAAGGGCGTGGTGCGGTCTCACGAGCAGCTCGAACGCCGCTGTGATGTCGTCGGCGCCAAGGCTCGCTGCCGCCCCGGGCTTGGGGCCGGGGCCGTTGAGGACGAGGATGTCGATGGGGCCGAGCAGTTCCACGGCGCGTTCGACGGCGGCGCTCACCCCGTCCGCGGTACTGAGGTCCGCTTCGACGGCCACGGCGCTGTGGCCGTCTGCCTGCAGCTCCGCCGCGATCTTCTCGGCCAGCTCGCCGCGGCGGCCGGTGATGGCCACCTGGACGCCTTCGGCCGCGAGGCCACGGGCGACGGCCAGTCCCAGCCCTCCTGTGGAGGCGGCGACGAATGCGGTCCTGCCGTTGATTCCGAAGTCCATCAGAGCCCTCCTGCTGTGCGGGCGGTCGGGGTAAGGGAGAGCTCCAAAGCGGCGGCCGCTTCAGCCAGATGCGTCAACATTCCGTTCCTGAGGACGTCGGGGAAAGGAGCCGCCGGCGGGCGGACACCGGAGTCCTTGATCAAGCCCCGCTCGCGGAAGCACTCCTTCCGGACCGCCAAGGCGATCCGGGCCTGCTGCTCGAAGTTGATGAGCGGCAGGTACGGGAGCAATGCGTCCCGGGCGGCGTCGTAGCCGCCCGACGCCCAGGCGCGGACGCAGGCCACGAGCGCTTCCGGGTAGGAGAACCCCGTCATGGCTCCGGCAGCGCCGGCCACCAGCTCATCAAGGAGCCCCTGGCCGCCCAGCCCGCCGAACACGGAGACGTCGAGGGCGGCTGCAAGTTTGGCGATCGCCACGCTGGTGGGCGGGGCCTCGGCCTTGACCGCGACGACGAACTTGCAGGCCTGGACCACGTAAATGAGTGCTTCTGTGCTGATGCTGACACCGCTGGCGAGCGGGTAGTCCTGCAGGACAACCTTGGCGCCTGTTGATTGGTGGATGGCGTTCAAGTGAGCGATGACCACCTCCGGCCGTGCTGAATTTGCCTGCACCATGACTGCCGCGATCCGGTCTCCCGCCACGGCTTGGGCGGCCCGGACTTCTTCGACCGCAGTGCCCGTGAAGAGCGAGGTCACACCGACCACGAGGGGCAATCGGGTTTCTTCGACCACCACTTCCAGCGCCAGGCTGCGCTCGGCTGCGGTCAGGGCAGCGGCCTCTCCGAAGACGCCCAGGACAGTCAGCCCTGTGGCGCCGACGGATTCATAGTGCTCCACCAGCTGGGCCAGGCTGTCGGTGTCCACATCGAGGGTGCTGCCCTGGAATGGCGTGGCGACGACGCCCCACACCCCGGGTGCTAGTGCTTCCCGCATTGGATTGTCCTTCCATTCGTGCTGAGGTTCGGGGTCTTGCATCTGTTCGTGCTCCATTCAACGGCCCGGCCACACAGGCGGGCGCTTTTCCTGGAAGGCGCGCACGCCTTCGGCGGAGTCTTCGCTGTCGAGTGCGGCCATGAGTGCCGGCAACCTGAGGCCGCGGGCTTCCGCAGCGCTCAAATGGCTGGTCCTGCTGACCATTTGCTTGACGGCCCGGACGGAACTGGGCGCGCAGGCGAGGATCTGGTCCACCCAGCGCTGCACCGCGGCATCGAGCTCAGCTGCGGGAACCACTTCGTTGACCAAGCCCATCGATTGCATCTCCGCAGCCTCGGCCTTGCGGCCGGTGAGGAGCATGCCCATCGCTTGGGTGTACGGGACGCGGCGCACCAGCTGGTGGATGCCGCCGTCGAGCGCCAAGCGTCCGACGCGCGGTTCGGTGAGGCCGAAGCGGGCAGTGTCAACGGCGACGACGATGTCGGCGCCGAGCACGATCTCCATGCCGCCGCCAAGCGCATAGCCGTTCACCCGGGCAATGACCGGAATGTCCAGGCTCGTGCGCAGGCTCAGTCCGCCGAAACCGTTGGGGTCAAGCTCCGCCCAGTACTGCAGCCCGGTCTTGTCCACGGCAGAGGCGGACATGTCCGCCCCGACGCAGAACGCCCGCGTGCCGGCGCCGGTGATGACGACGGCGCGCACGTCAGGATCCGCTTCGATCCGGTTCCAGATGTCATTGAGCCGGGCCTGGGCAGTCCCGTCCACCGCGTTGAGCACGTGCTGGCGGTCGATCACTACCGTGGCCACGTGGTTCTCGATGGTCAGCGTGACCTGGTCAACTGCGTTGGGAGCTGAGGTGGTCTTTTCGTCGATCGAAGCAGTCACCGGAGTACCCCCAACTCCTGCAAGCGCTCGATGGTTTCGGCGTCGAAACCGTTCTCCAGCAGGACCTCCATGTTGTGCTCGCCGAGCCGCGGCGCCACCCGCCGGACGGAAGGCGGGGTAGCGGACAAGCGAATGGGGGCATTGAGCATCTTCACCGTGCCCACGCCCGGGTGCTCGGCTTCCACGATCATGCCGTTGGCCTCCGTCTGCGCATCCGCCAAAGCCTGTTCCAAGGTGTGGACGGGCGCGTTGAGGAGTCCTTGGCTTTCCAGCTGGTTGGTCCAATACTCGGTGGTGTTCGTGGCGATGCGTTCCCGGAAGATCGCCTGCAGGGCCGGCTTGTGCTTGAACTGCTGCTCAAGGTTCGCGAACTCCGGCCGCTGGGTGAGGTCTTCGTCCAGGCCCAGCGCTTCGGAAATCCGGGCCAGCGGATCGGGGGTGAAACCGCCCACCATGCAGACGGCGCCGTCGGTGGTTTCAAAGACTCCGCTCAGCGGCATGGCTCCCCAGTTGACTTCGTAGCCGCGGTTGAGCTGCATGCATGCCTCCTGCATCTGCAAGTGGAGCATGGAGTCGTACATCGTCACCTCGACCTTCTGCCCGACGCCGGATGTCTCCCGGGTGCGCAATGCCAGCAGGATGCCCTGCATGAGGTGCATACCCGTGATGTAGTCGCACAGCGTCGTGGGGTAGATGGCCGGCTTAACGTCGTCCGACTCGCGCCGCCACATCACGCCTGAGTAGGCCTGTGCGATCGCATCCTGGCCGCCCTTGTGGGAGTAGGGCCCGGCCGGGCCGAAGCCCGTGCCCGAGGCCCAGATGATGCCGGGGTTCCCGGCCTTGAGTTCCTCGTAGCCGAAGCCCATCCGCTCCATCACGCCGGATCGGAAGTTGCTGACGACGACGTCGGCGTCGGCCATGATCCGGCGGAGGACGGCCTTGCCCTCGTCGGTGCGGGTATCCACGGAAACGCTGCGCTTGTTCCGGTTGATGGACAGGAAGATGGGATTGTCCTGGCCGTCCTTGTCCGGGAATGAGTTGCGCGAGATGTCGCCGGCGCCCGGACGTTCCACCTTGATGATGTCCGCGCCGTAGTCGCCCAGGAGCTGGGTGCAGGACGGTCCCATGAACACCTGGGTGAAGTCCACGACCTTGATGCCGTCGAGGGGGAGCGGGATGCCGTTGGGCTTGGCAGCGGCGGCGGGCGCCGCCGTCGTGGTTTCCTCAAACTCATCGAGGAGGGTGTCGGTGCTCATGCCCCCACCACCGCTTCGCTGTCGAGGGTAGCGTTCGACGACGGGACGTCGCCCGGATCTGCACCGTGCCGGCGCATGCCCTGCTGGATCTCCAGCGCGGAAACCTCGCGGACGAGGGTCCCGTTCCCGACCGCCAGCGCGGCGGCGACGCCGACTGCCTGGCCCATGGCCATGCAGGGCGGAATCTCCCGGGACATCTTTTGCGCTTCCGGGGTGGCCGAGTAGTGGCGGCCGGCCACGAGCAACTGGTCCACTTCCTTGGGAAGCAGCGAGCGGTACGGGTAGTAGTAGTCGCGGCCGCGGGCCACAGTGTCCGCGAAGTGGCGGCGGGAGGTGACGTCGTCCTTCGTCATGACGTATTCGCCCTCGAGCAGGCGGGTCTGCCGTACGCCCATTTGGGAGGCGACATCGAGCATGTAGCAGCTCTCAAAGCCCGGCAGGTGGGCGCGGACGTACTCGACCGCCTCGGTGATCCGGTCCCGCGCGGCAAACTCGGCGGCGGTCATGTCTGCGGGGTCCACGCCGTCGTACCCGGTCATGTGGGGAGCGTTGCACCAGACGACGCCGTCGATGGGTGTCTTGAGCCACCACAGTTCCCAGGCCCCGCCGAGGAGCCGCTTGATGGTGCGGTTGATGGCACGGGCTTCCTTCGGGTTGGCCTGTTCGAACGCTTCTGCGGCGGCGGTGTCTACGTTGCCGAGGCGGAAGACGAGCGTGGTGAGGTAGCTGTCCTTGATATGGCTGGCGCCGGCACGGGAAGCGACGTCGATGTCTCCGGTCGTGTCGATGACGATGTCCGCCATGAACGCCTGCGGGCCGGACTTGGTCTCGCAGATGACACCCTTGATGACGCCGTTGTCCACGATCGGGCTGGAGAACCACGAGTGCAGGCGGAGGTTGACTCCGGCTTCGCGGACGAGGTCGTTGGAGACCCGCTTCCAGCCGTCGGGGTCGAAGGCTGCGGCATAGCAAATCGGCTTGGGGTTCGTGTGGGAGTGGAAGTCGAAGGTGCCGTAGCGGCCCCACTTGTTCCAGAGTTCCTCGGAGGTCTTGCGGTCATCGGCAGGTGGCACGATTGCCAGGCCCAGCTTCTGCAGCCGTTCCACGTACTCCGAAACGATGCCGGTGACCGTGATTTCCTGGCCGTTGATCATGTCGTCGAGCACTAGGACCATGCCTCCGGAGGCGAGGCCACCGAGCGAGGAGTAGCGTTCCAGGAGCGTGACCGATGCGCCGGACCGTGCTGCGGTGACGGCGGCGGCCACGCCGGCAGGCCCACCGCCGACCACGAGGACATCGGAGCGGGAGATGACGGGCGCGGTGAGATCCGCCGTCGTCGTACTGAGTTCCAGTGACGATGTGGTGGCAAAGGAGTTCATGGTGGAGGATCCTTACTTCCCGGCAGGCATGCCGTTGGAACGGTTGCCGGGGTATAGACGAGGTGCTCAGGAGGGGCTCGCGGCGGGTGTACGCAGCGAACCAGCCCCTGGCAGAGGGCATGACGAGTAGAGGTCCCGGGGGACCTGCACACGGAAGTGGAGATGTTTGCGGACGGACGTCCAAGGGTCCGTACGTGTGTGGGATCGAGCGGCGGCTAACGCCGGCTGGTCACCACACGTGAGGGGCGTTTACCCAGATTGCTACGCATACCTCTTCGTAGCTGTTTTTGTACCAGTGAGGCGTATCCGAGGAGAAGGTGATCGAATCGCCCGCCTCAAGCGTGTAGCACTCACCGTCGAGGTAGACGTCTTTCTTTCCCGACAGGATGATGCCGAATTCCTCGCCGCTATGGCGAAAAGGAGTGGCGCTGGTGTCGTGGCCTGGCGGACTCACGATCCATTGGGCCTCCAACGCGCCATTGAGGTCCGGGGTCAGGAGTTCATAAACTGCCTCTCCCACGGACTTTTTGGTGACGCCTTTGAGGTTTCGCCGCTCGGACTTACGGACAACCGGCGACCTCGTTTCTTCCTGGCCGAGGAAGAACTTCCCGACGGGAATGTCCAGGCCGTGGGCGAGCTGTGCCAAAGTAGTGAATGATGGATTGGCCAGCCCACGTTCGATCTGGCTGACGATCGCCGGGCTGAGCCCGGTGATTTCCGAGAGTCTGGACAGGGTCATCCCCTTGTCCTTGCGCATCGTGCGGACCTTGTTGCCGACAGTTGCCAGAAGCGCGCTCGTGCCGGCCGGTGAGGATGCCGTGATGCTCTCGTTGGTCATGATCCAGCTTTCTCTCGGTGAGCTGACTCACATAACTATAGTGAAAAATTTTAGCGAATCAATGGTTTGGTGAAATTTTTCCTCTAGCAAAGGCTATTGATCAAAAGCATTGACCTAGTGAATATCTTCAATATAGTTAAGTGAGTCGCATCACGTGGGGAAGTTTGCAACACGATCAGGAACGTGGACGCTTCAGCCTTCTGGCGGAAGGCCCAGCCCAGCCCCACCTCCACCCTCGTGATTCCCATGCTGACCCTGCGGCATCCAAGCAAGCCATCCACGCTCCCTACTTACAGGACTGGATGTCCCCGTTTGCTTCAAAGCGCTACGAAGAGGCACGCGTAGCTATCTGGGCTAACTCGCTTCCCATGAAGTGAGCTGGTGCGGCCTTGCCGGACCAAGCCAAAATGATAGTTTCGATCACCGTCCATACCCTCTGGATGTCAACGGTGATCCGTACCCTCACGCACCGCGAAGGTGCGGAGGAAGGAAAGAATCATGACTGACACCGTCGTCAAGAATGGCCCGGAGACCGCCCGGAAAACCCGGCTCTCTCCGGAAATCCGCCGCGGGCTGCTGGGCCTCGGACTCGGGAACACCCTTGAGTGGTATGACTGGATGGTCTTCGGACTCCTGTCGGCCTTCATCGGGCCAAAGTTCTTCCCCTCGCAGGACCCCACCGCCGCAACCCTCAACGCCCTGGCGGTCTTCGCAGTCGGCTTCGCGTTCCGTCCGCTGGGCGGCGTCCTGCTCGGCACTTTCGCCGACAGGATCGGCCGCCGAAAAGTGATGCTCTGGTCCATCATGATGATGGCGATCACCACGCTGATCATCGCACTGTGCCCGACATACCAGCAGATCGGCGGCGCCGCCGGCGTCATCCTCCTGATCTGCCGTATCGTGCAGGGCGTCTCCACCGGTGTTGAAGCTCCGCTTTCCACCGCACACGCCGTCGAACTGGTTCCCATGGGACGGGAAGGGTTCGTCGCAGGGATCATCTCTTTCTTCGTCAACTCGGGAATTCTGCTCGCCTCGCTGGTCAGCTATCTGTGCAGCCTGATGCTGAGCGGTGCTGTCATGGCCGACTGGGGTTGGCGTGTTCCCTTCATCGTGGGGGCAATCTTCGGTTTCGTCGTGGTCTACCTTCGCCGGACCCTTCCGGAAACCATGCGGCCCGAGGAGCTTGCCGAGAACTCCTCGAAAGCTGTTTGGGGCGGGGTGCGCAAGCATTGGCTCAGCGTGCTGGCGATTACCTTCGTCGTTGGAGCGGCGCAAGCCTACAACTACGCCTGGAATACGGGACTGCCCACCGCTGCCCGCAGCGGCTTCAAAGAAGACGCGACTGCGGTCTTCGCCCTCACCACCATTCTTGGCGTGGTGCTCGTTGTCGGCAGCCTGGTGGTCGGCAAGTTCGCCGATGGCAAGTCGATTTCCAAGTGGTTCCTGATCACCCGAGCCTTGTCCATTCCGTCGGTCTTCCTGATGCTGATGTACGTCCGTCCTGGCATCGGCGGATTCGCCGCCGTCCTCCTGGGCGGCTCGGTGGTCCTGGTCTTGAACATGACCCTGTACAACGTCGTCACGAGTTCCCTCATGCCCAAATCCTGCCGCGGCGCCGGAACTTCCCTCGGTTACGGAATCGGCGTCGCCATCTTCGGTGGCACTGCTTCCTACCTCCTGGTCTGGCTCCAGTCCATGAATGCGTCGTGGATCTTCCCGGTTTACGTTGCCGTTCTGTCCGTGTTGAGCATTGTGTTCTACGTGCTGGCGCGGCGGAAGAACGGAGTCTTCATTGGGAGCTAGGAACGTGATCTCCTTTGACCTCAGCCAGTCCGATGTGGAGCTCTACACCGCGGCGCGTCAACTGCTCCTCTCGGCCCATCACGGCGAGAACCACCGGGTGGCCGCCGCCATGCGGGGCGCGTCGGGAGCGATCTATCTCGGCCTTCACATCGGCTCCAAACGAATCAACGTGTGTGCCGAATCCAGTGCCCTCGCCAATGCCCGCATTGCGCAGGAAGCCTCCATCCGGTCGTCCGTTGCCGTCAGCATGGACGAACACGGCGAGCCCCAGGTCACCAATCCTTGCGGGGTTTGCCGGGAGCTGCTCCGGAACTACGGGGCCGAGGCTACCGTCCTGGTTGATGCCGGGGGAGAAGTCGGAACGGTCGGTCTGGGCGAACTCCTGCCTTATCCGTGGATGCGGGCCAGCGAGACCGAATGGACCACCCAGCCGCCGGAGGCCATGAAGACGTACTAAGCGCGACGGAAATGGCCGGGGCTCCTTTGAGTCCCGGCCATTTCTACGGTTCGGCGCCAAGCGACCCCGCTATTAGACGCCGCTATTTCCACCCGTTCAGCCATCCCTTGGACGTGCGCGCTTTGTAGCCCCGCCTACGGACTATGGAGGTTCGGCCCAGCCAGTTCCGGACCCGGCCCGGTCCCGCTTGGGCAGGGTCCGGCGCGGGGATTCCCGGTTCCGGTCCGGATGCCGCCGGCTGGCTCGGACACAGGTCCGTGATCAGTCCCATTCCCGCACATGCCCGCACTTCGCGGATTCCCGCCACCGCGGCGCGTTTGGTCTCAAAATCCTTCGAGACTGCCATGACAGTCCCGTCCGCTGCCTTCAGCCGGAACCGGTACCGTTCGCGGGCATCGACAAACAGTTCGAACGTGCCCGCCATTCGCTGGCCTCCCCAATAGATACATATGGTCCTTGTTCGACCGTACCCGGCAGTCACCAAAAAGCAAAGCACCCTTACTGTTTTTGCTCCTGTGCCGCGGGGATGCCGGATGCAGGCATGCGGTTGCCGGATGAGGTGTTGACGTGTAGTTTTTTCAATGCAAAGCAACCTTAGTAATACCCGCACCGCCGGGTCCGCGGTTCAGCAGGAGGTACAGCAGTGGGTATCGGATCATCTATCTTCCTTATCGCGATAGGCGCCATTCTGGCCTTCGCCGTCCCCGGGGATGTCGTGTCATTCATCGACCTCCATATGGTCGGCTACATCCTCATGGTCGTCGGAGTGATCGGCTTGATCGTTTCCCTCTTCGTGTTCGGCCCGCGCCGGACCCGTAGGATCAGCGAAAGCCGCGCCACAGTAGACCCGGCCACGGGGGAACGCATCGTGACCAGGGACACGCGCGACGGCGGAATCTAGGAACCGGAACGAAGGCGAGGGTCGGCACGCCGACCCTCGCCTTTTCCGTGCCCCCGAACAGTGGCCGAACACGCCATTGCCGTCCGGGCCGGCCTTGGGGGAGCATCGAGGCATGACCAAATACCTCATCTCCTTCCCGAGCGAAGCGATGGTACTCACCGACGAGGAGTTCCCGGTGGTCTCCGCCGATGCCCACGCTGTGATCGAGGAGGCGAAGGCCGCGGGCGTCTACGTCTTCGGCGGTGGGATCGACGAGGACGTGGATCCCGTGCTGGTTTCACCCGACGGCTCGGTGAGCACCGAGATCTATCCGGGCTCCGAACTCAAGGGCGGGTTCACGTTGCTGGAGCTGCCGACGCGCGGGGAGGCGGTCGAGTGGGCGAGGAAGATCGCGGTGGCCTGCCGTTGCCCGCAGGAGCTCCGCGAGTTCATGTATGACCCGCAAAGCTAGCATTCGTCAGCCCAGGCGCCGGTTCCTAGCCGCCGTTTCCCTTGCCGTTGCCCTTGTGGCGCCCGGGGGCCGGCACCACGGGAACCGGCGCAACCGGCGCAACCGGCGTCGATGCCTGCTCAATGCTCGGTGAGGGTGTTGGGGTTGACGTAGGGGCGCTGGGCGTGGGCGTTGCCGTGACGGACGGCTCCGGGGCGGCGGGAGCGGGCGGCTGGAAGGCGCTCACGCCAACGATCACCAGGGCGCTGGTGAGAAGCGCTCCGCCGAAAGCCCACGCCGATCTGCGGGCGCGGCTTGGCGGTTTCCCCCGCCATGGGCGCTTGCTTCCTACGGGCGGCACGACGACGGTACTCCCGCCCGCCGTTGCCACGGGCTGAACGCGCGTCCGGATATCTGTTTTGGGCATGCGGGGCGGGCGGTCGGGCATGCGGGGAAGGGTGTTCGTGGCTCCGTTGGCGCCAACGGGCATCGCCGCAGGGACGCCGGAACTGAGGGCACTCCGCAGTGCTTGCTCGACGTCGCGCGCGGCCGGTCGTGCAGAAGGCTGAGCCGATGTCATGGCGGTGAGGAGATCAACCCACTGCGTCCCGAGGGCTTCCGGCACACGGGGCGGTCGGTGGAGCCTCGCAACGGCCGACTCGACGCTCGTCCCCGGATATTCGAGCTTTGCGGTGAGGCATTCGAGGAGAAGGAGTCCGAGGGAGTAGATATCGCTCGCCGGTCCGAGGGCGGAGCCGGTGGCCTGTTCCGGGCTCAGGTATGCCGCGGTTCCCACCATGGTGCCCGTTGCTGTCAGGCGTGTTCCTTCGATGATGCGGGCGATTCCGAAGTCGGTGAGCTTCGGCCGGACGGGGGATCCTTCGGGACCATCAGCCAGGAGGACATTGGCGGGTTTGATATCGCGGTGGATGATCCCACGCCCGTGGACGTATTCCAGGGCCGAAGCCAGATCCGCCCCGATGTGGGCCACGTCATGGGTCGCCAGCGCTCCGTTCCGCAATCTGGCATGCAGGTCGGGACCATGAATCAGTTCCATCGTGAGGAATGTCCGGGCATGCTCCGGGTCCCGGTGGTCGGTACCGGCGTCGAAGAGGGTGACGAGGGACGGATGGTTGAATGTTGCCAGGAGCCGCATCTCGTTTTCATGCCGGGCAAGCTCGTGCGGCCCTCCCAGTAGGGGAGCAAAGAGTTTCAGCGCCACGTGGCGGCCGAGCGTTTCATCCTGCGCCCGGTATACCGACGCTGTGGCGCCGCGTCCGATCAGGGTTCCGAGCCTGTAGCGACCTGCCACAAGGGCATCGCTGTCTCCCGTGGTGGGGCCACCCGGCACGCTCACACCTCGCTTTCTTCGAACCGATGGAGCCCGTACAGTCTAGGCCCTTGCTTGGGCATGGACATTGGTCCCCGTTGGGGTAATCGTCCTGCACCGAGGGAAAGTTACGGTTCGGCTGTCGCGGGGCGCAGAGGCGTAGGCCATGCATTCAGGGCCCTCCCGCTACTTGCCCTCCCGCTACTTGCTTGTCCCGCCTCTCCGCGTGGCGGGCCAACTCAAGGGTTTTCGAAATGACTGCTCAAGAATGCGCTCACCGGCTGACCGGTTCGTGGTTGCCGAGGAGCCGCAGTTCATCGCGCCGGGGGAGCCCCTCCCAGTCGCCTGGTACGAGGCAAACAAAAGCACCCGTGCTGACGGCTGTCTGAAGACGCTCCTCCGCGCCCAGGCCCCCTACGAATTCGGCCAGGTAGCCGGAGACGAAGGCGTCGCCGGCGCCCACGGTATCGACGGCTTCGATGGACAGTGCGTCCTGCCTGAAAATCTGGCCGTCGACGAATGCCAAGGCGCCGTCTGCGCCCAACTTGATAACCACCTGGCTGGGACCCATGGCGGCGATGCATCTGGCGGCCTCCTCGGCGTCGCAGGCTGTTCCGACCGCGAGTTCGGCCTCTTCGAGGCCGGCGAACACGATGTCGACGTCCGGGATAATCCCGCGGTAGGCGCGTCCGGCGGTTTCGGCGTTCCAGAGCTTGCTGCGGTAGTTCAGGTCGAAGGAAACAGGAACACTGGAGGCTTTGGCCGCAGCGATGGCATAGCGAAGAGTGGACGCCGCCTGGGCAGAGAGCGCCGGAGTAATGCCGCTGACATGGAGCAACGCAGCCCCCGCAATCAGTTCATCGTCGACGTCGTCGGGGGCAATCCGGGAACCGGCACTCCCGGAGCGGTAATACGCAACTTTCTGGGCCGTGGGTGTGCGGCGTTCCTTGATCATCAGGCCGGTGGGCGCGTCGTCGTCGACGGCGATGCGGACATCTACCCCCTCAGCGCGAATCTCCCGCTCCACAAGCCGGCCGAGGGCATCCGCTCCGATGCGGCCGCACCAAACAGCTTGGACGCCTAAGCGTTGCAGGCCGATGGCCACGTTCGACTCGGACCCTCCGATGCCAAGGCTCAAGGTGGACGCATGGGCCAGCGGGCCAGGTGTGTCCGAAGCCATGAGCGCCATGGTTTCGCCGAGGGTGACGACATAAGGTTTGGTGGTCATTTCTTGCCACCTGCCTCGTCAACGAGTGCGCGGACCCGCCGGGCCCGCGTAGTCAGTTCAGTCAGGCTCCCGCCTTTGAAGGCGTCGCCGAGGAGCGGACCTCCGAGGCTGACAGCCAATGCTCCTGCGCGAATCCAAGCCGGGACGTCACCGATTTCGACGCCGCCGGAAGGGACCACTTGGATGTCGGGGAAGGGGCCGCGCAGTTGGGATACGTAGCCGGGGCCGACCGTGGAAGCGGGGAAGACTTTGACGGCGGTGGCACCCAGCTTCCAACCGGTGTTGAGCTCGGTGGGGGTGAGCCCACCGGGAAAGACGGGCACGCCGCGTTGAGCGCAGGCGGTGATGACGTCCGGTTCGGTGACGGGCGTAACGATGTACGCGGCACCCAGCTCGAGTACCGTTTCGGCCTCGCCAAGAGTGGTCACGGTGCCGACGCCGATTTCCACAGACCCGCCGAAGCGCTCCAGTAGCAGGGGAAGTTCCTCGAATACTCCCGGCGTGCTCAGCGTCAGCTCGATACTGAGCACCCCGCCGTCGCGGAGGGCTTCGATGACAGGGCCGTAGTCCTTCGCGTGTCCGGCCCGCAGCACAGCGACGACCCTGGAGTTGCAGAGGATGGCGGACGGGGCCGGACGGGAGACGGTGTCCGGGTTCTCGAGGCGGAGCATTGGATGTCCTTCGTATGTTGGTTGGCTGGCGGGCGTTCCCGACGGCGGCACGCGCCGCCGTCGGGAGACCTTCGGGTGCTATTGGACGTGCTGCGCTTCGGAGGTCACCGGAACAATCCTGCTTTTGCCGTGCGCGGCGTCCTCAGGATCCGTGAGGTCGCGGTTCAGGGTCTCGGGGGTCATCCGCGTGGCGATGAAGCTGATGAGCATGGTCACCGACATGTAGATCGCAACGGGAATCCAGGAGTTGCTGAACATGCCCAGCAGGGCAGCGCAGATCATCGGAGCGATGCCTCCGCCGATGATGGACGAGAATTCGCGGCCCAAGGTGACGCCTGCATAGCGGTAACGGCTGCCGAAGATCTCAGGGAAATAGCTCATGTGCACGCCCACCACACCTTGGCAGGCCAGCATGAAGCCGATGATCATTACCAGCACGATGGCTACCGGGGAGCCGGTGGTCAGCAGCAGGAACGCGGGGGCAGGGAAGAGGATGAGTGACCCGGTGATGAGTGAGACGACGCGCCGGCGCCCGATCTTGTCGGAAAGGATTCCGAAGGACACAGCTGCGACGCCGCCGCAGAGCGACCCGATGAGGAGCACTGGAGGAATGAACTTGGGATCCGTTCCGATCACACTGATGAGGTAGGAGGCCATGAACACCTGGATGGTGTAGGACTGGGTGCTGACGCCGAAGTTCATCAGGATGACGCGCAGGACGTTGGCCTTGCCGTATTTGGCAACTTCCCGCAGGGGTGCCGGGGGTTCCGTGCGGGCCTGCTTGATCTCTTCGAAGACCGGTGACTCGTCCAGCTTGCGCCGGATGACCAGCGCGGCGATGGTGACGAAGATACTGGAGAGGAAGACGAGCCTCCAGCCCCACGTGAGCATGTCGTTGGGTGCCAAGGACTGCGCCGCGATCCACACCAGTGCTCCGAGCGCCGTACCGGCGGCGGCGCCGACCATGATGAGGGACGCCAGCTTGCCTCGGGTTCCAGGCGCGGCGGATTCGGTGAGCAGCGTTGCGCCGCCCGATTGTTCAGCACCGGCGCCGAAGCCTTGCGCCGCGCGGCAGATACACAGCAGGATCGGGGCAAGGAGTCCGATCTGGCCAAAGGTCGGCAGGAGCCCGATTGCCAGCGTCGCCCCGCCCATGAGAAGCAGAGTGACTACCAGGACCCACTTGCGGCCGAGGCGGTCACCGAAGTGGGAGAAGAAAATCCCGCCGAGCGGACGGAAAAGGAATCCGACGGCGAAGGTGCTGAAACTGGCCAGCAGCGCTGCCGCCGGGGAAATATTGGGGAAGAAGAGCTTGCTGAACACGAGTGCCGACGCGGTGCCGTAGATGACGAAGTCGTACAGCTCAAGCGTGGTACCGATGAGTCCGGCGACGGCGGCCTTCCGGACCTTGCTTTGGTCCACCGGCGTGGGCGGGAGGTTTGCTGCTGTGGTCATTTCCATACTCCTTTGAATGGATGTCCGCTGGCCCGTACTTGGGCCGGGTCAGTAGGTGATGAGGACTTTGAGGTTGGTGGGGTCCGTCACCGGGGCCGTGAGCGCGGCCGCGGCGTGGGCGAGTGGATAAGTTGCCGTGATGATTGACCGGAGGTCCACTACGCCTGAGGAGGCGAGCTGGATCGCCGTCGGGAACGCGTTGGCGTACCGGAACGCGGTCACCAGATCGATTTCAAAACGTTGGAGGAAGCCGAGCGGGATCCCGTCGACGGACGGGCGGGCCTGGCCCACCACGGTGGCCCGTGCGGCTGGGGCTAGGGCGTAGATGCCGTCGGCCAGCGCACGCGTATTGCCGGAGCACTCGATCAGGCGATCCAGGTCCTTCAACTCCAAGGCCGTCATTGAGGTGTTGATGGTCCGAATGGCGCCGAACCGGGCCGCAACAGCCAGCCGGTCGTCGTTGACGTCTGTCACGATGATCTCCGACGCGCCGCGGTGGGCCGCCACTTGCGCCACGAGCAGGCCGATCGGCCCTGCGCCCGTGATCAGCACCCGGTGCCCTGCCTCTACCTGTGCCCGTTCAACGGCCCAGACGGCGACGGCAAGTGGCTCGATCGCTGCCCCCACCTCGGAGGGGACGCTTTCCGGCAGAACGTGAAGCGCGGCTTCGGGCACCACTACGTGGCGGGCGAACAGCCCGTCGGTAGGCGGGGAACCGAAGCAGGTTCCCGTCGGGCAGAGGTTGTAGCGTCCGGAGAGGCACGTGGGGCAGTTCCCGCACGGCACCGCCGGTTCAATCACGACGGCGGTGCCCACGACAATGCTGGCTGCATCACCCCGCGCGACGACAACTCCGGCACCTTCATGGCCGAGAACCGTGGGCTGGCGAAGGACGTTGGTGCCGTTGCGGCCGTCGGCGAAGTAATGCATGTCGGAGCCGCAGATGCCGCCGGAGCGCATCTCGACCAGGACATCGTTCGGTCCGAGGTGCTTCAGCGATTTTTGTTCGATACGGAGATCTCCTGCGCCGTGCAGGACGGCCGCTTCCGTGGTCAGCGGGAGGGAGGATCCGTCGGCGCGGCGGACTGCTTGGGTGGTCATCGGATGCTCCGGATCTGGGCGGGAAGTAGTGAGGTTGACTCGGCTGCCGCGTTTGCGGCGGCGAGGGGGCCTTGCCGGTGGATGATGTCGATCAGTTCACCGGTGCGGACGATGAAGTCTCCACGCGTCGCAAGCTCGTCCCCTAGGAGATGGTGTTCGCCCAGTACCTTGGCGGCGAGGTCCTGTCCGGAGGAGGATCCCGCTGCGAGCTCCTGGAGTGTCTTCCGGGCGGGGTCTTGCATTTCGTTGGCGTTGTTGCCGGGGTCGAATCCCCGAAGAGGTGCGATGCACGACAAGTACGCGGCCGCGGTGAGGGCGAGGTAGTGGGGCATCGCACCTCTGTCGAGCATCTCCAAGGCTGGAATCGGGATCCGCTGGCGCAGCTTGACGGAACCATCGCTGCCCACCTGGCTGGTCCGGTGCCCCAATGCCGAGTTACGCCAACGCGAGAAGAGTTGCTCCTCGTAGGCCCCGGCGTCGACTGCTGCGGGCACCGTCACGCTCGGCAGGTATTCACCGCGGAGTACGTGGCGGGCGGCGGCTTCGATGTAGTCGATGCCCGTAGCGTCCGGAATGGTGGCTGCACCGGACAGGGCTCCGAGGTAGGCGATCAGCGAATGGGTGCCGTTGAGGAGCCGGACCTTGAGCTGCTCGTACGCCGCGACGTCGTCGGTAAAGATCGCCCCCGCAGCCTCCCAGGCCGGGCGGCCCGCGATGAAGTTGTCCTCCAGGATCCACATTGTGAAGGGCTCGGCAGGCACGGGGATCTGGTCGGCGTAACCGAGTTGCTCGGCGACAAGGCTACGGTAGTGATCTGTCGTGGCGGGCACGATCCGGTCCACCATGGACGACGGGAAGGTGACGTTGGCACCGATCCAATGCAACGTCTCGGCGGCTTCAGCTGTCGGCAACAGTGAGGCGAATTCGCGGACCAGGCGCTGGGTGTGGCGCCCGTTGTCTGCGAGGTTGTCGCAACTGAGCACCGTCACTGGTTCGCCGTGGGTCCGTGCCCGCTGCTGGAGTCCCCGGACGATCTGCCCGATCGGCGTGCGGGGGGCCGAGCCGCTGGCGAGATCGTGCTGAACGTCGGGATCGGCAACGTTCAGTGAGCCTGTTGCCGGGCTGTAGGTGTAGCCGTTTTCCGTAACCGTGAGGGACACGATGCGCGTGGTCTCGTCGCCAATCGCGGCTACAACCCGCTGCGGGTCTTGTCCGGCAACGAAGGCGTCCGTATGCACGCGCGGCGTCGAGAACTTCGATCCCTCGGGCGAGATCTCGACGACGGTGTACAGCATGTCTTGTGCGTGCATGGCATCGGTGATGGTGCTTGAGCGGCTCGAGATTCCGATGATTCCCCAGTCTCCGCCGTGCGCCGCGACGGCTGCATCCGTATAGACGGCCTGGTGCGCTCGGTGGAAGTTGCCGAAGCCGAGGTGCACGATGCCGGGGGCTGGCGCTGCGGTTCGGCTCAGGACTCCGGGAGTTCCCGCGTTCAGGGTCGGGAGAGTTGGCGTGACCACGATTCACCAGTCCTTCATGGAGCCGTCGAGCTCCCGGGCGATGGGTAGGTAGGCCTGTGTGTAGGGGAACCGGGCTGCGGCTTCTTCATCCACGTGGACGCCCAGGCCAGGCTCGTCACCGGGGTGCAGGTAGCCGTCTTCGAAGCGGAAGCTTGATTGGAAAACCTCGGACACCAAGGGGTCGTAGCCCATGTATTCCTGGATGGCGAAGTTGCTGGTGGCCAGGCCGAGGTGCAGCGATGCCGACAGGTTGATGGGGGAGACGTCGGAGGGGCCGTGGGGTGCGCCCTTGATCTGGTAAACCTCGGCCAGCGCCAGGATCTTGCGGACGTGGGAGATGCCTCCGGCATGCACGACGGCGGTGCGGATGTAGTCGATGAGCCGTTCAGTGATGAGCAACTCGGCGTCCCAGATAGTGTTGAAGACTTCCCCGATAGCGAGCGGAATGGTGGTCTGCTGGCGCAGGGTGCGCAGGAGCCGCTGGTTCTCGGCTGGGGTGGCGTCCTCGAGCCAGAACAGGTCCACGTCTTCCAGGGAGCGGGCCAGCCGGGCGGCTTCGGTGGGGTTGAGGCGGTGGTGGACGTCGTGAAGGAGCTTCAACCCGGGTCCGACGTGCTCGCGGACTGCCGTGAGGATGCCGGGTGCGTGGCGCAGGTAGGCGGAGGTGTCCCACTCTTCTTCGACTGGACCGGCGCCGCGGCCGGCAGGTTCGTAACTCGCTGTGCCCTTGGTGACGCCGTAGACCTTCTCGAGCCCGGGGACACCGGACTGGGCACGGACTGCGCGGAAGCCTTGTTCGCGGCGCTGGTCTACCGAGTCCAGCAATTCCGGCAGGTCCCAGCCGGTGGCATGCGTGTAGGTGAGGATCTTGTCGCGGGCTGCGCCGCCAAGGAGTTGGTATACAGGAACACCGAGGGCCTTGCCCTTGATATCCCAGAGGGCGAGGTCGATGGCGCCGATTGCGGCCATGGTCACCGGCCCACGCCGCCAGTACGCCCCTTTGTAGAAGTACTGCCAGGTGTCTTCGATGCGGTCTGCGTCCCTGCCCAGCAGCGCTGGGGCAAGGTGATCGCGGAGGTAGCTCGCGACGGAGAGTTCGCGGCCGTTGAGGGTGGCGTCACCCCACCCGACAACTCCGTCGTCGGTAGTGATCTTGAGGGTGACGAAGTTGCGGCTCGGGCTGGTTACCAGGACGTCGACGTCGACGATTTTTCGGGTCATCGGGAAATCACTACATTCTTCAGGGTTTCGTTTTTGGAAAGGCGGGTGATGTTTTCGGCGATCTCGAGTGCGCGGCTGCGGAAGGTCTCTGCGGTGACGCCGGAGGAGTGCGGGGTCATGATGATGTTGTCCAGCCGGCCGAACGGAAGGGCGGATGGTTCGCCGCGGCCGTCGGGGCCTGGGTATTGGTACCAGACGTCGATCGCGGCCCCCGCGATCCGCCGGTCCTTCAGGGCTTCGTAGAGTGCGGCTTCGTCGACGACGGGTCCCCGGGCAATGTTGACGAGCAAGCCGTCCGGACCGAGGTCGTCGAGTTCTGCCGCGCCGATGATGCCGGTGGTTTGCTCCGAGAGCGGAATGCTGACCACCAGGACGTCCGACTCGCTGAGTGCCTCGCCAAGCCGCTCGGTGGTCCCGGCCCAGCGCAGGCAGTTCGCTTCCGCATCGACGGTGCCGCTGCGCGTGATGGAGATGCCTTCCGCGCCGAAAGCCTTAAGCAGTGCCCAGGCGGCACTGCCTATGTGCCCGAACCCGAGGAACGTCACCACGGCACCGCGGAGTGTGTCCGGCTGCCGGATCTGGGAGGAGTAGACCGAGGAAGACCAGACGCCGCTCCGAAGCGCCGCGTCTTGTCCGATCAGGTTGCGGCGGAGCGCCACCAAAACGGCGGCGATGTGTTCGGCAATGGAACTTTCGTGGTGGAAGGTGTTCGCGCAGACCGTCCCGGAGGGCAGGGCGGAGGCGTCGATGCCGTCGTAGCCTGCACCTGCTACGTGCACGAGCCGCAGATTGCTGGCGGCTGCGCCCATGCCCTCGGTGAAGCGTGGCCCGACGTAGACGTCGGCATCTTTGAGGTCGGTGAGTACTGCATGATCGCTCCAGCTGTCGTGCCAGGAGGTAAGGGCCCCTTCGGGGAGCGCGGCCTCGAAAGTGGAGCGGTGGGGCATCAGGTTGGGATCTGCGATGACGATTCTCATGGTTACTTTCCCTGGAGGGCTTGCTCTGCGGTGCGCGCAGCAAATGTGGAGCCACGCACAATGAGTTGGGAGCTGAGGTGGACCGCTTCCGTTGCGGTGGGCTTTCCGGCCATCTGCTCCAGGAGGAGCTCAAGGCTGAGGGCGCCGCTTCGGTTAATCGGTACGCGGACAGACGTGAGTCCGGGTTCTGCCGCGGCGGCAATGTCGAGGTCGTCGATGCCGACAACGCTGATGTCCTCCGGGCAGTGGTAGCCGAGGGTCCGGGCGCCGGCGAGCATGCCGATGGCGACTAGATCGTTGTATGCGATAACCGCGGTGGCGCCGCTGGCCACCACCGACGCCGCCGCGGCCAGTCCGCCGTCGACGGTTGCATTCTGGTTCCCCACGGTGACGAGTTCGATGCCCCAGTCGGCGCAGAAGCGGGTGATCGCCGCCCGCCGCTGGCCGTTGGCCCATGAGGACGCGGGGCCGGGAATGTAGGCGAGCTTGCGGTGGCCGAGGGCGTAGAGGTGCTCGACGGCTTGGCGGATTCCCTCGCCGGCCTCCATGAGCACCCGCGCGGCATGCTCGGCCTCGCCGTTGATGACAACCAGCGGAAGGCCGCCTGCGAGGTCGTGTATCTGTGCGGAAGGCAGCCGGGGCGAGCAGAGGATGACGCCGTCCACGCCTGTCGCGAAGGACTCGAGGTGGGAACGTTCCCGCGAGGAGGATTCCGAAGTGTCAGCGAGGACCATCCGGTGGCGGCCATGCCATGCCTGATCCTGGATGGCCTTGATCAGGGCCGCGAAGACTGCGTTGGAGATGTCCGGAACGATGACGCCGAACGTCCGGCTGCCCGTGACGCCCGGTACCTCGTAGCCCAGCTGCTCGGCCGCAGCCATGACCTTCTGCCGCGTTTCAGCTGCCAGGCGGCCGGGGTCTCCGAATGCCCGCGACGCCGTTGCCAGGGACACCCCTGCCAGCTTTGCGACATCCGTGAGTTTTGCCGACATCTGTCCTCCAGTTGCTTCGTTGAAACCTTGTCCTACAAGTATGGAAAAGCTTGTACAACATTGTCAAGAGTTTGCACAAGCTCGTTGCGCGACCACGAGTTGCCTGGTTCCGTTGAGCGCCGCGCAACGGCGGAGTAGGGTGGCCCCACCCACCTCGCACCACCTTTGAGGAGCGACCATGTCACATCGCAAACTTCGAATCGCCTCCCTAACCGCAGTACTCGCGCTGAGCGTGACGAGCGGCGCGGTCACCAACCCCGCCTTTGCCGATCCGCGCCAGACTGAAAAGACCGCCACCGCCACCGGATATGGCGGCGCGGTCAGCACCGTTGACCCCGAGGCATCCGCCGCGGCCATCGAGGTCCTCCGCAAAGGCGGCAACGCAGCTGACGCCGCCGTCGCCGCGGCCGCAACCCTGGGCGTGACCGAGCCATACAGCGCAGGGATCGGCGGTGGCGGCTACTTCGTGTTCTACAACGCGAAGACGGGCAAGATCGGCACCATCGACGGCCGCGAGACCGCCCCGGCGGCAATGCCGCACGATGCGTTCATTGATCCCGCCACGGGGAAGCCGTACAACTTCACGCCTGAGCTCGTCACGAGCGGCGTTTCCGTGGGCGTCCCCGGCACCGCGGCCACTTGGCAACGCGCGCTGGAGCGCTGGGGTACCTTGAGCCTTGGCGACGCCCTGCAGCCTGCCATCAAGGTCGCGACCCGGGGCTTCGTCGTCGACCCGACGTTCCGTCAGCAGACACTGGACAACAAGCTCCGTTTCGCGGCGTTCAGCTCCACGAGCAAGCTGTACCTGCCGGGAGGCGACGCACCCGCCGTCGGCAGCATCTTCCAGAACCACGACCTCGCCGCGACTTACCGGCTCCTCGCGAAGCAGGGCATCAGCGCCTTCTACCGTGGTCCACTCGCCGCTGAGATCGCAGCAACAGTCCAGGCACCGCCGAAGACCGACACCACTAAGCTGCCCATCCCGGTGGGGCACATGACCCCCGCCGACCTGGCCGCGTACGAGCCCCTGGACCAAGCACCCACCCACGTCGACTACCGCGGCCTCGACGTCTACGGAATGGCGCCGTCGAGCAGCGGCGGTACCACGGTAGGCGAGGCGCTGAACATCCTGGACACGGTCAACCTTTCGGAGATGTCCAAGCCAGCTGCCCTGCACCACTACCTCGAGGCGAGCGCACTCGCTTTCGCGGACCGGGGGAAGTATGTTGGCGACCCTGCGTTCGTTGACGTTCCCACCGACGCGCTCACCGACCCGCTGTTCGGCAAGGAGCGCGCCTGCAAGATCGACCCGTTGCACGCGGCCACGAAGCCCGTCGCGCCGGGAGATGCGTCGACGTACGACGGCGTGTGCCCGGCTTCCGCGGCGGCGCTCGCCGACGAGAAGGACACCGAAAACATCTCAACGACCAACATGACTGTCGCCGACAAGTGGGGGAACGTGGTCGAATACACGCTCACCATCGAGCAAACCGGCGGATCAGGCATCGTGGTGCCGGGACGCGGGTTCCTGCTCAACAACGAGCTGACCGATTTCTCGGCCGTTTACAGCGCGAGCGATCCCAACCGGATCGATCCCGGCAAGCGCCCACGCTCCTCGATGTCCCCGACCATCATCCTCAAGGACGGTAAGCCGTTCCTCGCTCTCGGCTCACCCGGCGGATCGACGATCATCACTACGGTGCTGCAGACGATCCTGAACAGGGTGGACCTGGGCATGAGCATTTCCGACGCGATCGCCGCACCGCGCGCCTCTCAACGCAACACGGCGACGGTCACGGCCGAACCGGAGTTCATCACGGCATTCGCGAGCCAACTCACACCGTATGGCCACCGGTTCACGCCATCCGGTGACGCTTTCACATCGGCGGCCGAGATCGGTGCCGCAACAGCGATCGAGTTCAGGCCCGACGGGAGCATGATTGCCGCCGCCGAACCGGTCCGGCGCGGCGGCGGCTCGGCAATGGTGTTGAACCCGTCCCCATAAGCCGGAAACGCGGGACCGACGTCCGTTCGGTCCGTTGCGGTGCTGACGCAAGGGGCGGCCCTGGGGTAGCTTGTCCCCATGGCTACCGAAGCAACCACCCTCACCGTTGACGGGCCGAACGGTTCCCGGGAAATGCGGATCTCCAGTCCCAGCCGGGTTCTCTGGCCGGAGGTGGGCCTGACCAAGCTGGACCTCGCGCACTACATTGTTGATGTCGGGGAAGCATTCATAGCGGCGAACGGGGACCGGCCGGTTTCGCTGCAGCGCTTTTCGGACAACGTCGACGGAGAACAGTTCTTCTCCAAGAATCCGCCGAAAGGAACCCCGGATTTTATCCGCTCGGTAAAGGTGATCTATCCGAGTGCGCGCTCGCATCCCCAATTGGTCCTCGACGAGCCAGCCGCGGCCGTGTGGGCAGTCCAGATGAACACGGTGGTCTTCCACCCGTGGCCGTCACGCGCCGAAAACACGGACAACCCCGACCAGTTGCGGATCGACCTGGATCCCCAGCCCGGAACAGATTTCGACGACGCGATTCCCGCCGCGCTTGAGCTGAAGAACGTACTTGCGGAGGCCGGGCTGACCACCTTCATCAAGACCTCAGGAAACCGGGGACTTCATGTCTACGCTCCGATTGAAGCCTCGCATGAGTTCCTGGACGTTCGGCATGCCGTGATTGCCGCCGCCCGGGAGCTTGAGCGGCGGATGCCGGACAAGGTCACCACCGCTTGGTGGAAGGAAGAACGAGGCGAACGGGTGTTCGTGGACTTCAACCAGGCCAACCGCGACCGCACCATCGCCGGCGCGTACAGCCCGCGCGCACTCGCCCATGCTCCGGTCTCATGTCCAATCACTTGGGAGGAACTGGAAACTGCCGACCCGAAGAACTTCACCATCCTCACGGTGCCTGGAAGGCTGAAATCCGTGGGGGACCCTTGGGCTGACATGAACTCCAAAGCAGGGAAAATCGACGTCCTGCTTCAATGGTGGGAGCGGGACCTCGGCGCCGGCCTCGGGGAGCTGCCGTTCCCGCCCGACTACCCGAAGATGCCGGGTGAACCGTCCCGTGTACAGCCAAGTCGGGCGCGCAAGCACGACTGACCAACTACGCTGTCCCAAGGTCCGGCGCAAGGCTCATCGTGAAGGCAAGGCCCGTCGTGAAGATAGTCAGGGCGGGGCAAAGGTGGGAGAATGAGGGCTGGACCAAAACGGCCGGCGGCGCATCTTGCCTGCTGAGACCCAGGTGAGTCCCCCAGTGCGCCGTCGGTCCTGACGTTGCCGCCCTCTTACGCCACGCCGGTCCATCGGGGCGCGGCTGACGCCCGCCGGAGTTCCTTGGCGCGGGTGCGGAATGCGTCCACCGTCTTGCGCGGTTCGTGGCATGCCTGGGCATCCGTGCCCGGACGAACAGTCACGGCCGGTTCGCGTACGGCCGCCGCCGGGCAAAGGTCGGTGACCAGCCCCATGCCTGCGCACTCCCGCGCAGCGGCGATTCCGGCGACCACCGAGGGCTTGTCCTCGAACGGCGTCGAGATCGCGATGACGAGTCCGTCGGGTGATTTGAGCCTGAACCTGAAAAAGGATTCCCCGTCAACAAACACTTCAAATATTCCGGCCACTGCTACCTCCCGGTCTGCGGACCCTGCCCAGTAGCGACTTCACTACGGGCGGGACGGAGCATCACTGCATTCCTTGTCCGCTGCTCTGGTTGAACAACCACCGTGAATCGTCTTTCACGTGATCTTCAGTCTGTGCTGACTGTGTTGAGGCTAACAAGACCGCGTGGGTAAACCCTGTGTAAAACGTGTGCAACCCCAGGGCTGGTCAGTTGCCGCTGGCCCGGTTCATCAGGTGCTCAAGCAGGGCCAGTTCCGGGAATCCGGGGTGTCGGGCAATGCTGGCCCTGAGTTTTGCCCTGAGGTGTTCGCCGCCCGGTTCGGTTCCGCTGAGGACTTCGTCGATGATGTCCTGCGCTTGCCCACGCAGGCCCGCCAGGCTGTCACTGTCGTCCCGGGAAACCAGAACCGGTTCCGGCTCGACGAGTGGGTCCTGAGACTCCAAAGGTTCCGACATTGCCAGCTCCTGATATTTCATCCCGGCTAGTCCCAGCTGAGTTCGGAATTCGCCCCCATCCACTCTAGATAGTAATAAGGGCGCCCGGATTGTCCATCGCTTAAGGATCAGAACGATTGAATATGGCTTCGAAACGGCGGTTTGTGACGCGAACGCATTTGCGGATGGCTGGGCCTTTCCTTGGGCGCCAGCCATCCTGCGTCGGCTAGGAGAACCTGCCCGGGCGGAAGGTGGAGAGCATGGGGTGCTTGCTCCCTGTGAGGATTTCACCCGCCAGCAATTCGCCGACGATGAGGCCAAGCGTGGCCCCGGAGTGCGTGAAGGCGACATAGCAGCCCGGCACCTGTCCGAGTTCACCGAGCACCGGTTCACCGTCGCCCGGAATGGGCTTGTAGCCGATCTTCCAGGACGCCGGTTTGAGCTCGGGGTTGCCGGCGATGAGTCTGGACGCTTCGTCAGCGAGTTCCTGGACTATGCCATCAGGGATGCTGAAGGAACCGTCCTCGTGCTCGGTGATGTGCTCTTCGTACCAGTCGTGGTCGAGGGCAAAAGTGTTTCCCGGGTTGGGCCGGATGGCGGCACGGGGGGTGTTCATGACAGCCCGGACCTCGTGGTCTACAGGCTTGGTGAGCACGAGCATGGAGACCGGGGAGCCGTTCGGGATGTCGACGCCGAGCGATGCGACGACGGCAGGGGTGGCGGCCCCGCAGGCCACCAGCACGGCGTCGGCTGGGTAGGTTTCGCCGGCGGCGGTCTCGACGCCGGTGGCACGGCCGCCGTCGACCGCGACGGAAGCCTTGCCGGAGTTGAGGACAAGCCGGCCACCGCGGGCGTGGAATTCTTCCATGAGGAAGTCGATAAGGTCCGGCAGGCTGACCCAGCCCTCGCCGGGGTTGAAAATGGCAATTTCCGGCACAGCGCTTGCATTGATGCCCGGGGTTGCGAATCCAATCTCTTCAGGCGTCAGCAGCTTGGAGTCGTACCCGACGGACTTCTCGTAAGCGTGGCGTGCTTCCGTGACGGCCTGCTGTCCGGCGGCGTTCCACATGAGGCCGCCGCCGAATTGCAGCCATTCACGGCCGGGATCCGCAGCGAAGAGGGTACGGTAACGGTCGACCCCGGCGAGGCGCAGCTGGTGGTACGGGGTGGACCGTTCTCCCGCGGAGTTGAGCCAGGACAACGAGCGGCCGCTGGCTTCGCTCGCGAGGCCCTTTTCGGTCAGCAGGACGACGGACGCGCCTTCGCGGAGCAGGTGCACCGCAGTGGAGACTCCGAGGATGCCGCCGCCGATGACGACGACGTGCTTGGTAGGGGGCGTGGAGGACATGGCTCTCCCTTTCTTTGGGTTTGGTTGTTGGCCGCGCGGGGCGGACGATGGCATCGCTGGAAAGATCTGCCTACGCGAAGGCGTGGATTCTTTCGATGATCTTGAGGGTTTCAAATGATTCCGCGGGATCCACGGGCAACGGTCCATGCCCCCGGATGGCAGCCGCGAGGTCGGCATAGAACCGGGGGTAGGCGCCGGTTTGGGCAGGCACGGGCTCACGGTCTCCGTCAGTCCCCAGGACGCCCCATGAACTTACGGGGTCAACGCCATAGGCGGGGTCCGACGGCGACATGCCGGCTGCGAGCGCCGCCTCCTGGCTGTCCAGTCCCCACTTGGTGTAGCCGGCCTTCGAACCGAGGACGTGGAACCGTGGTCCTACCTGGGCAGCCATGCCGTTCATCCACAGCCTGGTCCGCACTCCCGAGATGTGGAGCAGGGATACGAAAGCCTCGGTATCGGCGCCGGCCGGGTCTTGTCCGTGGTTTGCGGTCTCCCCGTAGCAATCTTCGACCGGACCGAAAAGCTGCACGGCCTGGTCGATCAAGTGGGCACCGAGGTCATGGAGGATGCCGCCGCCTTCGGCCAGGGACGCGCTGTCCCGCCAATTGCCGAAGCCTTCGGGGCGCCACCACTCGAATCGGGATTCGAAGCTTCGGACCTCTCCCAGGCCACCTTCCCGCAAGACCTTCCGTAGGGTCAGGAAATCGGCGTCCCACCGGCGGTTCTGGAACACCGTCAGCCGCACACCGGCGTCGGACGCTCTGTCGATGAGCTCTTCACCGTGAGCCGACGTTGTTGCGAAGGGCTTGTCCACCACCACGTCGAGACCGTGGGCGATCGCAGTCGCGGCGAGATCGAAGTGGGTAAGCGGGGGAGTGCCGAGGACCACGAGGTCCAGGTCCGGGGCCAGTGCGAAAAGCGCTTCCGGGGTGGGGACAATCCGCGTGCCGGGGTAAAGTCTTGCCGCTTCCGCGGCACGCTGCGGATCAGCCGTGACGATGACGTCGAGGGAATAACCCGGGTCCGCGGCGATCAGGGGCGCATGGAAGACCTTTCCGGAAACGCCGAATCCGACGACGGCCGTGCGGATGGGTGCGGGGGCAGGGTTCAGCATTACAACACTTCCGAGAGGAATCGTTGGAGCCGTTCGCTGCGGGGGTTGTCGAAGAGTTCGGCAGGGGTGCCTGACTCCACGACTTCTCCTTCATCCATGAAGACCACTTGGTCGGCGACTTTCCGGGCGAAGCCCATTTCGTGGGTGACAACCAGCATCGTCATGCCGCGCCGTCCCAGGCCGGCCATGAGGTTCAACACACCTTTGACGAGTTCGGGATCCAGTGCGCTCGTGGCTTCGTCGAAGAGCATGACCTCGGGTTCCATGGCCAGGGCCCGGGCGATGGCGACACGCTGTTGCTGGCCACCGGAGAGATCGCGGGGGCGGTGGTCCGCGCGTTCGGCGAGCCCCACTTCGGCGAGGCTGCGGCGGCCACGTTCCCTGGCTGCGGCCTTGGACATTCCCTTCACGCTCCAGAGCGCCAGGGCCACGTTGTCGAGGGCGGTGTGGTCAGGGAAGAGGTTGAAGTGCTGGAAAACCATGCCGATGCGGCTGCGCAGGATGTCTGGTTTGACGGTGAGCGCGCTTTCACCGGCCAGGAGGACGTCGCCGCTCTTGGGTTCGTGGAGCCTGTTGACGCCACGGAGCAGCGTCGACTTGCCGGATCCGGAGGGGCCGATGATGCAGGTGGTGGTGCCGGGCGCAACATTGAGGCTGACGTTGCGCAGCACCTCGATGTCGCCGTACGCCATGGTCAGGTTTCTTAGCTCCAGGCTGGAACCGTGGAATGTCTGGACACCGGCGGCGGTGTTGTTGTTGGTGCTCGTGCTGGCGCTCATGTGTTGCTCCCGGTGATCAGCGGCGATGCCGCGTCGAGTTCTGTGACTTCCTTCAGGCCGCTGCTCGGGGCGCTCGGACGACGGCGGCCCGTGCGGAAGCGGCTGTCGAAGTAATTCACGAGGTGGGTCAGCGGGACGGTGATGACGAGGTAGAACACGCCGGCCATGACCAGCGGTGACAGGTTTCCGGCGAGCACGGCGGCATCCTGGCCCACCCGGAAGAGCTCGCGCTCGCTGACCAGCAGGCCGAGGAAGTACACCAGCGAGGAGTCCTTGACGATGGCGATGAACTGGTTCACCAGAGCCGGCAACACGCGGCGGATGCCTTGCGGCACTACCACGAGCCGCATCGACTTGGCGTAGCTCATGCCCAGGGCACGGCACGCCTCGCCCTGGCCTTTGTCGACGCTTTGGATGCCGGCGCGGAAGATCTCACCGATGTAGGCGCTGGCGATAAGGCTCAGCGCGATAATGCCGAGCGGGTAGGGGGAGGGGCCGAAGATCGACTGGCTTAGCCGGGCGAAGCCTTGGCCGATCAGCAGGATGGTGAGGATGGCCGGCAGGCCCCTGAACAGATCGGTGTAGATGCGGGCAGGGACCCGCAGCCAGGCGGAGGATGAAATCCCCATGACGGCAACTACCATGCCGAGTGCGACGCCAATGATCGTGGCGGAGATCGAAATGATCAGCGTGTTCAGCAGGCCAACGCCGATCAGTTGAGGCAAGACCTCGGCCATCGCGCCGAAATCGAAGAATGTACGTGTGATGGTGCTTAACCAGTCCATGGTTTGCTCTCAGACTTAGGTGGCTGTTGGGGCGGGCGGACCACGAATGGTCCGCCCGCCCGCTAGACGGTTGGGCTACTTGCTGGGCGAAGGGCTGGCGGTCTGCTCAGCCTTGGGCAGGTACTGCTCCGGCATCGGGGAGCCGGGGAACCACTTCTGGTACAGCTTCTTCCAGGTGCCGTCTTCCATCGCCGCGGCCAGTCCCTTGTTCAGGGCGTCCTTGAGGGCGGTCTTGCCCTTGGCCAGCGCGAAGCCGGCCGGTGCGTCAAAGGAGGGAATATCGGCGGCGCTGACCAGGCCGAACTGCTGTTCGTAGGACTTGGCGGCCTCGTAGTCAAGGAAGTGCGCGTCAGCCGAACCGCTGTTCACGGCCGAGATCGCGGAGTTGTTGTCCGGGAAGCGCACCAGGTTTGCGGTGGGGAAATTCTTCACCGCGTACGCTTCCTGCAGGGTGCCCTGGACCACGCCGAGCCGCTTTCCAGCCAGGCCATTGACATCCTTGATCCCTGAGGTCTTGGTCGTCAGGACGGTCAGGTAGCCGGCGAGGTAGCCGTTGGAGAAGTCCACGGTCTGCTTGCGCTTGTCCGTGATGCCGATGGCCGCGACCCCGACGTCGAACTGGCCGTTGGCGACGGCCGGCAGGATCGCCGAGAAGTCCTGTCCGGTGAAGACGACCTTGTCCACTCCGGCGCGGTGCGCGACATCCTTGAACAGTTCGACGTCGAAACCGGTGAAGTTTCCGGTGGCGTCCGTGAACGTGTAGGGCTTGGCATCTCCCAGGCTGGCGACGCGGATGGTGCCGGGTTCGATGAGGCCATAAGGGTTTCCAGCGGTCGACGACGAGGCAGGGGTCGACCCGCCACACCCGCTCAGTGCCAGGAGGGCTGCGACAGCAGCCGCGACGATCACCCCTGGGCGGAAGTTCAGTCGTTTAGTCACAGCAAATTTTCCAATCATGAGAAGCGGTAAGCGGCCTTGAAGCCTTTCGGGATTCCTCTTGTTGAGTCCGGTCTCAGTGGCTAGGATTGAGACCGGACTCACAAGGGGTTGCGAAAAATGTAACCCAAACCACACAGGCCGTCAAGGCCCTTCGAAAGGCATCCATGAGCAGCAACAGTTCGAGGCGGCGAGAGATTACCGTGGCCGACGTCGCGAAGGCGGCACAGGTGTCCAAAGCCCAGGCGGCGCGGGCCCTGGGAAATTACGGGGCGGTGAGCGAAGATGTGCGGGGGCGCGTTCTTGCGGCGGCAGAGGAGCTTTCCTATCGGCCCAACGAACTGGCGCGCAGCATGAATACGGGGAAATCGAACACGATCGGGGTCGTCGTGGGCGACATCGAAAACCCGCACTTCGGACTGGCGACGAGGGGTATCACGGACACTGCCAAAAAGAGCGGCTACAACGTCATCCTGATCAACACCGACGAGGAAGTCAGTGCAGAAATCGAGGCAGTCCGCGTCTTGCTCGACAAGCGGGTGGACGGACTGATCGTCGCCCCCGCGTCGTCTGTTGAAACAGAACATTTACGGCACGTTCACGAATCCGGACGGCCCTTGGTCCTCCTGGACCGGAAGGCCGAGGGGCTGGATGTGGAGACCATCGCAGTGAGCATGGCCGGGATTTCCTTCGAGTCCACCCGGTATCTCCTCCAGGCCGGCCACCGCCGGATCGCGTTCATCTCTACCCTCAAAGCGGAAACCCCGTACCGGACCGGAATGGTGTTGGACTCCTCGCAGATCTCCGAACGGTTGGAGGGCATGCAGCGCGCCTTCGCGGAAAGAGGACTGAACTTCTCCGAAGACCAGGTGAGGCTCAACGCCGGCGACGCGGATTCCATCCGGGCCATCACTCGCGGGCTTCTCCTCGCGCCCGAGCCGGCCACTGCCATTGTGGCGTCCGACGGCCTGATAGCACTCAGCGTCGTCGAGGCAATCCAGGAGCTGGGCCTCTCAATCCCGGACGACATTTCGTTCCTGATGTATGACGACTTTTCCTGGACACGCCTGACCAGCCCCCCGCTGACCGTCATTGCCCAACCCGTGTACGAGATGGGCGTGGCCGCTGCCGGCGCGCTGATCCGGCAAATCGAGGGCCGCAAGCCCGCGGCCAACGTAGCTGGATTTTCCGCCAGCCTGATCCGGCGGGGATCGGTCGCAATGCCGCGCACCGCGACGGTCTAGATCCGTCCAGTCTGCTGGCGGTCGTGGTGTTGCCGCCTCACTCCATGACGAGGTCGCGGGCGGCGGCGGCAATGTGGCGTGCGGAAATGCCGGCGGCATTGAGCAGGTCCTTGGGTTCGCCGGAACCCGGCAGTTCCCTTACGGCAAGCAGTGCCAGATGGAGTTTCGGAGTGTTGGCACTCGCGAGGGCTTCCAGGACGGCCGAGCCTATGCCGCCTTGTGCGTAGTGGTCTTCCGCGACGACAATCCGGCCATCAGTTTCAAGGCACGTCCGGCGCAGGGTGTCCACGTCGATCGGCTTGATGGAGTAGAGGTCGATGACGCGGGCTTTGATTCCCGACTGGGCCAGTTCCTCGGCGGCCGCGAGGCATTCGTGGAGTGTGACGCCCGCGCCGATAAGCGCCACTTGGTCATCGGCGCTGGCTCCGTGGACCTTGCTTCCGCCAAGGGGGAACTGTTCGTCCGGCCCGTAAATCACGGGATAGGCTCCACGAGTGGCGCGAAGGTAGGAGATTCCGGGCGTGTCTGCCATGGCGCTCACGAGCTGCACTGTGGACGGAGCATCAGCCGGATAAAGCACGGTGGAACTGTGCACGGCCCGCATGGCGGCAATGTCCTCCAATGCCATTTGCGATGGGCCATCCTGCCCGATTTCAACACCGGCATGCGTGCCGACGAGCCGGATGTCGACTTCCGAGACTCCGGCCATGCGGATAAAGTCGAATGGCCGCGAAACCAGGAAAGCCGCGAAACTTGAAGCGAAGGCCACGTAGCCGCGGACAGAGAGGCCGATGGCGGCGGCGACGAGTTGCTGCTCGGCAATGAAAATTTCGAAATACCGCTCGGGGGCCACTTCCTTGAAGTCCCCGGCGTGGGTCGAATTACCCACCTCGCCATCCAGGACCACCACTTCGGGGCGGACCGCAAGCGCGGAGACCGCGGCACCGAAGGCTGCCCTGGTCGCCACCTTGTCGCCGGCTTTCCACTGCGGCAGCGTGACCTCGGCTTTGGCGCCCGGCGTGATGGCCGGTGTGCCCGGCTCCGGAAGACGGGTAGTCGCTTGGACGCTGCTTGGCCCTCCAAGGCCCGCGATGGCTTTCCCGGCCATGTCCGCCGGGAGCGCCTTGCCGTGCCAGCCGTTCCGGTCTTCGATCTCAGGTACCCCTTTGCCCTTGATCGTCTTGGCCAGAATGACCGTCGGCTGCTCGGCTTCGCTTCGGGCCCGGCCCAGGGCGTCGTCGATCTGGCCAAGGTCATGACCGTCGATGACGATTGCCCTGGCCCCGAAGGCCTCAACCCGCTTGGTGTAGGCATCCATATCCCACTGGAGTTCGGTGGGGCCGTCTTGGCCAAGCCGGTTGACGTCTACGATGGCGGTGAGGTTGCCGAGCTTGTAGTAGGCCGCCTTGTCGATGGCCTCCCAGATGGACCCTTCAGCCAGTTCGCTGTCTCCGCACAACACCCAGGTATGGAAGGGCAGTTTGTCCAGGTAACGCGCTGCGAGGCTTACCCCGACGGCGACCGGCAGCCCCTGTCCCAGCGAACCGGTAGCCACATCGACCCACGGCAGAACCGGGGTGGGGTGGCCCTGAAGCCGGGCGCCGAACTGGCGATAGGTGTTCAGCAGCTCATCTTCCTCGACGACGCCCACGGCCCGGTACATGGAGTACAGAAGCGGTGAAGCATGCCCCTTGGAGAAAATGAGGTGGTCGTTGTTCGGCAACAACGGCCGTTCCCAGTCGTAGCGAAGGTGTCGCGTGAGGAGGACCGCCATGAGATCCGCGGCCGACAACGACGACGTGGGATGACCCGAGCCGGCGTTGGTACTGCACCTGATGGAATCCACACGCAATTGCGTCGCAAGGGCCCCGATGGAATCCGCTTCTTCGGTTTCCAATCTGGCCGCGGGTGTTGTCCTGGTCTCTGACATGCCCGGTCCCTCTCTGCTTAGTGCTCGTCGAGCCGCTCGAGCAATTTCCCGAGGGCTTGGCGAATATCGTCATGGTCGTATTGGCTAGCCCTGCTCTCACCTGAAATCACGGCGCATCGATGAATCTTCTTGAAGTCTCCATAGGGGAATTTGTAGCGTCCCTTCTGCCCCTCGGAGTGCTCATCGTCTATGCCGAGAAACCATTTCGAATATTCGGCGCTCCCGTTCTTATCCAGGAATTTGTTCTCATCCTGCGTCGACGGCGCGTGTTCGCTCCAGTCGTCCCGGGTATCGAGGACCACCTTGTTTTCCTGGATCAGGCTCTTCGCATGATCGAAGGCCTTCTTGTTGAGTTTCACAGCCATGTTTGAACCTCCATCTCTCCAGTCAAGCTATGCGAACTGCCAGGTCACAAGAGGGTGAGAGGCGGCTCTTCGAAGGGCCGCGATGGCGGGGAGGGAAGGTCCGGGCCCGGCTCGGGGACGGGGGTAGGTCCCGGCTCGGGCAGCGGAACCGGTTCGGGGGTTCCTGGGCCCGGCCCGGGTTCGGGCTCAGGGCCCGGGGTCGGCACGGGCGTCGGCCCTGGTTCCGGCAACGGCACCGGGTCCGGCGTCGGGCTTGGACCGGGCTCACGGGTGGGGTCAGGGTCCCGGGTCGGGTCGGGAGGGAACTCGCTCATGGTTTACTCCTCGAATCGTCAATGAATCCGGGGCGGACCGTCGTGGGGCCGGCGTGTTCGTGGCCGGCCCCACGGGGCTCAGCGATCCGACGGACGGGGACGTGTTTCTATTTCTTCCGTGGTGTAATCGCCTTCGACCCGCTCGGCGGGGAGATCCGAGACGTGTTCCGTGCCGTAGTCGCCCTCGGTGTACTGGCCGACGCGGGTCGCGTCACCGCCGTCGGCCGCCTCCGTAGCCGCCGGGGCCGTCAAGTCGGGATCGACGGCGGGCAGCTCCGAAGCGGCAGCGGCGGGGGAGACTGCGGCCCCTGAGTCGTCGACGTCTCCGGCGGCCACGGAGCCTCGCCAACCGCCCGTTTCGTAGCCGCGCTCTTCGATGAATTTCTTGAACTTGTCGAGGTCGGCTGAAACCCGCATATCGTCGATGCCCACCAGTGAGCCGGCCTTTTCAGCAAAGCTTTCCGGCTCCCATTCGATCTCCACACTCACGCGCGTACGGTCTGCGCCAAGAGGCTCGAACCTTACCGTGCCCGCGTTCCTTGGTCCGTCAATGCTGGCCCAGCTGACCAGTGAATCCGGGACCTGCTCAAGGATTTGGGCGTTGAACTCGCGCTTGACTCCGCCGACGTTGGTGGAAAAATGCAGGGCGGTCTCGTCGATTTGTTCGACCGCTTCCACGCCCTTCATGAATTCCGGGAAGGATTCGAACTGGGTCCATTGGTTGTAAGCCACTGAAACGGGAACTTCTACCTCGATTGTTCGGTTAACCGTAGCCATTTTCATGCTCCTTGCTTGCGCTCGTTCTTGCGGAGGTTGGTGGTCGTTGAGCCGATCTAGCCGGCGTCGAAGGTTTCGCCGTCGTCGTCTTTCGGGGACTCATCCCTGGGCAGCCCTGTTGCATCGCCCTTTGGTTCGGACGAGAACGAGCTCCCCGGCTTGCTTCCCTCGGAGTTCGAATCGTCCAGTTCGGCATCTGCCGATGGCACCACGGCTGGACCGTCGTCGTCTGCTGGCGTCGAGGAGTCTTCCCTGGGCTGATCCGATTGCTGGCCCCCGCGTCCTTGCATCTCTTGTTCGGGCGTCGGAGTTCCGTAGCCTCCGGCTTCCTCTTCCTCGGCTGTATGCTGCTCGTCCATGTCCATACTGTCCTTCCGTGTTGGTTGAACCTGTTGGTGGAAATCAAGAACCGGCTACTCAAGACGTCTTCGGTCGCCGACCGCGAGGAAGGCCTCAGGGACCCCGGACCTTGGCCCGAAGAGAAGGACGATGGCCTTCCTTCGACGGTCGCTTGAGCGTGCTTCCACATCGAAACTAGTAGGCCGGACGGCCCCTTGTCCATGGCTTCCGGGAAATTGATCAGTAAACTTACTATGTTGATCGAAACGGCCTCCACCAGCTCGTTTTCTGGGCTGCGACTTAGGGCTCCGGCTCTGCTTTAGTACGCCGGGGAGACCAGGAAAGCAGCGGATACAGCAGCACGAGCGCCGCGAGGGCGACAAGCATACTGCCGCCGGCAGCGAGGCCAGCCTCCGGTCCCACGGCAACACTGAAGATCAGTCCGGCGCATCCTGCGATCAGCAGGGATACACAAGCCACGACGGCCTTGACGATCATGTCCCCTGCAGCCACCAGCCGATACTTGACGTGATGCTGGAAGAGCCGGCGGTGCAGGCTGACCGGAACCAGCATGAGGCCGGTGGTCATGGTCGCCAGGACAACCAGCAGGAGAAACCACCCTTTTTGCAGCTCGGTCAGGGTGCCGAATCGCTGCTGGAACGGAAGGGTCAGCAGGAAGCCGCCGATAATTTGGACGCCCGTTTGAAGGACACGCATCTCTTGGAGCAGCTCATTCCAATTGCGGTCCATACGCTGGTCCTCTGACTCATGCCTGGTGTCGCCAGGCGGCCGGGGGAGTAGAGGATCTTCCGCCCCGCTCACGACGGCCGCGGCAGTTCGCAGCCTGCCACAGGGTTCAGTCCCATGTAGTTCAGGGGACCGGCAACAATATTCAGGCTAATCGTTGCGAACTGGGAGCACTGCGCTGGAACTGCGCTGAAGTAGCCTCGCTGTCCCGCGGCTACCGCTCCAATGACGAGCCAGATCACCACGATCAGCCCGAAAATCGATCCGAATCGCATGGCCTTCGACCAACCTCTCATCAATTCCGGATGTCATCAGCTTACTTATTAGGCGACGTTGACCATAGGCTGGGCGAATGGGAACCCACGTAGGGACATCGGGGTGGAGCTACGACCACTGGGAGCACGTGCTCTATCCCGCCGGCGCTCCCTCCCGCAACCGGCTCGCTTACTACGTGCAGCAGTTCAGCACCGTCGAACTCAACGCGAGTTTCTATCGGTGGCCGCGCGATGCATCGTTCGCCAGCTGGCGACGCCGGCTACCGGAAGGCTTCGTGTTTTCGGTTAAAGCGCCCCGTGGGCTCACCCACGCAAAGCGCCTTTATGCCCCTGAAGCCTGGATCGGCAGGATCACTTCGGCGTGGCATGAACTCGGGGACAGGCGCGGAGTCCTCCTGGTCCAGCTGCCGCCGGGAATGGAGCGCGACGACGACCGGCTGGCCTATTTCCTGGACCTCCTCCCGGCGTGGATGAAGGTCGCCGTCGAATTCCGACATCACAGCTGGCATGAAGAGGCCGTCTACGAGCTGCTTGAAAAGCACCAAACCGCCTACTGCGTCATGAGCGGCGCGGACCTGCCTTGCGTCCTCCGGGCCACGGCGCCGTTTGTCTATATCAGGATGCATGGGCCGGATCACCACCACCTCTACGGAGGTTCATACTCCGAGCAGGACCTGCGCTGGTGGGCGGACCGAATTGCGGAATGGGAGAGGGCGGGCAAGGACGTCTTCGTCTATTTCAACAACGACGGCGGCGGAAACGCAGTCCGTAACGCCCGCACCCTTAGTTCCTACCTCGCCGCGCACTAGGCGTGCCCCCGACGGTTGTTGGGTACGGTAGGTTCCATGGGTGAAACCAAGAAGGTCGGGATGCCACCTTCATCCTTTATGACCGTGATCTTGGCTTTTGCGGCAAATATTCTGGTTGCCGCGGCAAAAACTGTCGCCGCCATACTTACTGGCTCCGCTTCGATGATCGCCGAGTCCGCACACTCCTGGGCCGATACCGGAAACCAGGTCTTCCTGCTGGTGGCTGAGAGGAGATCCTCGAAGAAGCGGGATGTGGCCCATCCGATGGGCTACGGCAGGGAAGCGTACGTGTGGTCGATGTTTGCGGCCTTTGGCTTGTTCACCGCGGGTGCCGTTGTGTCCGTGATGCACGGCGTCCAACAGCTTTTCGCACCGGAGCCCGCCAGCGATTTTGCGGTCGCCTATATTGTCTTGGCAATATCTTTTCTCCTCGAAGGTGGTTCGTTCGTCCAGGCGTTCCGGCAGGCTCGCGAGTCCGCGAGGGAGCTTGAACGCCGCACTTTGGAGCAGGTGCTCAAGAGCTCGGATCCCACTATGCGTGCGGTCTTCGCCGAGGACAGTGCCGCTCTGATCGGCTTGATGATTGCTTTCCTGGGGATCTTCCTGCACCAGCTCACTGGCTCGCCACTTCCGGATGCGCTCGGATCCATCTTTGTCGGCATCCTCCTCGGTGTCATCGCGGTGGTGCTGATTGATCGCAATCGTCGCTTCCTCGTCGGCCAGGGCGTTACGCCCGAACTTGAGAAGTCGATGGCGACCAGGGTCATGGAACACCGGGACATCGAGCGCCTGACGTATCTGCACCTGGAGTTTGTCGGTCCGCGAAAGCTGTACCTCGTGGCGGCGGTAGACATCAAGGGTGACCTCCGGGAACATGAAGTAGCCGTCGCCCTGCGCCGCGTCGAACGCGAACTTGAGGACGAGGAGACGGTCGAGGAAGCCGTATTGACCCTCGCCACCCCCGACGAACCCTCTTTGACCTTTGGCGTTCCGCAACCGTCGCCGGCCGTTGAGTAAGGCAGCATCGGCAATCCGGGGGCGCGGCCCTCGCGAAAACAAGTACACGCCACTCGTGCCATGCTGCACTCAAAGTTGTTGACTCAAGTGACCGGCATCCGCGCACGGTCAGGGGACGCCGATCCCAGCTGGCCAACGGCAGGGTCGGCCGAACGATAGAACCGGCGCGCCGGAAGCACAGCCGAATTTCGAGGGGAGCTGCAATGGACGCGCAACTATGGATCTGGATCGTGGTGGCGATTGTGATCATTGCGGTGATCGTCGCCGTCGTCGTTTACGGGCGCCGTGCAAAGAACGCCGCTAACCGCAAGCGCGCTGCGGACCTTCGCGAGAAGGCCCGTGCCGACGCCCTCGGAGCTCATGAGCGCAACGCTGAAGCCGCGCGGGCGGCGGCCGACGCCGCCCGGGCCGAGAGCGAAGCGGAACGGTTGCACAAGGAGGCCATGGACAAGCAGAGGGCTGCCGAACGGGCCAACGAAGTCTCCCAGGACAGGTTGCGCCGGGCAGAAGAGTTGGACCCCGATGCCGGCAACCGTTCGGACCAGACTGGAGCGGAGGGCCGTCGGGACAGGGACGACGATCAAGGCGACGAGGAGGGCCCCCGGTCCCCGAGACCCTAGGCTGCCGTCACACCCCACCTGCAGTAGGTGCGGCTTGGGGTTGCTCTGCCAGTTCCTGTGTGGCGGCCCAGCTCGCGAGAAGGCGCAGGGCGTCTGCCGAGGGGGAACCAGGTTCCGCAGGGTAGATGAACAGGGAGAGGCCCGTGTCCGCCGACAATTCCATCGCCTCGAACAGCAGCCGGAGTTCGCCCACCACGGGGTGATGGAAATGCTTGAAACCGCTGTAGTGGCGGCGTACGTTGTGCGCGGCCCAGCGGGTGCGGAATTCCTCGCTGCGGGTCGAAAGCTCTCCGACGAGGTCGCTTAGCCCGCGGTCGAAGGGGTCGCGGCCGGCCTCGGTCCGCAGGATGGCCACCATGTTGTTGGCAGCGAGTTCCCAGTCCGGGAAAAACCGCCGGGCCCGTCCTTCATCCAGGAAAATGAATCGCGCGTAGTTGGCCGGCCGGACCGGGTTGACGTACATCTCGGAGTGCAATGCGTGGCCGAGCCTGTTGGCGGCGAGGATGTCCATGCGTGCGTTGCGGACAAATGCGGGAGCGTCAGTGATGGCGTCGAGGGCAAATTGGACACTCGGTCGAAGATGTTGCGGCGCAGATCGACGCTGCCGCTTGCTTGTTCCGGCGGCGCGGGCCAGATCGAACAGGTGTGCGCGCTCAGCTTCGTCAAGGTGCAACGCCCTGGCCAACGCTTCCAGGACGCTTTCCGACACTCCCGCAAGGTTTCCCCGTTCCAGCCGGGTGTAGTACTCAACGCTTACCCCGGCCAGGGTTGCGACTTCCCCGCGACGGAGCCCGGGTACTCGCCGGTTGCCGCCCGACGTCGGCAGCCCCGCCTGCTCGGGGGTGATCTTCGCACGCCGGGAAGCAAGGAAATCGCGGGCGTCGTTCCGGTTGTCCATGCGGTCAACGATAGTGACCTTTCAGGTCCCTGAGGGAGTCCCTGCCAGTACCTCTATCAACCCCCGGTGCTAGAAAATGTGGAAGTCCCCGGCGTCGGCGTTCGCGGACGGGTACACCACGGGTTCCCGCCCCAACTCAAGCAGGACGTCGTTGATGCTCATTTGCCCGTCGAGTTGGACGGCCGGGACGAAGGCGGTTTCGGATTCGACTTCAGCGGTCATGGATCGATCTTATGTGCGGCGGGCCCCACGGAAGCGATGAACACGCGGCCTTCCGGCTAAGACGCCTAGCGTTGCTTTATGGTCCAGGATCACGGCTTCTGGGACGCGGCTGCGGAGGGGGAGAGGTCGGACAGGGAGAGCGGATGCGTCGGAGCCGCCGGGAAGGGCTGGCTGATAGTCACAGCCAGATCCGCATTGACGTGGACCAGTGCGCCGGCGGTCAGCGCCCTCCACTCCGGGTGCGCATCCATCGGTTCGGTGGCGATGAGGACGTGTCCGGAACGGGCCAGATCCTTGCTGTGGGCGCGGATGCGGGAGCTCCGTGCGTCGAGGGGAGCTCCCTCGCTGGAACGGGCAGGCAAACGTTGCAGAATGTGCAGCTCATGCGTGTCCGGGTATCTGACTGCCCAAAGCCCGGAGGCCGTCGTCAGGATGAGGTTCAGGCTGAATACCGGAAGCTCCTTGGCGATCCAGCTGATCGCTTGGATGATACCTTCGCCGACATCGCCATCCGCGCGTCTGCTCTCCGCGGTGATCAGTGCAAAGAGGCGCTCGCTGTCGGTCTGGCCCTTGACCAGATCCGCAACGCCGAACTCAGCCAGCCGCCGGTCAAGCCGTTCAAGATCGCCAAAGGCGCCGTTGTGCGCGAACAACCTCCCGTCCTGCTCGAACGGGTGCGTGTTGACCATGGTGTGGGCGCCGGTACTGGCATACCGCACGTGGGCCAGGAACGTCGTGCTCTTCAGGACCCGCGCCTCACGCGCAAAGGCGTGGTCCTCCCATGCGGCGAGTGGCTGTTTGGCCACGTGGGCCTTACCGTCACTGTCAAAGGTGCCTATGCCGGCGCCGTCGGGCTCGCGCCGGCTCTGGTCGGCGAGGCTGTCCGGCGCGTCCAGAAGCCAGAATGTGGCCCGGACTGCCTGCGAACCGGCATGCAAGCCGAACAACCGGCACATGGCACACATCCTTCCTTGAAGCGGCCGGGCTTGAAGGTGCCGGCTAGTGATGGAACGCCTGGGTTTGCCCGCCTGAGGGCATCGGTGAGGTGAGGCCGTCCAGGTAGGCCACTTCCTTCTTGAGATCGGCCAGGAAACTGGATGCGAGGTCTCGCGTGAAACCGTTGCGGACAACGATTCGTTGGACTGTGATCGCGCTCAATCCCTCCGGCATGGGGTAGGCAGGGACGAGCCATCCGTTCATCCGCAACCGTTCGGACAAGTGATGAAGGTTCCAGTTCTCCGTGTAGCCGTCCGTGAGCTGCCAGGCAAAGACCGGGATGTCCGATCCGTCGCTCCACAAAGTAAACGGCTCCATCGCCCCTATTTCACTTGAGAGATAGAGCGCTACGTCGCGGGAGCTGGCCTGAACGGATTTGTATCCCTCGTATCCGAGCCGGAGGAACAGGTAGTACTGAAGGAGTACCTGGGCACCAGGGCGTGAGAAGTTCAGGGCGAAGCTTGGCATGTTCCCGCCCAGGTAGCTGACATGGAAGATCAGGTCCTCGGGGAGCGCTTGCTCGTCCCGCCAAATGATCCAGCCCAAGCCGGGATAGACCAAGCCGTACTTGTGGCCGGATGTGTTGATCGAGGCAACCCGCGGCAGACGGAAGTCCCAGACTGTCTCCCGTTGCAGGAAGGGCGCAACCATGGCTCCGGAGGCGCCGTCGACGTGGATCGGGACATCAAAGCCGTGCTTTTCCTGGATCTCGTCCAGCGCCGCCGAGATTCTTTCCACGGGTTCATAGACCCCCGTGTACGTCACACCCATGATGGCCACAACGCCAATGGTGTTCTCATCCACGTACTTGTCCAGTTCGTAGCCGTCCAGCATTTGGTGTTCCTTCGACACCGGAACGTAGCGGGCCTCGACGTCCCAGTAGTTGCAGAACTTCTCCCAGCACACCTGCACGGCCGAGCTGAGGACCAGGTTGGGTTTGTCGGTGGAAAGGCCGGACGCGCGGCGGGCATGCTGCCAGCGACGTTTCAAGGCCAGGCCGCCCAGCATGCACGCCTCGGAGGATCCGATCGTGGAGGTCCCAATGGACTTGGCGGGATCGGGCGCGTTCCACAAGTCGGCGAGCATCCGCCAGCAGCGGGTCTCGATCAAGGCCGTCTGGGGGTATTCGTCCTTGTCGATCATGTTCTTGTCGAACGTTTCGGCGTACAGCTTCGACGCTTCCGGTTCCATCCACGTCCCAACGAACGTCGCCAGGTTCAGGCGGGAGTTGCCGTCCAACATGGCTTCGTCGTGGACAACCTGATAGGCAGTCGAAGGAAGGGACTCACCGTCCGGAATGGTGAACCGTGGGAAAATAGTGGATTCTCCCGGTCGGCTGAACACCGGGTTCAACTCAACTGCAGTGTCGGGTTCATGGGCTGATGTTCGGTGTGACCTATTGATGGTTCGCTCCTTTGACTCGCCGCTGGGCCGGCCGTTGCTGTGGCATGGCCCGCCAAGGCCCCACGCTACCGTGGGCGGCCGCCGTGCCCAAGCCCTTCAAGCCGTCATCGCTCGAGGCGGCCCCAGTGGCCGTTCCTGTTCCGCGCCATGGTGCCAAAGTGGCTGCTGGTGCATAATCGCAGGGACGAAGCTCTCCCACAGCGAGCCTAGGAGGCACCAATGTCGATGCAGGACACTCCGGAAAATCCGCAGCCCGGGGAAACGCAAAGTGTTCCGCTGCCGGGATCGAACCGGGCTCCCGCTCCGGGCGTCCGGGACGTTCTCGGTCCCGTCGATCCTTCCCGTCGGATCGAGGCGACGGTCATCCTGAGGCGCCGGGAAGAAATGCCCGAGGTTCCGGCTGCGGCGCTTTCGCTGGACGAACTGGCCTCCCGGTACGGCGCATCGGCCGCAGACCTGGATCTGGCTGTACGCACTTTCGCCGACCTCGGTCTCGACGTTGTGGAGTCGGACGGCGCCAGCCGCAGGATTCGGTTGGCTGGAACCGTGGAGCGGATGGGCAGCATCTTCGGGACGTCCCTTGACGAGCTGACGAGTCGCAGCCCGGATGGCACTGCTGTCACCCACAGGCATCGCACCGGGGGCCTCCAAGTGCCTGCAGCCCTCGACGGCGTCGTGGTCGCCGTCCTCGGCCTCGACGACCGGCCGCAAGCCCGGGCCCAATTCCGCGCCATTCCCTTGGCCGCGGCCAGTACCAGCTACACCCCGCCCCAGCTGGGAAAGATCTACAACTTCCCTGAGGGGACGGACGGAACGGGCCAAACCGTTGCCATCCTTGAGCTGGGCGGCGGCTTCGGACAGCAAGACCTTGACACCTACTTCCAAGGCCTAGGTATCGCGACGCCGAGCGTCACCGCGGTGGGAGTCGACGGCGGGGCGAACCAGCCGGGGCAGGATCCGGCGGGCGCCGACGGGGAAGTCCTGCTCGACATCGAAGTAGTCGGCGCCTTGGCGCCGAAGGCCAACATCGTGGTCTATTTCGCACCCAACACCGACGCCGGGTTCCTGGATGCGATTGTCGCAGCCTCCCATGCAAATCCGGCGCCGGCCGCGATCAGCATCAGTTGGGGCCAGAGCGAAGACGCCTGGACCGCCCAAGCCCGGACGGCCTTCGACCAGGCCATGGCCGATGCTGCCGCCCTCGGGGTGACGGTGACAGCCGCAGCCGGGGACAACGGCAGTGCGGACGGCGCAACGGACAACAAGGATCACGCCGATTTCCCGGCGTCGAGCCCGCATGTGTTGGCCTGTGGCGGAACCCGCCTTCAAGCAGACACCGCGACGGGAGTCATCAACGCGGAAACTGTCTGGAACGACGGCCCCAACTCGGCTACCGGCGGGGGATACAGCGACGTCTTTCCGGCTCCCTCCTGGCAGTCCGGCATCTCGGGACACGCCAAGCACAAGCCTGCGCCCAAGAAGGCCGGAAGGGGCGTCCCGGATGTCAGCGGCGTTGCCGACCCGCAGACCGGTTACCGGGTGCGCGTCGACGGGAAAGACATGGTGATCGGCGGAACCAGTGCGGTCGCACCGCTCTGGGCGGCCCTCGTCGTCCGCCTCGCCCAGGCCACCAACAGGCGCTTCGGGCTGATCCAGCCGCTGCTGTACCAAAACGGCACCCAGCCGGCGTCGGGGTTCCACGACATCACCACCGGCTCCAACGGAAGCTACCATGCCGCGACCGGCTGGGATCCCTGCACGGGCCTGGGCAGTCCGGACGGCAGTGCCCTCCTCGCCAGGCTTCAAGCCGGGGGCTTGGCTCGGTAGACTGGTTGGTGTCCTTTACAACCGCAGGTTTCAAAGGAGGCTACACAATGGCTGGATACTTTGAGCTGATCGACGGACCCGACGATGGGTACAGGATTGCACTACGCGACGGCGACGGCGACATTCTGGCGATGTCCACAACTTTTGCCACCAAACAGTCGGCTGTCCGCGGGATATCGACTCTCCGGGAGATCGCCGGAACCGCCCTGGTCAAGGACAGAAGCCATGGCCGGTGGACCCCGTCCCTTGAGCGGCAGGCCCACCGCTTGCATCTGCTCCACCAACCGGCATGGCGGAAACACGAAGTGAGAAGCGCCGCAGGCCGAATGTAGCCCAGCGTTAGGGCGGTTTCGCGGACCGCACCACAGTCCAGACCCACAGTCCTCCCTATGACGGGTTGCACGGGCAGCAATAACCTATGCCAAAATAGCCGTCCTGCGCCGCGTCTCCTCGGCGAAAAACGGCACGCCCGCGCCTGCTTTGGCTGCCCCAGCCGGAGCGGATACGATGGACGATGGCTGGCTGTGGTCCCCGTACGCCACAAGCTATGAAGCCTTATCAATGAATAGGAGACACCCGTGTCAGATGCCCAGCAGATCACCCTCATCGTGGATGGCGAAGAGACCAAGGTGACGGAAGGGACCACCGGCGCGGAACTCTTCTTCGAGCGCCGCGATGTCGTAGTGGCCCGTGTCGACGGCGAGCTCAAGGACCTTGACCAGGTGCTGCCCGAGGGTGCCCAGGTTGACGGCATCACCATCGACTCGCCGGACGGCCTGAACGTCCTGCGCCACTCCACCGCGCACGTCATGGCCCAGGCCGTGCAGCAGCTTCGTCCGGACGCCAAACTCGGAATCGGCCCCTACATCACAGACGGCTTCTACTTCGACTTCGACGTTGCCGAGGCCTTCACTCCCGAAGACCTGCGCCAGCTCGAGAAGATGATGCAGAAGATCATCAACCAGAACCAGAAGTTCGTGCGCCGCGTCGTCACCGAAGACGAAGCCCGCGAAGCCATGAAGGGCGAGCCCTACAAGCTCGAGCTGTTGGGCAAGAAGAACGACGCCGCCGACGCCGGCGAGGGCGTCAACGTCGAGGTGGGCGCCGGGGACATCACCATTTACGACAACGTGGACCGCAAGAGCGGCGAAAGCGTCTGGTGCGATCTTTGCCGCGGCCCGCACCTGCCCAACACCAAACTGATCTCCAACGCCTTCGCCCTGACCCGTTCCTCGGCGGCATACTGGCTGGGCAACCAGAACAACCAGCAGCTGCAGCGCATCTACGGCACCGCCTGGCCTACCAAAGACGCGCTGAAGGCTTACCAGGAGCGCATCGCCGAGGCCGAGCGCCGCGATCACCGCAAGCTCGGCGCGGAGCTGGACCTGTTTTCCTTCCCGGATGAGCTGGGCTCCGGCCTGCCGGTGTTCCACCCCAAGGGCGGGATCATCCGCAAGGCGATGGAGGACTATTCGCGCCAGCGCCACGTCGACGCCGGATACGAGTTCGTCTACACCCCGCACATCACCAAGGGACATCTCTACGAAGTCTCAGGCCACCTTGACTGGTACAAGGAAGGCATGTTCCCGGCGATGCACATCGACGCGGAATTGAACGACGACGGCACCGTGCGCAAGCCCGGCCAGGACTATTACCTGAAGCCGATGAACTGCCCCATGCACAACCTGATCTTCCGTTCACGCGGGCGCTCCTACCGGGAACTGCCCCTACGGCTCTTTGAATTCGGTTCCGTGTACCGCTACGAGAAGTCCGGTGTTGTCCATGGGCTGACCCGCGTGCGCGGCATGACACAGGACGACGCCCACATCTACTGCACCCGCGAGCAGATGAAGGACGAACTCACCACAACCCTGAACTTTGTCCTCGGCCTGCTCAAGGACTACGGACTGGACGACTTCTACCTTGAGCTGTCCACCAAGAACGAAGACAAGTTCGTTGGGGAAGACGCCGCCTGGGAGGAAGCCACCCGTACCTTGGCCGAAGTAGCCGAGGCCTCGGGTCTGGAACTGGTGCCGGATCCGGGTGGAGCAGCGTTCTACGGTCCCAAGATCTCCGTGCAGGCCAAGGACGCGCTGGGCCGCACCTGGCAGATGTCCACCATCCAGCTGGACTTCAACCTGCCTGAGCGTTTCGAGTTGGAGTTCCAGGCCGCCGACGGCACCCGCCAGCGGCCGGTCATGATCCACCGTGCGTTGTTCGGCTCGGTAGAGCGCTTCATGGGCGTACTCACCGAACACTACGCGGGGGCTTTCCCCGCCTGGCTTTCGCCCGTGCAGGTGGTTGGCATTCCGGTGGCGGAGGCGTTCAACGACTACATGTTCGACGTCGTCGGCCAGCTCAAAGCTGCGGGCATCCGTGCCGAGGTAGACATTTCCTCGGACCGTTTCCCGAAGAAGATCCGCACTGCGAGCAAGGACAAGATTCCCTTCGTCCTCATTGCCGGCGGGGAGGACGCAGAGGCCGGTGCGGTGTCGTTCCGCTTCCGTGACGGCAGCCAAGACAACGGTGTACCCGTTGCCGAGGCCGTCCGAAGGATTGTGGACGCCGTCAAGAACCGCGAGAGCTGACGAGTCGGACACCGCGGGGGCAGGGAACAGTGCAGGAGAACACGGGCGTGACAGCTGATTATCCGGGCGATGCCGAAGTGACTGACGACTTCGGCCTGGCAGGTGTTCCCGATGCCTTCCAGCGCCTGTGGACTCCGCACCGCCTGGCCTACATCAAGGGCGGGCAGAACCAGTTCAAAGACCAGGACGACTGCCCTTTCTGCGTGGCACCGAGCCGCACCGACGAGGAATCCCTCATCGTGCGCCGCGGCAAGACGTGCTACGTGGTGCTCAATTTGTTTCCTTACAACCCCGGTCATTTACTGGTGTGCCCATACCGCCATGTTCCGGACTACACGGACATCACGGTGCAGGAAACAGCGGAAATGGCGGAACTCACGCAGACCGCAATGCGGGTGCTGCGCAAGGTGGCCAACCCGAGCGGCTTCAACCTGGGCATGAACCAAGGTGTGGCGGGCGGGGCGGGAATCGCCGCCCACCTGCATCAGCACGTGGTTCCGCGCTGGGGTGGGGATGGAAACTTCTTTCCCATCATCGCCCAGACGAAGGCCGTGACGCAGACGCTCGGCGAAGTCCGCCAGCAGGTGGCCGACGCCTGGCCTGAAGAGTCGGATCTGTCCGGGTCGGATCTGTCCGGGGAGACGGATGCTTAATCGGCATGCCCGCGGGTTTTTCACCGGGCTGTTCTCACCCCTTGCCCGGTTCCTGCTCAAGGTGGGCGTCTCGCCCGACGCGGTTACCGTCGTCGGGACCGCCGGGGTCATTCTCGGCGCCCTGATTCTCTACCCCCTGGGCCAGCTCTGGTGGGGTTCTTTGCTGATCGCCGTTTTCGCCCTGTCCGACGTCATAGACGGCATTATGGCGAGGGAACAGGGACGCAGCGGCCCGTGGGGAAACTTCCTCGACTCCACGCTGGACCGGTTGGCAGACGGCGCCATATTCACCGGCGTCGCAATCTGGTTCTTCACGGGCGGCGGGAACAGCACGATCGCCATCGCGTCCCTGGCCTGCCTGGTGCTCGGGATGGTGGTTTCGTACGCCCGCGCCAAAGCTGAATCGCTGGGCTTCTACGCCAATGTGGGCATCGCCGAACGCGCGGAGCGACTCATTTCCGTGCTCCTCGTCACCGGTCTGACCGGACTCGGCTTGCCTCCCGTCGTCTTGCTGGTGACCCTTGTCTTGCTCGCCGCCGCTACGGGCGTCACCGTCGTCCAAAGGATGGCGGCCGTCCGCGAACAGGCGATGGCAGACGTCGACGGCGGGACGCCCGCCTGATATGTAGGTCTGGTTGTCAAGAGGCATGGATGAGCGGCTCCTGGTTGTTGGTTCCGGGGGCCGCTCATCGTGTGCCGGCCGGTCGTGGCGGGGGTGTTGGCGAGTCTTTCTCGACTGCAGTGTCCAGGCTGACATGCGCGGGTTGGTTACCGCATGACGATTTGTTCGGCTGGAGCTTTATCGGTGTCTAAGGTCGAGCGTCCAACGGTGGGTCATCCGTGTGCTCATAGGCGGGTCCCGAGTTCGCTCCGTGTGCTGCCAGCTCACTTCCGCCACCTCCGGGGGCACGTTCACGTCAGGCCGCGTTCATGTGTTGTCCTTGCTGGAGCGGGGCGGCCAGCGACCAGCACCAGCCAGCGAGTTCGTGGGCGATCGCGGTGTTTGCCTTGACTGACATTTTGTGCCGCTCATCGAAGTGTTCCCACTTGTGATGGAGCCGGTGGTTTCCTTCCAGGGCGCGGATGCGGGTTGCCGGGGCGACGAGATCGAGCTGGCGCAGCAGGCGTTCCCCGGGCCGGGCGTAGGGGCGCCGGTGCTGCCACGCGGCTTCGATGAGGAGTTTGCGGGCATAAGTGTTCCCGGCCTTGGTGATCGGGCCCTGGTGCCGGGATTGGCCCGAGGAGTTCTCACTGGGCACCAGCCCGAGGTAGGAGCCGATGGAGGAACCGGTGAACCGCGTCCAGTCCCCGATCTCCACGGCCAGCCCGAACGCGGTCGTCATCTGGATGCCCCGCAGGCACATCAACGCCCCAATCACCGGGGAGTAGCGGCACGCCGCGGCCGTGGCCGCGACGTGCTTGTCGATGCGCGCCAAATGCCCGGCGAGCAGCTCGGCCTGCTCGACATCTGCTTCGTAGGTGAACTGCAGCGCTGGTTCCTCAAAACGCTGTCGGTGCAGCCACAGGCTGTGTTCCTTCGTCCACCTGTTGTCCTTGGGATAGCGGATGCCGTGGCGCAGCAGGACGGCGTTCACGTGCTGGCGGGCGTGCGCGAGGTCTTTGGCCGCGCCTGCGCGCAGCCGGGACAGATCCCGCAGCGCTTCTTCCTCAAGAGCCGGGATCCGCACCTCGGTCACCGAGCCGACGGCGAGCATCTCGGCAAGCACCCGGGCGTCGCGCCGGTCAGTTTTGATGCGGTCCCCGGGGGCGTGGAGCAGTTTCGAGGATGCCGCGACCACGCAGTTGATGCCTGCGGCGCGCAGGTAACGGGCCAGGACAAACCCGGTGGGTCCTGATTCGTAGACGACCCTGACGGGCGGCTCGAACCGGCGGATCCACTCCAGCACCATCGCAGGGTCAGCGGGCATCGTGTGCTGCGTGATTTCGCCGGTGGCCGGGTTCAGCGCATGGCCCACCACGTTGACCGCGTGAACATCCAGACCAATGAAAGTATGCTCAAACATAGCCGGGACCTCCCAAACCTCACATGTGGCACTACCATTGCACTCCCGAGGAGCCGTCAGGCCAAGGGAGCCGTTAATGGCAACCCACGGCCCTGTGAAACAGAAGGCCCCGGCCCCACAACCCTCTCGGCCGTTCCCTTCCCGTCCGGGACAAAGGACATCACCGCCGGGGATCAGGCCCCGCAGCGCGCCCCTTCATCGGGAGGCAAGCGGAGAACGCTCAAGCCGGGCGCTGCGGGACCGCCCCGGCGAAAATGGCCGGCCCGGACGGGCAGGACCTGCAACCCTTCCTTCATATCGTCTAAACAGGCGCGTTTTCACCCTGGCGCGTTTTCGCCCCGGCGCGTTTCTTGTCTGGCCGGTTTATGTCCGGGTGGGTCTGAAGTGGTGGTTGCGTCGGGGTGTTTGGCGGGGGTCGACGTGGGGCGGGGGTGTGAACCAGGGCACGCCGGATTTGGTGGTGATGGTCCAGTGTTCTTTGTGGATGACGTGGTGGTGGTGGCTGCACAGGAGGGTGCCGTTGTCGGTGCTGGTGGTGCCGC